>NZ_JAOEJT010000011.1:0-229953 GCF_025447575.1 Pseudomonas sp. B2M1-30 | reverse complement strand
CGAGGATCAATTCCTCCGCTTCATCCCCGAGAAAAATCGCCGCCCGCGACAGACTGTTGTGAATCGCCGGGCGCTCGACACTCGGCAGCGGAAACCGCGTGCGCCGGTTTTCGTGGTCGATCCAGACCACGCCGTCGCCCTCGATCGCCAGCCGATGGGCCAGCGAATGGCTCCAGCCATGGCCGAGGCCGATATCGATTTCGGCGGCGCTGGTGCGGTACAGACGGGTGAATTCGAACGGCAGCAGTCCGTCGAGTACGCCGTCGGTCAACGTCAGCAGTTCTTCGCCGGTGACCATCGACACCGGGCAACCGTTGGTGCACGTCAGCGGGGCGCAATCGGCGCTGTCGCCGTTGGGGTTTTTCGCCTGCTCGGACTGGTCGTGGTGAGGCTCGTCTTTCTTCAGCGAGGTGTTGCGCTTTGCATCCCAGCGCAGTTGCAGGTGGCCTTTTTTCAGGCTGGCCGCAATGCCTCGGGCGGCGACGGTTTTGTACTGGTTTACATAACCGATGAAGGTAGTGACGATGCCGAACATCGCCTTGACCAGACGACTGACCGCCGACAGTAACCGGGCGCCGCGCTCCCCCAGACGCAATGTCAGATAAGCGATTCCCGCACCGGCACCGACAAACGTCAGCACAACGCCGATCAACACATCGATGAGCAGTTGCACCACCACCATCGATACGGCTTCAGCGGTTTTCCCGGCGACTTCGCTGGGCGGCAGCATTTCCAGCCAAAGGCTGGCCGTGCGCAATAGCAGGCATAGCGCCGCTTCGTCGCTGACCAGCAATTGAAGCTTTTCCATCATTTCAGGGGCGGTTTGCGCCAGCTCGATCAACTGCGCAGCCGCATCGCCCAGCCGCTCGGCAAACTTGCCAGGATCCTGAAGAATCTCCGACAGCAAACCGATGCTGTCCCAAACGCCCTCGATCGCCGCCCAGCTCCCGGCCAGCAGGCCATTGCCCGCCGCCGTCGCGACCTCCTGCGACCACTGCGGCCTGAAGCGCCGCCACTCGCTGCGCAGCCAGCTATCCAGTTGCTGAGTCAGGCCATCGTAGGACTCGAAAAGCGCGTCCATCTGCCCGGTGCTGACTTCGCCATGCACCCGTACCCGATAGGACTCGCCGGCCTTGCCGTGAAATACGCCCTGACCCTGGGCATCCAGGGTGACCGGCATCACCTCCCCGCTCCCCACCGTCACCACATCGACAACGATGTCGCCCAGCGGAATGTCGTAGACCGATTCGAACTTGCTTTCGATCAGCATTGGCCCGGTTTTCGAGCATTGAATGACGGCGGAGGAAAATTGGCTGTCGTCACTGCTGACAGTTGTGCGGGTCTCCCCGAAACGGATGACCCGCTCCATGCCCATCAGCGACGGCAGGTCGGCGGCATGACTGATCTGGTCGGCCGAGCGGCTGAGCCAGTGCTTGAGTTGCTCGCGGTAGAGGCTGAGGGTGTCGGGAAAGCTGTCGAGTTCCTGCTCAATGCGGGTGACGGCTTCCATCAGCGCATTCCCGTGCGCAAGGCGAAATGAAAAACCGGGTCAAACATGAGCGTTCCCTCGCACAGAAATTAGGCGCGAGGACTTTGCAGTGGATCTGTCGGTAAAGAAGTCAGGCAAGTAAGCAGGAGCTGTAGGAGAAATCTGCGAATCAGAGTCGCCAAACAACGGATGCAAAAACGGGGCGGGAGGTTTCCCTCACGCCCCGTTCAGGGATCTTTTCAATGGCTTATGGCGAACGGTCCCGGCCCGCCAACTCTTTCAGCTTGAGTTCCGCCAGCGGATGCCCGGTCCTGGCGGCCATTTCCCACCAGCGTTGCGCTTGCGCGGGATCCGGCGCCTGACTCGGCGTACCGGCAAGGCTGATGACACCGACCTGATACGCCGCCTTGCCATCCCCGGCCAGCGCCGCCAAACGCAGCAAGCGCACGCCCTCCTCGCGCGCGCCCAGGCCAACACCACGAAACGTCAGGATGTGCCCGTAAAAGCCTTGCGCGCCGACATCACCGAGATTGGCCATGCGCGCGAACTGCCCTTCCAGCCATCGCCAGCCACGCGGCTGACGGACAAACCACGACCAGTGAAACAGCCGGCGGGCGAGCCAGTAACCGGCCCGCGCCTTGAGTCGTAAAAACACTCAGGCTTCCGCCGACTCGGGGTATTCGTATTCGAATACCCGCACCACTTCCGAGGCGTGCCAGGAGGCGGCGGCAACCCCGTCGGATGGCCCGGAAAACCGCCCCAGGCGTTCGACACACTCAAAAAAACCGGTCCGTGGCAGACGACTGGCCCCCTGACTGATCACCAGCGAGCTGCGCAGCGGCTGCTCGGCCTTTGCATCCAGCGCGGCCAGGTGTTCGAGTGCGGCGGTCAGGGTCTGCATGGCCGGCGTCGGCAGTTGCAAGCGTTCGAGCAAGGCTCGATAAGTCAGAAGATGGCGCTGCCTGCGCGCCTGATCAAGCTCCCCCAGCAATCCGTCCCAATGTTGACGACTGATGCGTACGCTCACGATTGTTCCCTCCACCCTGGCACCGTCAATTCCCAGGCCAGGCTGCGGCGAATCGCGGCGTCGGGCTGACGCTCGCCACTTTCGATCATGGCCAGGTAAGACGGGCTGATGCCTACCGTGCGGGCCAGCGCCTCGATGGCGATGCCCTTCCCTTCGCGCAAACTGCGTAATTGATCCAGACCTGGAAGAATCGGGTCTGAGGTGGCCGCGACAGGCGCTGCGGCCGGACGCGACGGTGTTTCGTTGATGCCTGCTGCTTTCAGTAGAGCCTGATACTGAGCCCACGGCAGAACCGCGTATTCGGGTTCGCCGTCGCGTGCAATTATCTGAATATCCATGACTACCCCGTAGGACAACAACACTTAGCGAGTCGGCACTTTTCCCTAGAAGTGTAATCCTAACAGCGGCCAAGGTCGTGGGGGGTATCTATCTGTGTAAGAGGCTGTCGCCATTCAGGACTTTTTCGGCCCTTGAAGTTGAAGTTGTTCAGGCGTATCGGGCAGGCGTTCGACGACTTTGAGCTTTTCCGGCGACTGTCGATCGCGCCACATGCGGAATGCGCTGAGCTCATCGTCGAGGGTTTTCATCAGCCACGCGAGTACGGCGATGTCGTCGAGCATGCCGAAAACGGGAATGAAATCCGGAATCGCATCGACCGGACTCAGGAAATACATCAATCCTGCCACCACCGAGACAATCGCCTTGGGGCTGATCGCCCGGTACTCGCCACGCCAGTAGGCCAGGCACAAGGCTTGGAGCAAACGCAGATCATCCTTCAATTTGCCCAGTCGATTGCCTTGCGCCGCGCCTTTGCTCGCCACGGCGAACAGCAGCGTCGGCAAGCGACCCCGGGCAAGAAGGCGTCCGGCCAAGGGAAGGAATCGGGCGAAATTCCACGGAGCTTTCATCTATTTTTCCCGTTGAAATGTTATCCACACAAATTGTGGATAACCTTGTGAACAGAGCTGCATTTCAGCGCTGAGAGCCCCGTTTCATAAGGGCTGCGCTCAGATCGGGCGTTTTTTACTCACATAAAAAACCCCAATATTTCATTGACTTGGCGGCTCGGGGCGTCTAGTGCGGGCAGCCTCAAAGTCTAGGACTGCCCTGACGCCCATCGGTTCGCTCTGTTTACGCTGGCCTTCGACCAGATGCAACAACGCCCCGCATAAGCGAGGCGTTGTTGTTGAAACCGGTGCCGATTACTTGGCAGCGGCGTCTTCTTTGGCTGGATCCTTGATGGCCAGCAGTTCCAGGTCGAAAACCAGAACCGAGTTGGCCGGAATCGCCGGGCTCGGGCTTTGTGCGCCGTAAGCCAGGTCGCTAGGGATGTACAGCTTGTACTTCTCGCCAACGTGCATCAGTTGCAGACCTTCGACCCAACCCGGGATCACACCGCTGACCGGCAGATCGATCGGGCTGCCGCGCTCGACGGAGCTGTCGAATACGGTGCCGTTGGTCAGCTTGCCGGTGTAGTGAACGGTCACTACGTCGGTAGGCTTGGGCTGTGGGCCGTCGGCTTTCTTGACCACTTCGTACTGCAGACCGGAAGCGGTGGTGGTCACGCCGGCTTTCTTGCCGTTTTCTTCGAGGAATTTCTTGCCGGCGGCTGCCGACTCTTCGCTCATCTTGGCCATACGCTCTTCAGCACGCTTTTGCAGCGCGGCGAAGGCTTCGACCAGTTCTTCGTCTTTCAGCTTCTGTTCTTTCTTGCCGACGGCATCTTCGATGCCCTGGGCTACCGCTTTGGAGTCCAGATCATCCATGCCTTCCTGAGCAAGGCTTTTGCCCATGTTCAGGCCGATACCGTAGGAAGCTTTTTGCGCCGGGGTTTTCAGCTCTACGCTGGTCTGCGAATCGCAACCCGCGAGGACCAGGCTAACCAGGGCAACCGCCGCCGCCAACCGATGCTGTTTCATGCTATTTCCTTGTTCATGCGCCGAAAGGGCAATCGAGTAAAGCCGCGAGCTTATCAGGCCGCCACGACCAATGGCTACCGGCATGAGAGCAGGAAACCGCTGATAAGTTCAGGGATTAAAACGCATTTTGAAAAACCGACGATGAAGCTTCTGTCATCTTGCTCCGACAACGATTGATGCCGCTTCCCACAACACTTGGCGTAATGGCCACTTGCCGCATGCGGCCACCTCAGGCATAACAGCGCAATAACTCGACAAGGATGTTTATCTTGCGCCTCTTATTCCGTGCTCTGACCCTGATCGTGGTGCTGCTGGGACTCGTCCTCGCGGTGGTTCTGTATTACGTCGCCAATCCCAAACTACCCTTCTATACCCCCGTGCAACAGGTGCATTACCTGAAGCAATGGACGGATGACGAGCGCCAGACCTACTACTTCACGCCGCAAGGCACCCAGGTCAAAGGCTTGCGCTACGAGTGGTTCCAGGCCCTGGAGCTGCCATTCTCGAAACAGCGTTTCGCCTCTCCCGAATACCTCGCACGCTTCGGCTTTCTGGTCGATCCGCAACAGAAAGCCACGCCGCAGAACCCCGGCAATCTGCCGGTAGGTTTTGCCCGTCATCAGAACCCCGGCAGCCAGGAGCAATACCTGGACATCACTTGCGCCGCCTGCCACACCGGCGAATTGCGCTTCAAAGGCCAGGCCGTGCGCATTGACGGTGGTGCGGCGCAGCATGTGTTGCCTTCCAGTGTTCCTACATTACGCGGCGGCAGTTTCGGACAGGCGCTGGTCGCCAGTCTTGTATCGACTTACTACAACCCGTGGAAATTCGAGTCCTTTGCCCGCACGGTGCTCGGCGATGAGTACGACGCGCGCCACGAACAACTGCGCAAGGATTTCAAAGTTTCGCTGAACACCTTCCTCAAGGTGGCCTGGAACGATACCCATCGCGGTCTCTACCCGACCGAGGAAGGCCCCGGCCGCACCGACGCTTTCGGGCGAATCGCCAACGCGACCTTCGGTGACGCCATCTCCCCGGCCAACTACCGTGTGGCGAACGCCCCGGTGGATTACCCGCAGTTGTGGGACATGTGGACGTTCGACTGGGTGCAGTGGAACGGCTCGGCCCAGCAGCCGATGGCGCGCAACATCGGCGAGGCATTGGGCGTCGGCGCCACCCTGAACTTTTTCGACGCCAATGGTCAGCCGCTGCAAGGCGATGCACGGTATGCGTCCAGTGTCCGCGTGCGCGACCTGCACACCATCGAAGAAACCCTGCAAAAACTTCAGCCACCGGCCTGGCCGGAGGATGTGCTGGGCACAGTCGACAAGCCCCTGGCAGCCAAGGGCCGGGCGCTGTTTGCCGAAAACTGCGCCGGTTGCCACGTCCCACGGGTAACCCAGGAGGGCGAACGCTGGGTTCAGCATCTGCACATGTTGCCGGTGGACGTCATCGGCACCGATCCGGGCGCGGCCAATAACATTGCCAACCACCGTTTTGACCTGACCGCGCTGCAGTGGGATCCGAAAGAACTCGAGCAGATGGACGTGAAGTTGCACCCCACACCCAAGGAACCGCTGGACCTGAGCCAGTTGTCGGTGGCCAAGGGCCTGGCCTACGTCACCGCGTTTGTCGAAGAACGCGCCTACCGCGAGGCCGGGGTGAAGACGCCCGAGGAAAAATCCCGTCTTGACGGCTTTGGCCTGCCGATCGGTGTTCGCGAAAAAGTCGCCTACAAGGCCCGTCCGCTGGCCGGCGTATGGGCGACGGCGCCGTTTCTGCACAACGGCTCGGTGCCGAGCCTCTATCAGCTGCTGTCACCGCAGGATGAGCGCGCCACCACCTTCTACAAAGGCACGTTCGAATACGATCCGCGCCATCTGGGCTATCGCACCGAAGCCTTCACCAATGGCTTTCTGTTCGACACACGAATAACTGGCAACCACAACAGCGGCCATGAATTCCGCGCCGGCGAACGCGGCAACGGGGTCATCGGCCGGCTGTTGCAGCCCGAGGAGCGCTGGGCGCTGCTGGAGTACCTGAAAGTGCTGGGCGGCCCGCTGGAGGCGCAACTGCCATGATGATCAACTCGTTCAGGAAGCCATCGATGTTCGCGCGTTTCTGGTCTTGGTTAGGTCGGTTCCTTGGCAAGACTCTGCTGATTTTGCTGGTGATCGGCCTGATCGGTTGGGGATTGTCGGCGGCCTGGTTCGCCTGGCAGCACAGAGGCCCGGTGTCGGCGCAGGAACAGATTCCGGAGGGCGAAGCGGCGATGACGCAGGATGTGATCCAGACAGCCGTGCGCATCGTCGATCAACATCGGGAAAGCACGCGCTACCTGCGCGATGCCCATGCCAAGGCCCATGGTTGCGTGAAAGCCCAGGTGCAAGTGCTGCCGGATCTGGCTCAGGAGCTGCGTCGAGGCGTGTTCAGCGAACCAGGGAAGATTTGGCAAGCAACGATGCGCCTGTCCAACGGCAACGCCTATCCGCAGTTCGACAGCATGCGCGATGCCCGGGGCATGGCGATCAAACTGCATGATGTGCAGGGCCAATCGCTGCTCGACGATCGCCAGGGTCTGCATGAACAGGACTTCGTGATGTTCAGCCACCCGAACTTCTTTGTCAGCGATGTCGCCGAGTATCGTCAGAATGTGGCGGCGCAGGCGGACGGAAAAAAGGTCATGGCGTTTTTCCCGGGCTGGGATCCGCGTACCTGGCAGGTGCGCCATCTGTTTATCGCCCTGGCGACGCTCTCCCCGCCCCCGGACAGCCCGACGCTGACGACTTACTTTTCGGTGTCGCCGTACAAGTTCGGTGAAGCCAACGCCAAGTTCCGTGTAGCGCCAGATCCGGGCAACTGCCCGGCCTATGCGCTGCCCAAGCAGAATCAGGATCTGCCGAACTTCCTGCGCAGCGCCTTGACCCAGCAATTGTCCACCGACCGCGTACCGGCGTGTTTCGTGTTGCAGATCCAACGCCAGGATGCGCACAAATTCATGCCCATCGAAGACACCAGCATCGAGTGGCGCGAGCAGGATGCCGCGTTCGAAACCGTGGCGCGCATCACCCTGCCACCGCAGGACTTCGACACCCCGGCGCTGAACCTGCAATGCGACAACCTGTCGTTCAATCCGTGGTTCGGCATCGAAGCCCATCGCCCCATCGGCGGGATCAACCGACTGCGTAAGGCAGTATATGAAGCCGTAAGCGATTACCGGCATAGCCGTAACGCCAGCCAGTGACCGCGGCAGAAACGAAAAAAGCGACCGGATGGTCGCTTTTTTCATGCCCGGCCAGGCAAAAGCCAATCGCCAGACAGCAAAAAGCCCGCACTGGGCGGGCTTTCTGGGGTGACCTGGCGTTCAGTGGTCCAGGTTACCGAATATGGCGCAGCGGACGGGACTCGAACCCGCGACCCCCGGCGTGACAGGCCGGTATTCTAACCGACTGAACTACCGCTGCGCTAAACACTTGAAACGAATGGTGGGTGATGACGGGATCGAACCGCCGACATTCTGCTTGTAAGGCAGACGCTCTCCCAGCTGAGCTAATCACCCTTCGCTTCGTTACGGGGCGCATTATGCCACAAGTTTTCGTAAAGTGTTGATTTAATTGAAGTTTTTTTCAAAAAAATCTGAAAACCGGTGAAATGACACGTCCCGCGGAACAACGTACAAACTTGAGACAGAAAAAAACCCGCCTCAGCGGGTTTTCCATGGTGACCTGGCGTTCAGTGGTCCAGGTTACCGAATATGGCGCAGCGGACGGGACTCGAACCCGCGACCCCCGGCGTGACAGGCCGGTATTCTAACCGACTGAACTACCGCTGCGCTAAACACTTGAAACGAATGGTGGGTGATGACGGGATCGAACCGCCGACATTCTGCTTGTAAGGCAGACGCTCTCCCAGCTGAGCTAATCACCCTTCGCTTCGGTGTGGCGCGCATTCTACGGAGCGACCCAACCTCTGGCAAGCACTTTTTTAATTAATTTTCTCAGGCCTTCCAAAGGGTTAGAGAAGGGTTGGCCTATGACACGGCGAGGACAATAATGCCCCCCTTTGTATAAAGGAGAGACTCACCCCATGTGGTTCAAAAACCTGCTGATCTATCGCCTGACCCAAGACCTGCCTGTCGATGCCGAGGCGCTGGAAGCTGCACTGGCCACCAAACTGGCGCGTCCGTGTGCAAGCCAGGAGTTGACCACTTACGGTTTCGTCGCGCCGTTCGGCAAGGGCGAAGATGCTCCACTGGTACACGTCAGCGGGGATTTCCTGCTGGTGTCCGCCCGTAAAGAAGAACGCATTCTGCCGGGCAGCGTCGTGCGCGACGCGGTCAAGGAAAAGGTCGAAGAGATCGAAGCCGAGCAGATGCGCAAGGTCTATAAGAAGGAACGCGATCAGATCAAGGATGAAATCATCCAGGCCTTCCTGCCGCGCGCCTTTATCCGTCGCTCGTCGACCTTCGCCGCCATCGCGCCGAAACAGGGCCTGATCCTGGTCAACTCCGCCAGCCCGAAACGCGCCGAAGACCTGCTGTCCACCCTGCGTGAAGTGATCGGCACCTTGCCGGTTCGTCCGCTGACCGTGAAAACCGCGCCGACCGCCGTGATGACCGAGTGGGTCACCACCCAGCAAGCCGCACCGGACTTCTTCGTCCTCGACGAATGCGAACTGCGCGATACCCACGAAGACGGCGGAATCGTGCGCTGCAAGCGTCAGGACCTGACCAGCGAAGAAATCCAACTGCACCTGAGCACCGGCAAAGTGGTCACGCAACTGTCGCTGGCCTGGCAGGACAAGCTGTCGTTCATGCTCGACGACAAAATGACCGTCAAGCGTCTGAAGTTCGAAGACCTGCTGCAGGATCAGGCGGAACAGGACGGCGGCGACGAGGCCCTCGGCCAACTGGACGCCAGCTTCACCCTGATGATGCTGACCTTCGGCGATTTCCTGCCAGCGCTGATCGAGGCGTTGGGCGGTGAAGAAATTCCGCAGGGGATCTAACCCCTTGTGAAGTCCGACAGTGGGAGCGGGATTGCTGGCGAAGGCGGTGTGTCATTTAACGTATTGGCAGACCTGACGCTTTTGCGGGCAAACCCGCTCCCACTTTGTTTTTTAGCGTGACCAATAATAAGGATCAGGCCATGCGCGCACTGGCAGCACTGAGCCGCTTTGTCGGCAACACCTTCGCTTACTGGGTTCTGATTTTCGCCGTGATTGCGTTCCTGCAACCGGCGTGGTTCCTCGGCCTCAAGGGCGCCATCGTGCCATTGCTCGGCCTGGTGATGTTCGGCATGGGCCTGACCCTCAAACTCGACGACTTCGCCGCCGTCGCGCGCCACCCGTGGCGTGTGGCGCTGGGCGTGGTTGCACATTTCGTGATCATGCCCGGCATGGCCTGGCTGCTCTGCCAGGTGTTCCATCTGCCACCGGAAATTGCCGTCGGGGTGATTCTGGTCGGCTGCTGCCCGAGCGGCACCTCCTCGAACGTCATGACCTGGCTGGCCCGGGGCGACCTCGCGCTGTCGGTGGCCATCGCCGCCGTCACCACCCTCCTCGCTCCGCTGCTGACCCCGGCGCTGATCTGGCTGCTGGCTTCGGCCTGGTTGCCGGTGTCGTTCATGGAGCTGTTCTGGTCGATCCTGCAAGTGGTGCTGCTGCCGATCATCCTTGGCGTGGTCGCACAGCGACTGCTGGGCGACAAGGTCCGGCATGCGGTGGACGTGTTGCCGCTGGTATCGGTGATCAGCATCGTGATTATCGTGGCGGCCGTGGTTGCCGCCAGCCAGGCGAAAATCGCCGAGTCCGGCCTGCTGATCATGGCCGTGGTGATGTTGCACAACAGCTTCGGCTACTTGCTGGGCTACTTCACAGGGCGCCTGTTCGGGTTGCCATTGGCGCAACGCAAATCGCTGGCACTGGAAGTCGGCATGCAGAACTCCGGGCTCGGCGCCGCGCTGGCGAGCGCGCACTTCTCGCCGCTGGCGGCGGTGCCGAGCGCGCTGTTCAGTGTCTGGCACAACATTTCCGGCGCACTGCTCTCGACGTACTTCCGGCGCATGAGTGAAAAGCAGGATCGCGAGGAGCTGGCGCAACGGGTTGCCGACTGAGCCCGCAACGTCCCCGGGATGATTTTTCGGTAGTATGGGCGCCACGCGGGGACGACCCTGCGGCTCGATCGAGTCATTATCCTGGGGACGACCCCGTCATTGATGGAGGTCTTTCATGTCCTGGATCATTCTGTTTTTTGCCGGTCTCTTCGAAGTCGGCTGGGCCGTCGGCCTGAAATACACCGATGGCTTCAGCCGCCCACTCCCCACCGCCCTCACCGTCGCAGCCATGGCGATCAGCCTTGGCCTGCTGGGGCTGGCGATGAAGGAATTGCCTTTGGGCACGGCTTACGCCATCTGGACCGGGGTCGGTGCCGTGGGCACGGTGATAGCCGGGATCATGCTGTTTGGCGAATCGATGGCATTGATTCGCCTGGCCAGCGTCGCGCTGATCGTGACCGGTTTGATCGGACTGAAAGTCAGCGCCGCCTGACCCCTCCCCGACAAGCCCGCTCCCATTGTAAGAGCGGGCTTGCCCGCGAAGGATCGTCACCGACTACCGAACGGTCCCGCGCAACTCCCCAACCAGGCCCTGCAACTTCGCCGGCTCCGCCGCCTCGACAGCCACCGCCGAACCCGCCACCAGCGTCACCCGCGACCACAAGCGTCGGAACAAGCCCTTGTTCGGATCGCGACTGAAGAAACTCCCCCACAAACCCTGCAACGCCAGCGGAATCACCGGCACCGGCGTCTCTTCGAGAATCCGCGTCAATCCGCCCTTAAACTCGTTGATCTCGCCGTCGGCGGTCAATTTGCCTTCCGGGAAGATGCACACCAGTTCGCCGTCCTTCAGATATTGAGCGATCCGGGTGAAGGCCTTTTCGTAGATCTGGATGTCTTCCTGGCGTCCGGCAATCGGAATCGTCCCCGCCGTGCGGAAGATAAAGTTCAGTATCGGCAGGTTGTAGATCTTGTAGTACATGACAAAGCGAATCGGCCGACGCACCGCGCCGCCAATCAGCAAGGCATCGACGAACGAAACGTGGTTGCACACCAGCAACGCCGCGCCTTCATCGGGGATCGCCTCCAGATTGCGGTGCTCGACGCGGTACATGGAATGGCTGAGCAGCCAGATCATGAAACGCATGCTGAACTCGGGGACGATCTTGAAGATGTAGGCGTTGACGCCGATGTTCAGCAGCGACACCACGAGGAACAGCTGCGGAATCGACAGCTTGGCGATGCTCAGCAGAACGATGGTCACGATGGCCGAAACCACCATGAACAGCGCGTTGAGAATATTGTTGGCGGCAATCACCCGCGCCCGCTCGTTCTCGGCGGTGCGCGACTGGATCAAGGCGTACAGCGGCACGATATAGAAGCCACCGAAAACCCCTAGGCCGAGCACATCGATCAACACCGCCCAGGCATGACCGAACGTCAGCACTTCAATCCAGCTATGGCCGGTGACGCTTTCAGGAATTCCACCGGAGTGCCACCACAGCAGCAGGCCGAACACGGTCAGACCGAACGAGCCAAATGGCACCAGGCCGATCTCGACCTTGCGTCCCGAGAGCCGCTCGCAAAGCATCGAACCGAGGGCGATACCCACCGAGAACACGGTGAGAATCAGGGTGACCACGGTTTCGTCACCGTGCATCCACTCCTTGGCGTAGGCCGGGATCTGCGTCAGATAAATCGCCCCGACGAACCAGAACCACGAGTTGCCGACAATCGAGCGCGACACCGCCGGCGTCTGCCCCAGACCCAGCTTCAACGTGGCCCAGGACTGGCTGAAGATGTTCCAGTTCAGGCGCATTTGCGGTGACGCAGCAGCGGCACGGGGAATGCTGCGGCTTGCCAGATAACCCAATACCGCGATGCCGACAATCGCACTCGACACCACCGGCGCGTAATGCGCCGACGACATCATGACCCCGGCGCCGATGGTGCCGGCCAGGATCGCCAGGAACGTGCCCATCTCGACCAGCCCGTTGCCGCCGACCAGTTCGTCCTCGTGCAAGGCTTGCGGCAGGATCGAATACTTCACCGGCCCGAACAGCGCCGAGTGCGTGCCCATGGCGAACAGGGCCACCAGCATCAGCGACAGGTGATCGAACAGGAAACCGACCGATCCCACAGCCATGATGGCGATTTCCGCGAGTTTGATCACACGGATCAACGCGTCCTTGGCGTACTTTTCCCCGAACTGCCCGGCCAGCGCCGAAAACAGGAAGAACGGCAGGATAAACAGCAACGCACACAGGTTGACCCAGATCGAGCGGTCGCCCTCGATGGTCAGGCGATAAAGAATCGCGAGGATCAGCGACTGCTTGAACACGTTGTCATTGAACGCGCCAAGCGACTGCGTGATGAAGAACGGCAGGAAACGCCGGGTGCGAAGCAGGTTGAACTGTGAGGGGTGACTCATCTTCCGTGTGTCCCTGATTTTGCGAAGGTAGAGAGAGGCCTGGATTGTTGTTATTGGAATCTCGAACCGCGATCCAGGCCACACCTTACCTAATCTTTTCAGGTTATTTCTTCAAACCTGCAATACACGGTGAAACAAACAACTCGCCGCGCCATGCCCCTTGCAGCGTGCGCTTGCCGACAATCAGCCACATCGCCGCCAGCAACGCCACCAACACACAACCGGTCACGCTGAAAAAGCTCAGATTCAGGGTGCTGGCGAGCTTCAGGGTGGTCAGCGAATACACGCCCAACGGGAAAGTAAAACCCCACCAGCCAAGATTGAACGGGATGCCGTCACGCAGGTAACGCGCGGTGATCAGCAGCGCAGTCAGCATCCACCACAGGCCGAAGCCCCACAGCGTAATACCGGCGATCAGCCCCAGGCCCGAGGCGATTTCACCGATGCCCGGCAAGCCGTTGGCGGCAAAGATCGCCGGTGCATCAGCACCCAGCACCAGCATGCCCAGAGCGCCGGTGCCGATCGGACCGAGGGCCAGCCAGCTCGACGCGGCCATGTTTTCATGAGGCAGTTTATGCAGGGCCATGCGCAGCATCAGAATGGTCAGGATGCTGAACGCTACCGGCACGGAAAAGGCCCAAAGTACGTAACTGGTCACCAGCACCACCATCTGCGCGTGCGCATCGGCCAGATGCGGTGCGAGCAGACCACCGCTGGCCGCCGCCACTTCCGCCGCCACCACTGGCAGCAACCAGACAGCGGTCATCTGATCGATGCTGTGTTCCTGGCGAGTGAACATCATGTAGGGAATCAGCACGCCGCAGGCCAGCGACATCGCCACGTCCAGCCACCAAAGGACCTCGGCGAGTTGAATCATGCCGTCGCCCCAGCGTGGCAGGCCGAACACCAGCAACCCGTTGATGATCGTCGCCAGCCCCATGGGGATGGTGCCGAAGAACATCGAGACCGTGGAATGCCCGAAAATCCGCCGCGCCTCGTCGAAAAACAGAATCCAGCGCGCGGTGTAGGCTGCGGTAAACAGCGTGAACAACAGAATGTTGAACAGCCACAACCCTTCGGCCACGGCGTGCAGACCGGGAATGGCGACCGGCAATTGCGCCAGCGCCAGGGCCAGCACACCGGTGCCCATGGTCGCGGCAAACCAGTTCGGGGTGAACTGGCGGATCACTTCACGGGGATGTTGAAGGTGATTGAAGGGCTTGTAGCCTGGCTTGGCGGTGTGGGTGCAAATCATCATGAACTCCTGTCCTCCGTTGAGGTTGAGTCCATGGTAGATTTGAATCGAATATCTATATAACGGGTAATTTCTCTAACTGTTATCTGTTTTACAGATATGCAGTCAGACGCTGCCTTGCGTCTCGATCACCAGTATCCGCGCCGCGCCTTGCGGATGGGCGACATGCTCGGTGCCGACCGAGGCATAAAAGATGTCGCCGACTTCCAGCAGCGTCTGCTGCTCTTCACCGTTTTCGCGATAGCGCATCTGCACGCGGCCATCGAGCACGACGAACACTTCCTCGCCGTCGTTGACGTGCCATTTGTACGGCTGATCGGTCCAGTGCAGGCGCGTGGTGATGCCGTTCATGTTGGCAATGTCGAGCGCGCCCCAGGCACGCTCGGCGGTGAAGGTCTTGCTGCGGATAATCTTCATGGATCGATCCTTGAGAAGCAGAGCCAGCCAGACTAACCGAATCCGCCAGGCTTATGGAGCGCTGCACGTCTTGGCAGCTGTCGCGCGAAAACTCATCAGCAACGCGCCAACGGCCAGAACGATCAGCACCACGCCGTAGACATCGGTAGTGGCGAGCAGCCCCAGGCTGTGAGTGAAGTGCCCGGCCAGCAGCGCCGGCAGGCAGAACGCCAGGTAACTCAGCACGTAAAACGCCGACATCAGCCCGGCGCGCTCATGGGGCAACGCCAGCGGCACTAGGCTGCGTACCGCACCGAGAAACCCGGAGCCGAAACCACAACCGGCCACCAGCGTACCGAAGAAAAACAGCGACAGGCTGGCGCTGTGTACGCCCAGCAGAGTCAAGACGATACCGGCCGGCAACAGGCTCGCCCCCAGTTGCAGCGCTCGAGACGCCAGGCGATTGCGCAGGGTGAAAATCATCAGCGCGCCGGTCACGGTCAATGCCGCTACGGTGGCGCCGCCAATCAGATTGGAAGTCGAACCGGTCGCGCTGCGCACCAATGACGGCGCCAGCGATGCGTAAAAACCACCGAGCGCCCAGGTCGCGGTGTTCAGCGGCAGCACGCGCCACAGGGTCGAGCGAGCTTGCACCGGGACATGCAGGGTCGGTCGCAGCGAAGCCCAGGCGCCGGCTTGCGGCGTGACGCTTTCCGGCAGCCGCCAGACGTACAGCGCCTGCACCACAAACAGCGCGAGCAGCAACCAATAGGTCAATTGCAGCGGCGCCGGAGCGAATTCCGCCAGCACCCCACAACCCATCGCACCCAGCGCCATGCCCAGCAGCGGCGCCACGCTGTTGACCAGCGGCCCCTGCTGGCGATCGGTGTCGAGCAGGGTTGCGCTCAACACAGCGGTGGCCATGCCGGTGGCAAAGCCTTGCAACACCCGCGCGCCGATCAACCAGCTCACGCTGTCGGCATAGATGAACAGCAACATCGCCAGTGCATTCAGCACCACGGCGGTGAAAATCACCGGTTTGCGGCCCAGATGATCCGACAGTGAGCCGACCGTCAGCAGCGCGGCCAGCAGACTGAGGGCGTAGACGCCGAAGATCAGGGTCAGCACGGCCGCCGAAAAGTGCAGTTGATCCTGATACAGGTGATACAACGGCGTTGGCGCCGTGGAAGCGGCGAGAAAACTCAACAAAGTGATCGCCAGAAACCACAGGCTGGAGCGGTTGGAAGCAAGGCTGGTCATGGGCACTCTCCACAAAAGCTAATTTTTTGCTTTTGCCGAGTGTGCGCTCGGCTTGCGCTTAAAGCAAATTCTTTGTGTTAAGGTCTGGCCCATGACTATTAAAGAAAGCAGCCGTCCGGGCGGGCGTAGCGCCCGGGTGCAGGAATCCATTCACAACGCCGTGCGCGCACTCCTCGAAGAGCAGGAGCGCTCGAGCGTGACCGTCCCGCAAATCGCCGCTCGCGCCGGGGTCACACCGTCGACCATTTACCGGCGCTGGGGCGACCTGGCCGCCCTGCTCGCCGATGTCGCCCTCGCCCGCTTGCGTCCTGAAAGCGACCCGCTAGAAACCGGCAGCCTGCGCGGCGATATCCGCGCCTGGGCCGAACAGTATCTGGACGAAATGAGCTCCGAGCCCGGGCGCAATGTCATGCGCGATGTGCAGGCCAGCGCGACACCGGGATTCTGCATCGCGATCATTGCCGACCAGTTGCAGACCATCGTTGACCGCTTCCCCGATCAGTCGCCGCCGACGGTGGATCACCTGATCAATCTGGTGGTGTCACCAACAGTCTTCCGCATTTTGTTCGCGGCGACGCCGCTGGAGATCGAGGAACTGCACCGGTTGATCGACATCGCGTTGAAACAGGACTGACGCCAGAGAACCACCCGGTTCCGCACCTGCGACACCCCGCCACGCCACGACCTTGGTCGACACTGACTAACCGCCCTGCGCA
This sequence comes from Pseudomonas sp. B2M1-30, assembly GCF_025447575.1. Lineage (NCBI taxonomy): Bacteria > Pseudomonadati > Pseudomonadota > Gammaproteobacteria > Pseudomonadales > Pseudomonadaceae > Pseudomonas > Pseudomonas sp. B2M1-30. Next base: position 213,407 of record NZ_JAOEJT010000011.1, on the reverse strand, counting down.
TGCGAGACTGTCTGACCGGGCGCAAGTCCGGTCGTATTTTGTCGGGAGTGCTCCATGTCGTTGTCCACCGGGCTGATTGCCGTCGTCGCCCTGGCCTATATGGCCATCATGTTCGCCATCGCCTTCTACGGCGACCGTCGCAGCACACCCCTGCCGCCACGGATGCGCGCGTGGGTGTACAGCCTGTCGCTGGCGGTCTACTGCACCAGCTGGACGTTCTTCGGCGCGGTGGGCCAGGCGGCCGAACAACTCTGGTCCTTCCTGCCGATCTACCTTGGGCCGATCCTGTTGCTGCTGGGCGCGCCGTGGGTCCTGCAAAAAATGGTGATGATCAGCAAGCAGGAGAACATCACCTCCATCGCCGACTTCATTGCCGCCCGTTACGGCAAATCGCAAACCCTGGCGGTGGTGGTCGCGCTGATTTGCCTGGTCGGCGTCCTGCCGTACATCGCCCTGCAACTCAAAGGCATCGTGCTCGGGGTGAACCTGCTGATCGGTGCCGGCGCCGATGCCATGGGCACCCGCGCCCAGGACACGGCGCTGATCGTGTCGCTGGTGCTGGCGCTGTTCACCATCGTTTTCGGCACGCGCAATCTCGACGCCACCGAACACCACCGAGGCATGGTGCTGGCGATTGCCTTTGAGTCGCTGGTGAAGCTGTTTGCCTTTCTCGCCGTCGGAGCATTCGTCACCTACGGCTTGTATGACGGCTTCGACGACCTGTTCAATCAAGCGATGCTCGCGCCGCGCCTGGAGGAATACTGGAAGGAAACCATCAACTGGCCGTCGATGGTGGTGCAGACCGGGGTGGCGATGATGGCGATCATCTGCCTGCCCCGGCAATTCCACGTCACCGTGGTGGAGAACATCGATCCGCAGGACCTGCGTCTGGCGAAGTGGGTGTTTCCGGCCTACCTCGCCCTGGCGGCGCTGTTTGTCGTCCCGATCGCCCTTGCCGGTCAGATGATGCTGCCAGGCTCGGTGCTTCCCGACTCGTTCGTCATCAGCCTGCCGCTGGCCCAGGCCCATCCGGCGCTGGCGATGCTGGCCTTCATTGGCGGTGCATCGGCGGCCACCGGCATGGTGATCGTCGCCAGCGTGGCACTGTCGACCATGGTTTCCAACGACATGCTGTTGCCGTGGCTGTTGCGCCGCAACAACGCCGAGCGCCCGTTCGAGGTGTTCCGCCAGTGGATGCTCTCGGTGCGCCGGGTCAGCATCGTGGCGATTCTGTTGCTCGCTTACGTCGCCTACCGTTTGCTCGGTTCGACGGCGAGCCTGGCCACCATCGGCCAGATCGCCTTCGCGGCAGTGACCCAACTGGCCCCGGCGATGCTCGGTGCGCTGTACTGGAAACAGGCCAACCGACGCGGTGTGTTCGCCGGCCTCGCCGCCGGCACGTTCCTGTGGTTCTACACCTTGATCCTGCCGATTGCCGCCCGCAGCCTCGGCTGGTCGCTGGACGGCTTCCCCGGGCTCGCCTGGCTGCACAGCAACCCGCTGAACCTGCCGATCACCCCGCTGACCCAGGGCGTGGTGCTGTCGCTGGCGGGCAACTTCACCTTGTTCGCCTGGGTTTCGGTGTTGTCCCGCACCCGCGTCTCGGAGCACTGGCAGGCCGGGCGTTTCATCGGCCAGGAAATCAGCGCGCGGCCCAGCGCACGTTCGATGCTGGCGGTGCAGATCGACGACCTGCTGCAACTGGCCGCACGGTTTGTCGGTGAAGAACGCGCGCGGCAGAGCTTCATCCGTTTCGCCTATCGCCAGGGTAAGGGCTTCAACCCGAACCAGAACGCCGATGGCGAATGGATCGCCCACACCGAACGTTTGCTGGCCGGTGTCCTCGGCGCTTCGTCGACACGAGCTGTAGTAAAAGCCGCCATCGAAGGTCGGGAAATGCAGTTGGAGGACGTCGTCCGGATCGCCGACGAGGCGTCGGAGGTGCTGCAGTTCAACCGCGCCCTGCTGCAGGGCGCCATCGAAAACATCACCCAGGGCATCAGCGTGGTCGACCAGTCTTTGCGGCTGGTGGCCTGGAACCGTCGTTATCTGGAACTGTTCAATTACCCGGATGGCCTGATCAGCGTCGGCCGGCCGATTGCCGACATCATTCGCCACAACGCCGAACGCGGCCTCTGCGGCCCCGGTGAAGCGGAAGTGCACGTCGCCCGACGCCTGCACTGGATGCGTCAGGGCCGTGCCCACACCTCTGAACGGCTGTTCCCCAATGGCCGGGTGATCGAGCTGATCGGCAACCCGATGCCCGGCGGTGGCTTCGTCATGAGTTTCACCGACATCACCGCGTTCCGCGAAGCCGAACAGGCCCTGACCGAGGCCAATGAAGGGCTGGAACAGCGCGTCAGCGAACGTACCCACGAGTTGTCGCAACTCAACGTCGCGCTGACCGAAGCCAAGGGCAATGCCGAAGCGGCGAACCAGTCGAAAACCCGCTTTCTGGCCGCGGTCAGCCACGACCTGATGCAACCGCTGAACGCCGCGCGGCTGTTCTCCGCCGCGCTCTCTCATCAGGACGACGGTTTGAGCGGCGAGGCACAGAAACTGGTGCAGCATCTCGATAGCTCGCTGCGCTCGGCCGAGGATCTGATCAGCGATCTGCTGGACATTTCCCGCCTGGAAAACGGCAAGATCAACCCGGATTGCAAGCCGTTCGCGGTCAATGAGCTGTTCGATATTCTCGGCGCCGAATTCAAGGCGCTGGCGCAGGAACAGGGCTTGAGCTTCCGCGTGCGCGGCAGCCAGTTACGCGTCGACAGTGACATCAAGTTGCTGCGGCGGATTCTGCAGAACTTCCTCACCAACGCCTTCCGCTACGCCAAAGGGCCGGTTCTGCTGGGCATCCGTCGGCGCCACGGCGAAGTCTCGCTGGAGGTGTGGGATCGCGGGCCGGGCATTCCGGAAGATAAACAGAAGGTGATTTTCGAGGAATTCAAACGCCTCGACAGCCATCAGACCCACGCCGAAAAAGGCCTGGGGCTGGGTCTGGCGATTGCCGACGGCTTGTGCCGGGTATTGGGCCACACCCTGCGCGTGCGCTCATGGCCGGGACACGGCAGCGTATTCAGTGTCAGTGTGCCGCTGGCCCGCGCGCAGACTGTGCAGCCGAGCGCGGCGACCGAGGTCAATGGCAAGTTGCTCGGCGGCGCGCAGGTGCTGTGCATCGACAACGAGGACAGCATTCTGATCGGCATGAACAGCCTGCTGACCCGTTGGGGCTGTCAGGTGTGGACGGCGCGCAATCGCGAGGAATGCGAGGCGCTGCTCGACGATGGCATGCGTCCGCAACTGGCGCTGGTGGATTACCACCTCGATCACGGCGAAACCGGCACCGATCTGATGGCGTGGTTGCGCACTCGTCTGGGTGAACCGGTGCCGGGGGTGGTGATCAGCGCCGACGGTCATCCGGAAACCGTGGCGCAGGTGCATGCGGCGGGGCTGGACTATCTGGGCAAACCAGTGAAACCGGCGGCGTTGCGGGCGTTGTTGAGCCGATATTTGCAGCTTTGAGAGTTGTGCCGGTATTCAAAGACGCCTTCGCGCGCAAGCCCGCTCCCACATTGAACCCTGGTGTTCTTGTGGGAATGAGGTTGCTGGCGGCTACTCAGGCAACTCAACCAATCCGTCGGCGTCGGTCATCGCCCGCTCCAGCAAATCCGCCGGCAGGCTTTTGCTCGCCCGTGCGCCCAGCAATTTGAGCTGCTCGCTGCGACTGACAAGGTTGCCCCGCCCTTCTGTCAGTTTGTTTCGCGCCGAGCTGTAGGCTTTGTCCAATTGCTGCAGGCGATTGCCGACCTCGTCCAGATCCTGAATGAACAGCACGAACTTGTCGTACAGCCACCCGGCGCGCTCGGCGATTTCCCGGGCATTCTGGCTCTGACGTTCCTGCTTCCACAGACTGTCGATCACCCGCAGGGTCGCCAGCAGCGTGGTCGGGCTGACGATCACAATGTTGCGGTCGAAGGCTTCCTGAAACAGCGTCGGTTCGGCTTGCAGCGCGGCGGAAAACGCCGCTTCTATCGGCACGAACAGCAAGACGAAATCCAGGCTGTGCAAGCCTTCCAGGCGCTTGTAGTCCTTGCCGGCCAGGCCTTTGACGTGGCTGCGCAGGGACAGCACATGTTGTTTCATCGCAATCTGGCCCAGCGCATCGTCGTCGGCGGCAACGAATTGCTGATAGGCCGTGAGGCTGACCTTGGAATCGACCACCACTTGCTTGTCGCCTGGCAGGTAAATGATCACGTCCGGCTGGAAACGCTCGCCGTCCGGGCCTTTGAGGTTGACCTGCGTCTGATACTCGCGGCCCTTCTCCAGGCCGGCATGCTCCAGCACCCGCTCCAGAATCAGTTCGCCCCAGTTGCCCTGGGTCTTCTGGCCCTTGAGGGCGCGGGTCAGGTTGGTGGCTTCGTCGCTCAGGCGCAGGTTCAATTGCTGCAGCCGCTCCAGCTCTTTGGCCAGGGAGAAACGCTCGCGGGCTTCGGCCTGATAGCTTTCCTCGACGCGCTTTTCGAAGGACTGGATGCGCTCTTTCAACGGGTCGAGCAACTGGCCGAGGCGCTGCTGGCTGGTCTCGGCGAAACGCTGCTCGCGCTCGTCGAAAATCTTCCCCGCCAGCTCAGCGAATTGTGCGCGCAACTCATCACGGGAGCCTTGCAGGTCGTTGAGGCGTTGCTGGTGGCTTTCCTGTTGCTCGCGCAGCTCGGCATTCAACGAGGCCGCTTGGGCGTCCAGGCGCCGCAGTTCGGCTTCCTTGTTGGCGCGTTCGAGATTCCACGCGTGGGCGGCATCACGGGCGTCGTCGCGCTCGATTTGCAGCAGTTCGACTTCGCGGCGCAACGCAGCGAGATCAGCCTGTTTGGCGGCATTGGCCTGGCCGAGATCGGCGACTTCATCGCGGCTGGCTTCAAGTTGAGCGTTGAGACCGTCCTGGGCCATTTGTGCCATGGCCAGGCGTTCCTCCAGCAGCGCGACGTCAGCCTGTGCGTTGCCAGCCCGGCGCTGCAACTGCCAGGCCAGCACCAGCAACGGCAGCGCCGCACCTGCCAGACCGAGCAAGATGCTGGTCAAGTCCATCGCCATAGAGATTCCTGCCGATCCGATAAAACCTGAAGGTTAACCAAGGCGTCAGGCCTTGGACAGCTCAGTCTTCGATCAGGCCGAGTTCCTGTTGCGCGCGACGATCGCCGGCACGGGCGGCCTGGCGCAGCAGATCCTGGCCGATGCGACGATCCCGGGCATTACCGCATTCTCGACACATCAATTGACCGAGACGGCTTTGCGCGGCGACCACACCTTCCCGGGCCGGTTGCTTGAGCAGGCGGCCGGCCAGATGCTTGGCATTTTGGTTGGTGCCCAGACGCGGACTGTCCAGTAGCCATTCGGCCACGCGTACGGAAAATCGTTTGGGAGCGGTAACACCAGGAGGTTGCGAGGTAACAGCGTCTGATACTGAGCGAAACTTCATAAAGCACTGTAGGGCAAATCGGAAGGCGCGCCACTCTACTCTTTTTTTCGCTCAGGTAAAGTCGAAAAAAACCCGGCACGCCCGTGCTAGAGCAAGCGCTAGGGACAATCCACAGAAGCTGTGGATAACTCAGTGGACAACCGCCTTCCAACCCGCGCAAAGCCTTATGGAATGGGGCTCGCAGTCAAACTGACGATTTTTTCACCAGTTAAAAAAAGCGATGTTTTTCATTGACTTAAACTTTTGATACAGGCAGCGACCGGGGTCAGGTTCGACATGACAGCGCCGTTACAGTCTGCGCAACTAATGTGCACAAGTACCTGTTACGCAGTTATATCGATGCGCCTTTTCGGGTCGTTTTTGACGCTGAGGTTGGGGATAACCGCTCGCGGTCTGCGTCTCCATGCGGATTGGGCGGACGACCAACGGTCGGATCTCGATCCATGACAGGGCGCCGGCCGCGTCCAGAGCGAGGTCGATCCAGCGATTCGAGATTTTTTGCATTGCCGTTTGCGTTCGCTGTCAGGTTCCGTTAGTATCCGCGCCGTTAGTACCAAGCTGAAAGTCAATTCCGGTCGCATACATCCCCACGGTCAGCCTTCTGTCACAGAAGCCCTCACCGACAACAGCGGGAACGACCCCTCGATGGTTTCCAGGTAAATCTTGCGTCAACACTGCCTTCGAATGATTGCGAAGGGTGTTGCGAAGAACACTTACTCTGACCGAACCAACCTGCAGATTGATCAGGATCTTCACCCCGGGCCAGAACCTCTGCCCTCGATGTGCTGCCTGTCCTCCTAAGTACCTACCTGCCAGCCCAAGCGCGCCAACTTATCAGCGCTTCAACTGGCTGCTTTGTTCCAGTCGGGTTCTTCGTTCGACCAACGGTGGTCGACGTTACTGGAACGTTTTAACGTTGCACGGTTCTTAACCGTGTCATTTGTAGGAACACCTAATAACTATGTCTACTCAAATCCAGACTCAGGATGCCATTCGCACCCTCACCAACGCTTTTGCTCCAATGAACTGCCTCATCATGGCCGCTCGCAAAGGCTGCTTCAGCTTCACCGTGGTCAATGAACACGGGATCGCCCGCCACAGCGAGCGTCTGTACCCCGATCAATACTCCAGCGCCGAACCGCTGCAGGCCGTGATCGATCGCACCCGTCAGGCATTGATCGCCTGAGCAGCTGAAATGGCCGCAAAAGTACGAGCCCCGCTTGAAACGCGGGGCTTTTTATTGCCCGATATTTCCCTTTTTGCCGGTCACGCTTAAGCACCTTCCGGTATAACGGTTATAACTGCCGCCCGGAAATATTTTAAAAACAGGCCTTTACGTCGCGAATATGACACTACACTTCAACTCAAGCGGCGTGATCCGCTTCCGGCGGGCCTGAGTCGATTCACTGCTGCCAAGCACCCCCTTCAGGCCCGTCGCCCACTTCGCGTTTCGAGGGTTTTATGGGTATCGCTGCCAGCGAACTGTGCCGCTATGTGATCCGTCCGACGCTGCTGTACCTGGGACGTCACTGCGCAACCGCCGAATCCCTGCTGCTGGGCATTGCCGCCAGCCAGTCAGCCCTGGGTTCCGCCCTGCACGATCGCCGTGGCCACGGCCTGTACCGGATCGCCGAACATCGCCATCAGGCCTTGTGGGATCACTACCTGGCGCTGGACCCGGAGCGTGCCAGCCTGGTGCGAGGCCTGGCCAGCCAGCATGCATTCCTCAGCGGCCCGCACCTGGAACTGACCGTCAACCTGCGCTACGCCACGGCCATTGCCTGGTTGCTGGTGGAAGAACAGAACCCCACCCTCCCCGACCCCGACGATCTGCTGGGGATGGCCCGAATCTGGCGCCAGACCTTCCAGCCCCAGGGTCGTCTGCGCGACTTCACCTACGCCTGGCAGACCTGTGTTTCACCGCTGAATCAGGTCGCATGCTGACCCACCGGTTTCGCAAGATCGGCCAACAGGTCGCGAATCTGGTCGGATTGTCCTACAAAACCGCTCTAACTCAAGCCATACGGACTATAGCGCCCGGACGAAAATGTTGGTAATTTTCGCCCCGGTGATCACCAGGAGTTCTAATAATGAAAAAAGTCATGCTCAAAACCACCCTTAGCCTCGCCGTTACCATGGCATCCACCCAGATCTTCGCAGCTGGCTTTGCCATCAACGAACACAGCATCAGCGGGATGGGAACTGGGTACGCCGGGCGATCTTCTTCTGCCGACGACGCAAGCACTGTTTACGGCAACCCTGCCGGCATGTCGCGCCTCACCCGCGAACAGGTCACTGGCGGTGTTGCATTCCTCGATGCCAAGACCGATATCAGCGACGCCAGCTCCAGCCCGAACGGCGGCAGCAACAAAGGCGACATGGTGCCCTTCACCTCCGTACCTATGGGCTTCTACGTCAAACCGATCGATGAGCATTGGGCATTCGGCCTCGGCGTATACGTGCCGTTCGGCCTGATTACCGATTATGAAAACGGCTTTGCCGGCCGTTACTTCGGCAGCAAATCCGAAGTGCAGGTCATCACCTTCCAGCCGACTGTCAGCTACAAGTTCAACGACGTCGTGTCGATCGGCTTTGGCCCGACCATCAACCGCATCGACGGTTCGCTGGAATCCAACCTGTCGATCACTCAGGCGCTGCCGGACGGCAAGGTCAAGATCAAGGGTGACGACACCGCACTGGGCTACAACATCGGCGTGCTGGTGCAGGCCACCGACACCACTCGCCTGGGTCTGACCTATCACTCGAAAGTCGACTATAAGCTCGAAGGCAACACCAAGGTCAACTACGGCGCACTCGCTGCCGTCGGTCTGGGCGCAAGCCAGAAGTACGACGCGTCGCTGAAGATCACCACACCTGAATCCGTGGACTTCTCGGTGACCCAGGCCATCAACGATCAGTGGAACGTCTACGCCGGTACTACCTGGACCCGCTGGAGCCAGCTGGAGAAGATCACCGTCAAGAACTCTGGTGTGCAGCCTCTGCTGGCCGGTCAGTTCGGCGAAATCACCGAAGACCAGAACTGGCACGACTCGTGGGCCTACGCCGTGGGTACGTCGTACCAGTTGAACAAGGAATGGGTACTGCGTACCGGTCTGACCTTTGACCAGTCGCCGACCAACAACGTCGACCGTTCGCCACGCATTCCTACCGGCGACCGGACCATCTTCAGCATCGGTGCCGGCTGGAGCCCGACCGACGACCTGACCATCGATGTTGCCTACTCGTACCTGAAGGAAGAGTCGGTCAAGATTCGCAACGAAAACGATCGTGGCCAGAGCTACGACGCCAAGTATGAAAACTCGGCGAACGGTTTCGGTGTCGGCGCGACCTACCGCTTCTGATGCTGCACGGCGAGGCTAATCCCTCGCCCACAAAAAGCCCCGCTGTCCTTGTGGACGCGGGGCTTTTTCATGCCTGCCATTTAGTGCGCAAGACAGCTCATTCAGCCAGGGGGTTTGAGGCAATCGCCTTTTCAATCGCCGCCACAAATTCCGGATCGTCGGGTTTGGTTAGGCTGGAGAAGTTGGCGATCAACTTGCCCTGGCGATCGACCACGTATTTGTAGAAATTCCACTTCGGCGCGCTGCTCTGGGCGGCCAGCACCTGGAACAGGTGGGTGGCGCCGTCGCCACGGACTTTCTGCGGCTCGGTCATGGTGAACGTCACGCCGTAGTTGGCGTAGCAGACCTTGGCGGTCTCCGCGCTGTCCTTGGACTCTTGCTTGAAGTCATTCGACGGCACGCCGAGCATTTCCAGCCCTTGCGCCTTGTAGCGCTGATTGAGCGCCTCCAGGCCTTCGAACTGCGGGGCGAAACCACAGAAGCTGGCGGTGTTGATCACCACCAGCGGCTTGTCAGCGTAACGCTGGCAGAGGTCGATGGATTCCTTAGCGCGCAATTTGGGCAACGAGCCTTGCAGCAGCTCCGGACAGTCGGCGGCCTGGGCCAGTCCGGTCAACGCCATCAGCAACGCGGGAACAGCACACCAGCGCTTCAGCATGTCGGGCATCCTTGAAAGTCGTCAGACCTTGACGTTACTCGCCATGCCGACCATCTAGCAAGCGGCGTTCCGGCAAACGGCCCCTAACAGGAACCAAGCCCCAACTGCATCATCGCAAGCCCGCCCTGATGCCAGCCCCACCACACCAGCGCCAGCAAGGCAGCGCCAAGTGCGGTGAGGGCGATCTGTGGCCAAAGGCGATTCACGCGGCGCTCGCACGGGTTTGCAGGCGCTCGACCGGACGCTCGCGCACCGGCCAGTTCAACGCGGCCGCCAACAGGCTCAGCAGAATCGCCACTTGCCAGATCAAGTCATAACTCCCGGTACGGTCATACACCACTCCGCCCAGCCAGCCGCCGAGGAACGAGCCGAGCTGATGGAACAGAAACACGATACCGCCGAGCATGGACAGGTTGCGCACGCCAAACAAGGTCGCCACCGTACCGTTGGTCAACGGCACCGTCGACAGCCACAGGAAACCCATGGCCATGCCGAACAGGTAGGCCGACGTGGTGGTCACCGGCAGCCACAGGAACAGCGCAATCACCACCGCCCGCAGCAGGTACAGCGCGGTCAGCAGGCGCGGCTTGGACATCCGCCCGCCGAGCCATCCGGCGGTGTAAGTGCCGAAGATGTTGAACAGCCCGATCAACGCCAGCACGGTGGTGCCGACCGTGGCGGGCAAGTGCTGATCGACCAGGTACGCCGGCAGATGCACGCCGATGAACACCACCTGAAAACCACAGACGAAGAAGCCGAACGCCAGCAGCCAGAACCCGGAATGCGAGCAGGCCTCACGCAGGGCTTCGGACAGGGTCTGCTCGTGACCGAGCGCCGGCAGCGGTTTGTCCTTGAGCATGCTCACCAGCGGCACGATCATCGCCACCAGCAGACCCAGCACCAGCAACGCCGCCGACCAGCCCAGCCAGCCGATCAACCCGAGCGTGCCGGGCAGCATGGCGAACTGGCCAAACGAGCCGGCAGCGCTGGCAATGCCCATGCCCATGCTGCGTTTCTCCGGCGGTACGGCGCGACCGACCACGCCGAGGATCACCGAGAAAGAGGTGCCGGACAGGCCGATGCCGATCAGCAAACCGGCGCTCAGGGACAACGTCAGTGCCGAATCGGACAGCCCCATGAACACCAGACCGAGGGCGTACAGCACACCACCGATCAACACCACCCTGGCCGCGCCGAAGCGGTCGGCCAACGCACCAGTGAACGGCTGCGCCAGGCCCCAGATCAGGTTCTGCAAGGCAATGGCGAAGGCGAAAACCTCACGCCCCCAGCCGAACTGCGCGCTCATCGGCGACAGAAATAGCCCGAAGCCGTGCCGCACGCCCAACGACAACGCCAGAATCAGCGCACTCCCCAGCAACACCCAACCGCACGTACGCCACATCGAACTCATTGTTATTCTCCGTCGCGGGTATATACCCGCTTAAATCCGGAAAAACTGGCGTCAAGCCAGTTCATCCAACAGTTTCAGCAAGGTTTCACGCTTCTCGGCGCCCAGGCGGTCGATCAACCGCTGCTGCGCCGCTTCCCAGGCCGGCAGGGCAGCCGCCAGGCGTTGGGTTCCGGTTTCGGTGAGCCGGACGATGCGGTTGCGCATGTCCGCACCCTCGGCCAGCGTCACCAGCCCTTCTCCCTCCAGCACCCGCAGGTTGCGCCCCAGGGTACTGCGATCCAGGCCCATCGCCTCGGCCAGTTCGGAAATGCTCGGTTGATCCAGACGCTGCAGGTTGCACAGCAAAGAATACTGGGCAACGTTGATCCCGAAGCCATCGAGGGCGCCGTCGTAATGCCTGCTGACGCCACGAGCGGCGCGACGCAGGTTGGTGCATAAACACTGAGAAGGAAGCATGATGCGTGTATATACCCGCGACTGTGTTAAATCAAGTTACAGATGAATTTGTTCAGTGACATCTTGAGTGCCCGCGAAGGCGCCGGATCATTCACCGGTAATCGCTCAGACCAACGCCAAGCCAACCAGCACCGCCATCTCCAGCAATTCCAGCAATGCCCCCGCCGTGTCGCCCGTCGTTCCGCCCAGTCGCCGCAACATCACCTGCCGCAACCAGACAAATCCGCCGACCGCCACCAGCAAAGCCACTGCGCCATTGAACCCGGCAATCACCAGACACCCCAGCGCACTGACCACCAACACCTGCCAGCCGGCCTTGCGCGGCAGATGATCGGCCAGCGCCTGGCCCAACCCACCGGCCCGCACGTAAGGTGTGGTCAGGAACAATCCGAGCAGCGCCGCACGCCCGATCAGCGGCACGATAATCAGCGTCAGACCTTGTTGCTGTTCGATCAACGCCAGCAACGCAGTGAATTTGAGCAACAACACCAACCCCAGCGTCACCACCGCGATCGGCCCGCTGCGCGGATCTTTCATGATCGTCAGCGTGCGCTCGCGGTCGCCAAAACCGCCGAGCCAGGCATCGGCGCTGTCCGCCAGCCCATCCAGGTGCAGCGCGCCGCTGAGCAGCACCCACAACGTCAGCAACAGCGCCCCATGCAGCAGCAATGGCGCACCGGACAGCGCCAGGTTCGCGCCCCAGAGGATCACGCCGAACAGCAATCCCACCAGCGGATAAAACAGCAGCGAGCGCCCGAGTTGCTCAGGCTCGGGCATCCCCGGCAGACGAATCGGCAGACTGCTGAGAAATTGCAGGGCGATCCACAGCGGCAGCATCTCAGCCGATCTCCTTGAGCGAACCATCGGCTTCGACGATCAGCGAAAACAGTCCGCCATGGCCGACCTCGACGTTGAGCAATTGCTCACGCGGCAACCCCCGAGCCCGCGCCAGCAACAAACGCATGACCCCGCCGTGACTGATCAACAGCACACGCTCACCGGCATAGGCCGAATGCAGTCGCTCAATCGCGTCCAGCACGCGAGCGGAGAAATCGGCCACCGGCTCGCCCTGGGGCGGCGTGAACGCGTAAGGGTCCGCCCAGAACAACCCCAGCGCCTCGGCGTCGGTGTTCATCAGCGCCGCTGCGCTTTGCCCTTCCCAGGCGCCAAAATGCAGTTCTTGCAGTTGTTTGTCGTGAGTCACCGGCACACCCAGCTGCGCGCCGAGCTGTTCGGCAAACCGCGCGCAACGTTGCAACGGCGAACTGACCAGACGATCCCACGGCCCCTGTTCGAGTACCGCCGCGCGCATCTGCGCCCAGCCGTTTTCAGTCAGCGCGTCGTCGAGACTGCCGCGCAAGCCGCCACCCAGTTCGGTTTCACCGTGACGCAGCAAATCCAGGCGCAATGTCATGCCGGACGATCCGCCACCGCTGCTTCGGCGAATGTCGCCATCTGCCCGTGCAGGTCGCAGGCCAGACGCAACAACGGCACGGCCAGCGCCGCACCACTGCCCTCGCCCAGACGCAGACCGAGCTCCAGCAGCGGTTCGGCCTTCAGCGTTTCCAGCACATGGCGATGGCCCGGCTCGGCGCCCCGATGCCCGAACAGCAGCCACTCGCGACATTGCGGATTCAGACGCACCGCCACCAGCGCGGCGACCGTACAGATAAAACCGTCCACCAACACCGCGATGCCTTCCTGGGCGCAGGCCAGATACGCACCGACCAGCGCCGCGATCTCGAAACCGCCGAGGTTGAACAGGGTCTGCAACGCATCGCCACGCTGCGCCGCGTGCAGGGCCAGCGCGCGTTCGATCACCTGCGCCTTGTGGCTGACGCCTTCGGCATTCAGGCCGGTGCCCGGACCGGTCAGATGCGCCACCGGGCAATCGAGCAAGGCACAGGCGAGCGCACTGGCGGCGGTGGTGTTGCCGATGCCCATTTCGCCGCCGATGAACAATTGCGCGCCGGCCGCTTGCGCCCGCAATACACTGTCACGACCGGCCTGCAAGGCCAGTTCACCCTGCGCCCGGGTCATCGCCGAGCCCTGAACGAAATTCGCCGTGCCGGCGCCGATGTACAGGTGACGCACACCCGGCAGGCTCAGCGTCGGGGTCACGGTGCCCAGATCCACCACTTCAAGCTGCGCGCCGAGTTGCCGGGCCAGCACGCTGATCGCCGCGCCACCGCTGACAAAATTCAGCAGCATCTGCCCGGTGACTTCCTGGGGAAACGCCGACACACCTTCGGCTACTACGCCGTGATCGCCAGCGAAAATCGCAATCCACAGCTGGTCCAGCCGCGGCTTGAGCTGGCCCTGCAACCCGGCCAATTGCACCGCGACCGTCTCCAGTCTCCCGAGAGAGCCGGCCGGTTTGGTCAATTGCTGTTGTCGCGCGGCGGCGTTTGCAACGGCGTCACTGTTCACGGGTTTGCAGGGGTTCAACCACCACGCTTGGGTCATAACGCAGGTCCTTTCAGAGTCAGGGGCAGGCCGGCGACGGTCAGGACAACGCGCTGAAAACGCTCGGCCAGAGCTTGATGCAGCCAACCGGCTTCATCGACGTAGCGGCGAGTCAATTCGCCCAGCGGCACGACACCCATTCCGGTCTCGTTGCTGACAAAAATGATTTCACCCGGCAACCCGGCCAGGCAGTCCAACAGAGCTTCACGCTCGGCGGCAAGGCGCTCGGCATCGTCGAGCATCAGCAGATTGGTCAGCCACAGGGTCAGGCAATCCACCAGCAGGCAACGCTCGGCGCTGGCGTTCTGCCGCAGCACTCGGGCCAGTTCGAGGGGCTCTTCGATCAACGCCCATTCGGCCGGACGCCGGGCGCGGTGATGGGCCACGCGCTCATTCATTTCACCGTCCAGCGGTTGGCTGGTGGCGATGTAGGTCACGGCCAGCGCGCTGTCGCTGGCGAGTTTTTCGGCCAGGCGACTTTTGCCGGAGCGGGCGCCGCCGAGGATCAGTTGCAGCATGAGGACATCCTGAAAAATAGGCAGTGAGATGCTAAACGCAATTCAAATCCCACAGAGCTGACGCAACAACCCGGTATCCAGATGCTTCTCCACCAGATCCGCCAGCCGCTCGATATCCCGCTCGCGCAATCCGTGGTAATCCACCGTCTGCACATCGCTCAACCCCGCCCAGCGCAACAACGCCGCGCTGGCCGCCGGGAATTCGAACAAGCCATGTAGATAGGTGCCGAAAATCTGCCCGTCGAGACTCTGCGCGCCATCACAACGTCCGTCGTCCAGATGCACGGCGGCGTGCTCCAGGGCCGGCCCGGTGGTGACCCCGGCGTGAATCTCGTAGCCACTGACCTCGGCGTCTTCCAGCGCCAGCCGCCCGCGCACGTTGCGCAATTGCTTCTCGGCTTCAATCTGCGTGGCAAACGCCAGCAAGCCCAACCCGGCACTCGAACCCGGCGCGCCTTCCAGACCCAGTGGATCGTGTACCTGCTCGCCGAGCATTTGCAGGCCACCGCAAATCCCCAGCAACTTGCCGCCATAACGCAAATGGCGGCGGATGGCGGTTTCCCAACCATTGGCGCGCAAGTAGGCGAGGTCGCTGCGCACGCTTTTCGAGCCGGGCAGGATGATCAGGTCGGCCGGCGGAATCGCCTGGCCGGGGCCGATGAATTGCAGATCCACCTGCGGATGCAGGCGCAGCGGATCGAAATCGGTGTGGTTGCTGATGCGCGGCAGCACCGGCACCACCACTTTCAATACTTGTTCGGCCTTGTCGGTCTGCCGCTGGTCGATGCCGTCCTCGGCCTCCAGGTGCAGGTCCATCACATACGGCAGCACGCCGACCACCGGTTTGCCGGTGCGCTGCTCCAGCCAGTCGAGCCCCGGCTGCAGCAAAGCGATGTCGCCACGAAAACGGTTGATGATGAAGCCTTTGACCCGCGCCTGCTCGCTCGGCGACAGCAGCTCCAGCGTGCCGACCAGATGAGCGAACACGCCGCCGCGATTAATGTCGGCGATCAGCAGCACCGGACAATCCACCGCTTCGGCGAAGCCCATGTTGGCAATGTCGCCGGCACGCAGATTGATTTCTGCCGGCGAGCCCGCGCCCTCGACCATCACCAGCGGATAGGCCGCGCGGAGTCGTTCGTGGGAGGCCAATACCGCCTGCATCGCGATGGCTTTGTAGTCGTGATAGGCCACCGCGTTCATGCTGGTGACGGCACGACCGTGGATGATGACCTGGGCGCCAGTGTCGCTGTTGGGCTTGAGCAGCACCGGGTTCATGTCAGTGTGCGGTTCGAGAAGCGAAGCTTGTGCCTGCACCGCCTGCGCCCGGCCGATTTCACCGCCATCAGCGGTCACGGCGCTGTTGAGCGCCATGTTTTGCGGCTTGAAGGGCACCACGGCGACGCCCTGGCGGGTCGCCCAGCGACACAGCGCGGTCACCAGCGTGCTTTTACCGGCATCGGAGGTGGTGCCTTGCACCATCAGAGTGGTCATGCTGGATGTTCCATCAGGCAATCCTTGGCGAACGCTTGCAGGGCCAGTTCGAGGCGCGCCTCTTGCGCCGCATCGGCCGGCAAGCCGAAACGCAGGCTGCTGTTATGCACGAAGATGCGCAGGAGAATGCCGCGTCGTGCCATGAAGTCGTGCATGGCGGCGGCGTGTTCGGTGATCAGCCATTGAAACAGCGCACAGCCGCCCTGCGGCTTGAAGCCATGGCGTTCGAGCAGCAGCGCCAGACGCTCGCTGGCCTCGTCGCTGCGGATGCGTTGTCGGGTATGGCCTTCGGTGTCTTGCAGGCAGACCTGGCCGAGTACCCGGGTCGGTCCGCTCACGGCCCAAGGCCCGACCTGTTCGGCCAGCAGCCTGAGCAACTTGCGCTCGGCCAGCACGAACCCCAGCCGCACACCGGCCAGACCGAAAAACTTGCCAAACGAACGCAATACGATGAGGCCGACCTGATGGGCATGGGCGGCCAGGCTCAGATGCGGCGTGTTGTCCATGAACGCTTCATCGACCACCAGCCAGCCGCCGCGCTGGGCCAGCCGCGCATGCCAGTCGAGCAGCCGCGCCGGGGTCAGGCTCAGGCCGGTGGGATTGTTCGGATTGACCACCACCAGCACGTCGAGATTGTCGATGAAGAAATCGACTTCCTGCTCCAGGACCTCGCGCACGATGTAGCCACTGCGGCGCCAGGCTTCAGCATGTTCGGCGTAACACGGCGACAGCACGCCGACCTTGCCGGCCCGGCGCAAACGCGGCAACAACTGAATAGCCATCTGCGAACCGGCCACCGGCAGAACCTGGGAGGCGCCGTAGTAATCGCACGCGGCCTGCTCCAGGCCGTCATCGGTTTCCGGCAACCGCGCCCAGGCCCGCAACGGAATCTCCGGAACCGGGAACGGCCACGGCGCCAGGCCGCTGGAAAGGTCGAGCCAGTCCTGTTCGGCGATGCCGTACTCCAGCGCCGCCTTGCGCAGCCGGCCACCGTGCTCAAGCATAGAATTCAGCCCCCACGCAGAGAATCAGCAGCCATAACCATACGCCGCGCTGCACCAATTGCCAGCCGCGATCAATGGAATCGGCGTCCGCCGGCGCGCCCTCGCCGAGTTGTGGACGGTCATGCAGTTCGCCGTGATAAATCGCCGGGCCGCCCAGCTCCACGCCTAGCGCGCCAGCACCGGCAGCCATCACCGGACCTGCGTTCGGGCTGTCCCATTTCGGTCCCTGGCTGCGCCAGCATTTCAAGGCGAGCCGGGTTTTGCCCAGCAACGCGTAGGTCAACGCCACCAGTCGCGCAGGAATGTAGTTGAGGACATCGTCGATTTTCGCCGCCGCCCAGCCGAAGCGCTCGAAGCGTTCGTTGCGATAACCCCACATCGCGTCGAGGGTGTTGCTCAAGCGATAGAGCACCACGCCCGGCGCGCCGGCCACGACAAACCAGAACAGTGCGGCGAACACTGCATCGCTGCCGTTTTCCAGCACCGATTCAGTGGCCGCGCGGGCGACGGCAGTGCTGTCCAGTTCGCTGGTCTGGCGACTGACCAGATAGCCCACGCGCTTGCGCGCCTCTTCCAGATCATCGCCACGCAGCGCCTGGGCCACGGTCGCGACATGCTCGCCGAGACTGCGCATGCCAAGGGCGCAATACAGCGCCAGAATCTCGACCAGCCAGCCGACATAGGGCGCCCAGGACAGCGCCGTGGCGAGCAAGGTCAGCGGCAGCACCGCAATCACCCAGGCGGTCACGCCATGGCTACGCCAGCCACGCCCACCGGCGTTGAAACGTTGTTCGATGCGCCCGGCGAAATTGCCGAACGCCACCAGCGGATGCCAGCGTTTCGGTTCACCCAGCAACGCATCCAGCGCGACTGCGGCGACACTCAACAACGCCACACTCATTGACTCACTCCCCAGAAATTTTCATACAGCAACTCATTGAGCGGACGCGCCCGCGCCCACCCTTCGAGCACCAGCATCGGCGCCGGATAGAATGCCTTGACCGGTCCCAGGCACAACACCGCCAACGGCTTGGCCCCGGCTGGCAGTTTCAACAGATCGGCCAGCGCCTGCGGCTCGAACAGCGACACCCAGCCCATCCCCATACCTTCGGCACGCGCCGCCAGCCACAGGTTCTGGATCGCGCAGGACAGCGAGGCCATGTCCATTTCCGGCAGCGTGCGGCGCCCGAAAATATGTCGCTCGCGATCATCCATCAGCGCCGCGACCAGCACTTCGGCGCAGTCGTTGATGCCTTCGACCTTGAGCCTCATGAACTCGTCACTGCGCTCGCCAAGGGCCTCGGCGGTACGCACCCGCTCTTCTTCCACAAGGCTTTGAATCTGGCCACGCAGCGCACGGTCACTGATACGAATGAAGCGCCACGGCTGCATGAGGCCGACACTCGGCGCCTGGTGCGCGGCTTCGAGCAAGCGGCGCAGCAGTTCGGGTTCGACCGTGCCGCCGCTGAAGTGGCGCATGTCGCGACGTTCGGCGATGGCGCGGTAGACGGCTTCGCGCTCGTCTTCGGAGAAGGCGTTGTCTGTCATAGCCCCTTCGCGAGCGAGTCCGCTGCCATCACGGTTTCAAATACGGGAGCGGCCTCAGGATCAGGCGCCAGCAACGCGGCAATCGCCACCGGATTGGACGGGAAGTAGAAATGCACGTAGGACGCCGTCATCCGCCCGTCCCGATAAACCGCTTCGGCTCCGCGCCCGCCGTTGGGGCTGTGGCCTCGGGCGATCGGGGTCAGTTCGGTGGTGGTCAGGGAATGGTGGTAGGTGTGACCGCGCAGCTCACCTTCCGGCAACTCGACCGATTGCAGGGCCAGCGCCGCCAGGCGTTTCTGCATCACCGCCTCACCGCGCAACAGACCGACCAGCTCAGCGCGGACGCCGTCGACATCGGTCAGCGCATCGAGCAGATACAACATGCCGCCACATTCGGCGAGCAACGGCTTGCCGGCGGCGTGATGCGCACGGATCGCGTCGAGCATCGCCGTGTTCTGCGCCAGCGCGACGTGGTGCAACTCCGGATAACCGCCGGGCAGGTACAGGCTGTCCGCCTCGGGCAATTGCGTGTCACGGATCGGTGAGAAAAAGCGCAACTCGGCGCCCATCGCCCGCAGCAGATCAAGGCTCGCGCCGTAGGTGAAGGCAAACGCTTCATCCCGCGCAACAGCGATTCGTACGCCTTCGAGCAAGGGTTCGGTGACCTGCATCTCAGGTGCAGCGAATTCGACCGCCGGTGGCAGCGCTACCTCGCAACTGCTGGCGAGTGCTTCGGCCGCCGCGTCGAGGCGCAGGTCGAGGTCATTGAGTTCGCTGGCCTGCACCAGGCCGAGATGGCGGCTCGGCAGTTCGATTCCGGTTTCCCGGGACAACGCGCCGTACCAGCGCAAGCCTTCGGTGAGGCTGCCTTCGAGCAACTGCGCATGGCGCAAGGTGCCGACGCGATTGGCAAGCACGCCGGCAAACGGCAAGTCCGGCTGGTAGCGCGCCAAACCAAGAGCCAGCGCGCCAAAGGTCTGGGCCATGGCAGTGCCGTCGATCACGCCCAATACCGGCACGCCGAAATGCCGCGCCAGATCGGCGCTCGACGGCGTGCCGTCGAACAGTCCCATCACGCCTTCGATCAGGATCAGATCGGCCTCGCCGGCAGCTTCCCACAACAGGCGGCGACTTTCCTGCTCGCCGACCATCCACATGTCCAGTTGATAGACCGGCGCACCGCTGGCGCGCTCAAGGATCATCGGGTCGAGAAAGTCCGGGCCGCATTTGAACACACGAACCTTGCACCCCTGATTGCGGTGCAAACGGGCCAGCGCGGCGGTGACGGTGGTCTTGCCCTGGCCGGAGGCCGGCGCGGCGATCAACACCGCCGGGCAGTGACGTGGTGACTTCAAAGTTCGACGCCTTTCTGCGCTTTGATACCCGCCTGGAAGGCGTGCTTGATCATGCCCATCTCGGTGACGGTGTCGGCCAGCTCAATCATTTCCGGCTTGGCGGCGCGGCCCGTCACGACAACGTGCTGCATCGGCGGTCGGGCCTGCAAATCGCTGAGCACCTGATCGAGGTCGAGGTAACCGTGCTTGAGGGCAATGTTCAGTTCATCGAGCACCACCAGGCCAATGGCCGGATCGCGCAGCATCTGCCGGGACACTTCCCAGGCCGCTTCGGCGGCGGCGATGTCACGCTGGCGATCCTGGGTTTCCCAGGTGAAGCCCTCGCCCATCACATGAAAACGCACTTGCTCGGGGAAGCGGCGGAAAAACAATTCTTCGCCGGTGCTGTTGCGGCCCTTGATGAACTGCACCACGCCGCACTGCATGCCGTGGCCCATGGCGCGCGCGAGCATGCCGAACGCCGAGCTGCTCTTGCCCTTGCCGTTGCCGGTCAGCACCAGCAGCAGGCCGCATTCGTTGGGCGAATTGGCAATGCGCTCGTCGATCACGGCTTTTTTGCGCTGCATGCGCGCCAGATGACGTTCGTCACGTTCGGGGGAATCGGTCATGGGGGAGCTCTCCGTTGAGGCTGGATAACGGCGGGCAGGCACAAGAATAGACGGCAACAAGCCTGGCATCGCCCACCGTGATGCCGCTGGATGGATCAGGCCGGTCTCCGGGCTCATGAGCGGCGTCGGCCGGACTGCGCGCCTTCCCGCATCGCTGTCGGACGCAGTGGCACAAGGCGCAGTCTTCACTCATTTACCGTTGCGGGGGCAGCGCCGGGATCGGAGTCGTTCTTCGCCTGAAGACAACCCTCACCGGCTTCCCTGTTTCACTCTGTCGACATCGGTCACAGAGCACCTGAAACAAGCCGCGAAGGTTAGAGGGTTGGGGGTGGAGCGTCAATTGAAGAGGACGCCGCCGAGCGAATAACTGCCGTCGATCAATTATCTGGCGCCAATCTTGTGCCACACTGAGACAAGTGATATCAAAGAGCCACACCCTCACATCAGACAAGAACAAGGTGAGCCCCATGCAAGGCATGATCATCAGCAACCCGCGCCTGGAATTCCTGCGCCCGGTGCTGGAACGCTGGTTTGACTGTATCGACCGCTACAACACCGTGCGCGGCGACAACGACACGCCGTACTGGCACGATGAAAAAGCCAACCTCGGCCTGTTGTCCGCTGCCGCGTGGATGGCTGAGCTGGTGACACTGCGCGACACCGCCACCCGCAAACAGAACGAGGAAGGCGAGCGCAATGCCCGCACCGACCTGTTCATCGCCGGCGCCGAGGATCGCGCCTTCATTCAGGCGACGCAGCGCTGGCCGCGAGTGAACAACCTCAACCTCAGCCAGGCTTTGGCCGAGATCACCAGCGACGCCAAGCGCATCAGCTATGCCAGCGACCTGAAGCTCGGCTGCCTGTTCGTCGCGCCGCAAAAGGCCCAACACAGCGCCAGCCCCGAAGAGCTGCAAGACATGGTCGACGACCTGCAAAAGGAACACACCTGCGCCGTCGCCTGGTATTTCCCCTACGCGTACCGCAAATTGCACAGCGATGCCGGCAATTATCATCCGGGCATCGCCGTGCTGTTCAAGGAAGCGCGCGGCTGACCGGTTGAACCATCGGGCTTGCGCCCTTCTCTATGATTAAGAATGCATTCATAGGGAAGATCAGTAATGCGCAAGCCCCAGCTCGTTTTCATCATCGCCTTCGCCGGCGGACTTGCCGCGTGCGGCGAGTCGTCCAGCCTGCAAGTGTCCGACGGCACCGGCCCATCACCCAAACTGCCCGAACCGAACAAGACCCTGATCCCGACGGTGAACATCGCCCCGGCGACCGGCTGGCCGGCGGGTGGTAAACCGACAGCCGCCGCAGGCACCCAGGTGGCTGCGTTTGCCGATAACCTCGATCATCCGCGCTGGTTGTATGTGCTGCCCAACGGCGATGTACTGGTGGCGGAAACCAACGCACCGCCCAAACCGGATGACAGCAAGGGCATTCGTGGCTGGGTGATGAAAAAAGTCATGGGACGCGCGGGTGCCGGCGTGCCCAGCCCCAACCGCATCACCCTGCTGCGCGATGCCGATCACGACGGCGTCGCCGAGACCCGCACGGTATTTCTGCAAAACCTCAACTCGCCGTTCGGCATGACTCTGGTCGGCAACGATCTGTACGTCGCCGATACCGACCGCCTGCTGCGCTTCCACTACGAATCCGGCGCCACTGAAATCAAGACGCAGCCGATCAAGGTCACCGACCTTCCGGGCGGCACGCTGAATCATCACTGGACGAAAAACGTCATCGCCAGCAAGGACGGCAGCAAGCTCTATGTGACGGTGGGCTCAAACAGCAACGTCGGCGAAAACGGCCTGGATCAGGAAGAAGGTCGCGCCGCAATCTGGGAAGTCGACCGCGCCACCGGCAATCACCGGATCTTCGCCTCGGGCATCCGCAACCCCAACGGCCTGGCCTGGGAACCGCAAAGCGGCGCGCTGTGGACGGCGGTCAACGAGCGTGACGAAATCGGCAGCGACCTGGTGCCGGACTACATCACGTCGGTCAAGGATGGCGCCTTCTACGGCTGGCCGTTCAGTTACTACGGACAACACGTCGACTTGCGTGTGGAGCCTCAGAATCCGGACCTGGTCGCCAAGGCCATCGCCCCAGACTATGCCGTCGGCCCGCACACGGCATCTCTGGGCTTGACCTTCGCCGAGGGCAATCGCCTTCCGGCGCAATTCAAGGAAGGCGCCTTCATTGGCCAGCACGGCTCGTGGAACCGCAAGCCGCACAGTGGCTACAAAGTGATTTTCGTGCCCTTCGCCGGCGGCAAGCCGAACGGGAAACCGGTGGATGTGCTGACCGGTTTCCTCGACAAGGACGAAAACGCCCTGGGCCGCCCGGTGGGCGTCGTGATCGACCAGCAAGGTGGCTTGCTGGTGGCGGATGATGTGGGGAACAAGGTGTGGCGGGTGTCGGCCAGTAAGTAACGCCGACACAAACAAAATGTGGGAGCAACCTTGCTCCCACATTTGTTTTCGAAATTTGTATTAAGGGTTATGCGCCAGATGCTCCGGCTGCAGGACTCGCTTGGCGCTCAGATACGCCTTCTGCCAGTAAGCCTTGGAGAGGCTGTCCAGCTTCACCGTCCCGCCCGTGGCCGGCGCATGAACGAAGCGCCCTTCCCCGACGTAAATCCCCGCATGGCTGACCTGCGAACCGCCATTGGTGGCGAAGAAGATCAGGTCGCCGGTCTGCAAGCCTTCCTTGCCGACATTCGGTGCCTGCATGACGATCATCTCGCGGGTCGAGCGTGGCAGGCTGATGCCCGCCGCATCGCGGTAGACAAAACCGATCAGGCCACTGCAATCGAAACCCGAGTCAGGCGTGTTGCCGCCCCAGCGATAAGGTGTGCCGACCAGGCCGAGCGCGCGGAACAGCACGTCTTCGGCAGCAGGCGAAAAGGCTTGGGAGGGGCCGAACACGATCGGGGCGCGAACCACAGGCGCGGGCGGCGGAGTACGGCTGGCGCAGGCGCTGAGCAGCGCTGCGAAGAACATCAGGGCGAGGCGGGCCGACATCGTCATATGCAGAACATCCTGATCTGGCTGCGGCTTTTACTGCCGATTCGACAGAAAACAAAACCGCCTGCGTTGGGACGCAGGCGGTTTGCCATCAATATAGATCTGGATTCTAGCGGCTACGCGGCAAACTTCAAGTAAGACTTTAACTTCACCTTGTAAAGTTTGTGTCTACTGATCGCCGAAGCCCGTTTGTCGCCACGAATGCAGCGACAGCGGAAGGATTACTTGCGGGCGGTGACCACGGTCGGAGCGTTCGCCAAAGCGCGCTTGGCTTCGATGAAGGTCTTGCTCCAGTAGCTGTCACCCAGGCTATCGATGCGAACACCGCCGCTGCGACGACTGCTGGAGTGGATGAACTGGTTGTCGCCCAGGTAGATCCCGGCGTGACTGACACGGCCGCGACGACCATTGGTGGCGAAGAACAGCAGATCGCCCGGCTCGAGGTTGCTGCGCGATACCAGCGGAGCGTCCACGTTGATCATTTCGCGGGTCGAGCGCGGCAGGTTCATGCCGGCTTCTTCGCGGAACAGGTAGCCGATGAAACCGCTGCAATCGAAACCGGCTTCAGACGTACCGCCGAAACGGTAACGAGTACCGATCAGAGACATGCCGCGTTCGAGGATGCTGTCGGCCAGAACCGGAAGCTCGTAAGGCTTCTTGCCGTTGAATTCGGCAAGTTCCTTCTCGGTGTCCAGCTCTTCCTGATAAATAACGGAGGACTGGGCGGTAGCGGAATTTTTAAACTGTTGTTGCTGCTCTTGATTAACAGGTGAATGAGCAGCGCAACCGAACAACAGGGTGACGAGTGCGAGAGGCACGAGGGGTGCGAAGCGCTTTAGCATGGGCACGACCGTGGCTGATAGTTGTAAAGAAGCCGAGACTATGCCCGCTATCAGCCTCATTTGCAAATTCAATCGATCTTTTTGTGACTTTCCAGTTTCTCGTTTACATCTAAGCGCTTAAGCCTATTTGAATCGAGACGCAGCCTGTGGGAACCACGGGAAAGCGCATTTTCTGGCGCCTGAAATATGCCGGATCGTGCTGAAAGCCGCGTATTAAAGCGCTTTCACCAGCCCAGGGTTTCTTTCAGAAAGGGAATGGTCAGCTTGCGTTGAGCCTGCAAAGAGGCCTGATCGAGCTGTTCCAGCAGGTCAAAAAGCGCACTCATGCTGCGAGTGCCACGGGTCAAAATAAAATGCCCGACCTCGTCGGTCAGGTGCAGGCCGCGACGGGATGCGCGCAGTTGCAGGGCGCGCAGCTTGTCCTCATCGGAAAGCGGACGCATCTGGAAAATCAGCGCCAGGGTCAGGCGCGATTTCAAGTCAGCGAGTTTCACCGGCAGTTCACGAGGCGAGGTAGACGCGGCAATCAGCAAGCGCCGACCGCTGTCGCGCAGACGATTGAACAGGTGAAACAGCGCCTCTTCCCAATCCGCCTTGCCCGCCACGGCTTGCAGGTCGTCCAGGCAGACCAGTTCGTACTGTTCGAGGTTGTCGAGAATTTCGATGCCGCGATCCATCAGCTCGGCCAGCGGCAGATATACCGCCGGCTCACCCATCTGCTCGAAACGCAGACATGCGGCCTGCAACAGATGCGTACGCCCCACCCCATGCTTGCCCCACAGATAAATAAGGCTTTCGGTCCAACCGGCGTCGGCTTCGCAGAGACGCTCGACATAGCCGAGTGCAGCGGCATTGGCGCCTGGGTAGTAATTGATAAAGGTGGCGTCGTCACGCAGACGCACACCTAGGGGCAGCTGAATTGGTTCCATGCTGACTGGACGGTTCTCAGGGAACCGTTAGTGGCCTCTGTGTAAAGTGTGCGAAGTTTATACCCGTGAGGCGGAGCGCACAATGCGACAGACTCCAAGCAAAATCAAAGGTTTGCGTTAACCTGCTGGTTTTATGACGGTTTCTCTGACACCACGACACCCGAACCGCCTGCACGAGGCGGGCCAATTCGGTGGAATAACCGAACCGCCCGCCTGCGATACCTACAACTCGGGCTCATCCACACCGCTATAGATGTCGGAATCCTTGTACAGATCGTGGACATGACGCACCAGCACCATGATCACCGCCGCCACCGGCAACGCCAGCAACACACCGGTAAAGCCGAACAGCTCGCCACCGGCCAGAATCGCGAAGATCACCGCCACCGGATGCAGACCGATCCGGTCGCCGACCAGCAATGGCGTCAGCACCATGCCTTCCAGCGCCTGGCCGACCATGAACACCGCGACGATCCCGATCATCGGATACAACTCGCCACCGAACTGGAACAACCCGGCAATCAGCGCCGCCCCGATCCCGATCACAAACCCCATGTACGGCACGATGGCCGCCAAACCCGCAATCAGGCCGATCAACAACCCCAGTTCCAGCCCGACGATCATCAGGCCCGCCGCGTAAATCACCCCAAGCGCCAGCATCACCAGCAATTGCCCGCGCACAAACGCCCCCAGCACTTCATGACACTCACCGGCCAGTGCCACCACGCGCTCCTCGCGGTCACGGGGCAACAGGCTGCGGATCTTGGCCATCATCAGATCCCAGTCACGCAGCAGGTAGAAACTCACCACCGGGATCAGCACCAGATTCGCCAGCCAGCCGATCAGCGCAAGGCTCGAAGCGGTCGCCTGGCTCAGCACCACGCCGACGATATCAGTGGTCTGCCCCATATGTTCGCTGATCGCCGCCTTGACCTTGTCGAACTTCCAGAAACCATCCGACAGCCCCAGCTTCGACTGCGCCCACGGCAATGCGGTGTGTTGCAGCCAGTCGAGCATTTGCGGGGCAAGCTCGTACAGACGCAAAAGCTGCTTGGCGAGCATCGGCACCAGCACCAGCAGCAACGTGGTGACAATCAGCGTAAACAGCGCAAACACCGTGATCACGCCCCAGGTTCGCGACAGGCCAAGCCTTTCCAGACGATCCACCAGCGGGTCGAACAGATAGGCGAGCAGCAGCGCCACCAGAAACGGCATGAGGATCGGGTGCAGCAACCACACAAACGCGCAAAGCAGGAGCACCCCACCGAGCCAGAACCAACGCCGCGTATCGGCCATTTACCACTCCATAGCTTCTATATAAGAAAGAAAAACCTACCAGCGAAACCGCAATGCCGGCGCCGCAGGTGTCGGGGCCGGTGTAACCACCGGTGCGGCTCCGGGAGCCACAGGTTCCGGCGCAGCAGCCGGCGCCGGCGTCTCGGCCGGCAACTCCTGCAATTTCGCCAGCGACAGCTGCGCCCGCAACTGGTCGGCGCTGCCGTTGACCCGATACACGATCCGGTCGCCATCGACGCTTTGCACACGCACACCAAACGGTTCGAGCATGCGCAACAGTGCCGCGTAATGCTCCAGATTCATGCCCTGCACTTCCAGGGTCTGCTGCCCCGATGCGCCGGGCTTGGCGACAAACCGTGGCGCCAGACGCTCGGCAACCGCGAGCATCACCGCATCGGCGACCGCCGCCTGATCGGCGCCCTGCACGCTGCCGGCCTCCTTTTGATCCCCCAGCCACAGATGCCACTTGGCCTGCCACTGGCCGCTCTCTTCACGGGCATGCACCGTCAGCAAGGCGTCAGCGTTGTAGCGCTCGGAAGCCGCCCGCAACGGCGCCGGATCGGTGCCTTCCAGGGTCGGCGCAGTGGCCACCAACTGTTCGCTCAGATCTGCCAGCGGCAAGTGCAGTGGCAACCCACGGTGCTGGGCAGCTCGGCGCAACGCTGCCGCGCTGGCCTGGCCGTCGCCGACCAGGCTTGAGCCCTCGGCGGAATCGTTCAGCCACCAGCTCAGGATCGACGGCCGATTGCCGCCCCACAACGCCAGTCCGGCGCGGCGCAAGGCCTGCTCGGTGGTGCCCGGATCGAAATCGACTTTCAGCACTTCCGGCGGCCCGGCATCAAAGCCGTACTGGCTGATGATCTGCTGCGGATCCTTGCGAATCGCCGCCAGCCCAGGGTTTTGCGGAGCTTTCGGGTCGCCGGTCAGACGCAGCACCAGGGTGTCCAGCGCCGCTTGCGTGGCTCGGTCACGCTCTTCCGGCGCCTGGCCCGTGACCGGTTGCCGCACTTGATACAGACCTTTGAGGTTTTCCGCGTGACTGGCAAGACTTGCCAGCGACAAACAACCCACAAACAGCAATTTACAAAAACGCATGGAGAATTCCCGTCGACAAGAGCGGCTGGAACAGGCCGCGTGAACCGGTTGAGCAAGCCTGTGACCACAGGCCATTGCAAAACATTCACACGCGGGCGGTAAGTTTTTGCTCTTCCTAAAGATAGACGGCTTCCTTATACAGGCACCCGTGATGTCACCTACAGCGACAATTGCAAAAAAATTCCGGCGATATGCCCCTGCCCGTCGGCGTGAGGATGGCCGCTGCCCCTCAAGCCTGATAAAATCGCGCGCCTTCGCAGACCGGCAACAGCCGGGCACCTCGAAACTCGCGTGAGGCAATCGCCCCCGTCGGTTCCGGCGTCCCCGCTGGACTCGGTCGTTACCCCTGAATCCCCTCCCCTAAAGGCCTGGATCATGAGCAAGCAACCCTCCCTGAGCTACAAGGACGCCGGTGTAGACATCGACGCCGGTGAAGCATTGGTCGAACGCATCAAGAGCGTCGCCAAGCGCACTGCGCGCCCGGAAGTCATGGGCGGCCTGGGCGGTTTCGGCGCCCTCTGCGAAATCCCGGCCGGCTACAAGCAGCCAGTGCTGGTTTCCGGCACTGACGGCGTCGGCACCAAGCTGCGCCTGGCGCTGAACCTGAACAAGCACGACAGCATCGGCCAGGACCTGGTCGCCATGTGCGTCAACGATCTGGTGGTGTGCGGCGCCGAACCGCTGTTCTTCCTCGACTACTACGCCACCGGCAAACTGAACGTCGACGTGGCCGCCACCGTGGTCACCGGCATCGGTGCAGGCTGCGAACTGGCTGGCTGCTCGCTGGTCGGCGGCGAAACCGCTGAAATGCCTGGCATGTACGAAGGCGAAGACTACGACCTGGCCGGCTTCTGCGTCGGCGTCGTGGAAAAAGCGGAAATCATCGACGGCTCCAAGGTTGCCACCGGTGATGCCCTGATCGCCCTGCCATCCTCCGGCCCGCACTCCAACGGCTACTCGCTGATCCGCAAGATCATCGAAGTGTCCGGCGCCGACATCGAAACCGTTCAGCTCGACGGCAAGCCGCTGACCGAACTGCTGATGGCCCCGACCCGTATCTACGTGAAGCCGCTGCTCAAGCTGATCAAGGACACCGGCGCGGTCAAGGCCATGGCCCACATCACCGGTGGCGGTCTGCTGGACAACATCCCGCGCGTGCTGCCAAAAGGCGCTCAAGCCGTGGTTGACGTCGCCAGCTGGAACCGTCCGGCCGTGTTCGACTGGCTGCAAGAGAAAGGCAACGTCGACGAAACCGAGATGCACCGCGTACTGAACTGCGGCGTGGGCATGGTGATCTGCGTGGCTCAGGAACACGTCGAAACCGCGCTGAACACCTTGCGTGATGCCGGCGAGCAGCCTTGGGTCATCGGCCAGATCGCAGCAGCCGCCGAAGGCGCTGCGCAGGTCGAGCTGAAAAACCTCAAGGCTCACTGATGCCAAATACCTGTGATGTCGTGGTGCTGCTGTCCGGCACCGGCAGTAACTTGCAGGCCCTGATCGACAGCACGCGGACCGGCGACAGCCCGGTTCGCATCGCTGCGGTGATTTCCAACCGCGCCGACGCCTACGGCCTGCAACGCGCCAGCGAGGCGGGTATCGCCACCCGCTCGCTGGATCACAAGGCATTCGAAGGTCGCGAGGCCTTCGATGCCGCACTGATCGAACTGATCGACGAATTCCATCCCAAACTCGTGGTCCTGGCCGGGTTCATGCGCATCCTCAGCGCTGACTTCGTTCGCCACTACCAGGGTCGCCTGCTTAACATCCACCCGTCGCTGCTGCCCAAATACAAAGGGTTACACACTCATCAGCGCGCGCTGGAGGCCGGCGACGCCGAGCACGGCTGCTCCGTACACTTCGTCACCGAGGAACTCGATGGCGGACCACTGGTCGTACAGGCAGTAATACCGGTAGAGTTGCACGATTCGCCGCAGAGTCTGGCGCAACGGGTTCACGTTCAGGAACACCTGATCTACCCGCTGGCCGTACGCTGGTTTGCCGAAGGACGGCTGATCCTCGGCGAACAAGGTGCTTTACTGGATGGCCAGTTACTCGCGGCCAGCGGCCACTTGATTCGAAACTAGGAGATATTATGCGTCGCGCCCTGCTCTTCGCTTGCGCTCTGCTTGCCCTGCCTTTCGCGCAGGCGGCAGATCTTCAACCGTTCTCCGCCAGCTACACCGCCGACTGGAAGCAGTTGCCCATGAGCGGCACCGCCTCGCGCAGCCTGACCAAGGAAGCCAACGGCGTCTGGAAACTCAGCTTCAAAGCCTCGATGATGATCGCCAGCCTGTCCGAGGAAAGCACCCTGACCCTCGACAAGGACACCTTGCTGCCGCAGTCCTACCACTTCGAACGTGGCGGCCTGGGCAAGGCGAAAAAGGCGGATCTGGATTTCGACTGGAACAGCAAAATGGTCACCGGCACCGACCGTGGCGATGCGGTGAAGGTCCCGCTGAATCGCGGCATGGTCGACAAGTCCACCTACCAGCTCGCGCTGCAGCATGACGTGGCGGCCGGCAAGAAGACCATGAGCTATCAGGTCGTTGATGGCGGCGAAGTCGATACCTATGACTTCCGTGTACTGGGCTCGGAGAAAGTTGAAACCAAGGCTGGCCAGATCGAAGCGATCAAGGTCGAGCGCGTGCGCGATCCGACACAAAGCAAACGCATCACCGTCCTGTGGTTCGCCAAGGATTGGGATTACCTGCTGGTGCGCCTGCAACAGGTCGAAACCGACGGCAAGGAGTACAACATCATGCTCCTGGACGGCACGGTCAACGGGAAAACCGTTAAAGGCAGTTGATCTGCTGCGATATCGAGAAGCCCCGCATTTGCGGGGCTTTTTTTCGTCTGCGGTTCGACGCAGGTTCTACGTGTTTTGTTTAGGCAGGCTCCCGACTCACACCGAAAACTTCGCCACCATACTGTTCAAATCCACCGCCAGCCGCGACAGCTCCTGGCTCGCTGCACTGGTCTGATTGGCCCCGGCCGAGGTCTGCATGGCCAGATCACGGATATTCATCAGATTGCGGTCAACTTCCCGCGCCACCGCCGCCTGTTCTTCCGAGGCGCTGGCGATCACCAGGTTGCGTTCGTTGATCAAGGTAAACGCCGAGGCAATTTCCTCCAGCGCCACCCCGGCGGCTTTCGCCAACTCCAGAGTAGACCGCGCGCGGACGTTGCTTTGCTGCATCGAGCTGACCGCCGAATCGGTGCCCTGCTGGATGCCGCCGATCATCTGCTCGATTTCCCGGGTCGATTGCTGGGTGCGATGAGCCAACGCCCGAACCTCATCGGCCACCACCGCAAAACCGCGCCCGGCATCACCGGCACGGGCAGCCTCGATCGCCGCGTTCAACGCCAGCAGATTGGTCTGCTCGGCAATCGAGCGAATCACCTCCAGCACTTTGCTGATACCGTAGACCTTTTGCGCCAGATCCTCGACCTGGCTCGCATTGGCGGTGACATCGTCGGCCAGCAACTCGATGGACGACACCGTCTGCTGCACCTGCTCGCGACCATGCTGGGCAATGCGATCCGACTCGCGCGACGCCTCGGAGGTCGCCACGGCGTTGCTCGCCACTTCCTCCACGGCCGCCGTCATCTGGTTCACCGCCGTGGCCGCCTGCTCGATCTCCAGGCTCTGCTGATGCAGCCCGCGCGTAGCGTCTTCGGTGACGCAACTCAGCTCTTCGGAAGCCGAGGCCAACTGGCTGGAGGATTCGGAGATCCGCCGGATGGTGTCGCGCAGGCTGTGTTGCATGCTCTTGAGCGCATGCAGCAGTCGCGCCGGCTCATCCGTGCCGATGATGCGGATATCGCCGGTCAGGTCGCCGCCCGCCACCACCTCGGCGACCCCCAGCGATTGCGCCAGCGGCACCACGATGCTGCGAGTCAGCAGCAGCGCCAGGCCAATGGTGATCAGCGCGGTAAGGCCGATCATCACCCCGACCCACACCCGAGAATTGATGAACACCAGCCGCGCCGCTTCAGTGGCAAGGTTGGCGTTGTGCTTGTTCAGTTCCACCAGTTCGCGCATGGTGACCGCGATCTCATCGGCCAGCGGGTTCATCTGCCCATTGAGAATCGCCGCTGCCTCATCAACCTTGCCCTGCGCGGACAAGACCATGACCTGCGCCTGAAGCTCCAGATACTTATGCTCGGCAACCTTGAAGCGATCAAACAGCGCACGCTCCTCGGGCAGCACGATCAACACATCGTAGCGCTGCTGCGCCTCGCTCAGCACACCACGCAGTTCGTTGAGCTTGGCAACGTTCTGATCGAGGGCTTGCTGATCGCGATTGAGCAACAGACGCATGGTCAGCGCTCGCAGCCGCAGCATGTCCTGACTCATTTCACCGACCGCCATCACGCTGGGCAGCCAGTTGTTGTCGACCTCATCGGACTGCGCGCGCATGTTGGACATCTGCAACAGGGCGAACGCGCCGAGGGCAAACACCATCAGCGCCAGCAGGCCGAACCCCATGCCGGCACGAGGGGCAATATTGAGACTACGGATGCTCATTGCTCTGGTTCCTTCCAAAAGCGCTGCATCAACCCTGCAGCTGGTTGCTTTAGAAGGTATCGGCCCTGAGAAAAAATGCGTAAGACCAAAAGGTGATATCAAAAGGCCTTACTACTTCGAACCCTCGGCATTAACGATTCAGCGTCGTTTTCTCGGACTTGGGCACTGATCGCGGCAAGATCGATAACGTCAGACGAAACACCGACACAATTAATCTCCGGCAGACAGGCATAGGCTAGACCCTACCTGACCATCAGGATTCGTCCTTGCAGGAAAGTGGAACGCGCCTCTGTGGGAATGCTCTATAACTGCAAGGTCTTTTTTGATCGAATGACTTTTCCTACTGCTTGTGAGGTTCCCATGACCGTTACCGTCAATACCGTCTCCGCTGAAGGCTATCGTCACACCGTACAAATCGATGACCACGAATTGTTTGCCGACGCGCCGCTTGCCGCCGGCGGCGAAGGCTCGGCACCCGAGCCGCACGATTACTTCGACGCCGCGCTCGGTGCCTGCAAGGCCCTGACCCTGAAGATCTACGCGAAGAAGAAAGACATCCCGCTGACCGGCGTGGGCGTCGAGGTCAAACGCGACAACAGCCAGGAACAGAAAGGCAAATACGCCCTGCACGTCACACTGACCCTCAAAGGCGTGC
The DNA here is from genome assembly GCF_025447575.1 of Pseudomonas sp. B2M1-30. Taxonomy (NCBI): domain Bacteria; kingdom Pseudomonadati; phylum Pseudomonadota; class Gammaproteobacteria; order Pseudomonadales; family Pseudomonadaceae; genus Pseudomonas; species Pseudomonas sp. B2M1-30. Next base: position 180,677 of record NZ_JAOEJT010000011.1, on the reverse strand, counting down.
TCACCGACGCCCAGCGCGAGGAGTTGCTGCGCGTTGCCGACCGTTGCCCGATTCACAAACTGATGACCACCAGCGAAGTCACCATCGAAACCCACGCCCCACAAGGCTTCGACAGCCAGTAATCACCACGACGCCTCTGGCGGGTTATGCTCCGCGCATCACCCGCCCCGCCTGGAATACCCCATGGACAGCCAACCCCTGATCATCCGCCCGCGCGCCGAAGACGTCGAAGGCCAGCCGATCCTGCGCCCTCTGCCGTCAGCCAAATGCCGCAATGTCGGGCCTTTCGTGTTTTTCGACCACATGCTCGAAACGGTTTATCCGACGGGCAAAGGCATGAACATCCGACAGCATCCGCACATAGGTCTGTCGACCCTCACCTATTTGTTTGAAGGACAGATCCAGCACAAGGACAGCCTGGGTTCGGATCAGGTGGTCAATGCCGGCGACGTCAGCTGGATGACCGCCGGCAGCGCCATCGCCCATGTCGAGCGCACACCCGAAGCCTTGTGGGAGCGCAGCTTTACGATGCATGGCTTGCAGATCTGGCTGGCCTCGCCAAAAGATCACGAGCAAGGCCCCGGGCATTACAGCCATCACCCGGCCGCGACCTTGCCGGTCAGCGATAACCTCGGCGTGCAGATCCGGATGATTGCCGGGTCAGGCTTTTGCCTGGAATCGCCGGTGCCGGTGCTTTCTCCCACGCTGTACGCAGAATTGAAGATGCAGACCGCGACCACCCTGCTGATCCCCACCGAACATGAGGAACGGGCGTTGTATGTGTTGAGCGGCGACGTGCAACTGAACGGCGAGACGGTGGAGCCCCATGCACTGGTGGTATTGCCTGCCGGGGAAGAGATGACGCTGTTTGCCGACAGCGATACGCATGCCGTACTGTTCGGCGGCGCGCCACTGGACGGGCCACGGCGGATCAACTGGAATTTTGTCGCGAGCGATCCGGCGGCGATCGATGAGGCGCGGCGAAAATGGGCGGCCGGGGATTGGCCGACGGTGCCGGGGGAAGTCGAGCGCATCGAGCTACCCCGTTAAACCGCTACCCTCCCCCCGGAGGGAGAGGGAGCCGACCGAAGTGTCTTGCGCCATCTATCGACCTGAAAGACCCATTCGATAATGGATTCTCAGGTCAACGCAGTTCCCGAGCAACCCATGGTCAGTCCCCTCTCCCTCCGGGAGAGGGTCAGGGTGAGGGGCTTTTACCTTGGCTTCAGGGCCATCAGCCCTTGAACACCTCGTCCAGCAAGTCATGCATCGATTTGAATGCCCGCGCCGCCGTCTTCGCGTCGTACATCATCTTGCCCGGCACATTGGCATGCGGATCAGTGAACGAATGCACCGCGCCGCCGTAGCTCAGCAATTGCCAATCCACGCCCGCCGCATTCATTTCCTCTTCGAATGCCGGCAGTTGCTCTTTTGGCACCAGCGGGTCGGAAGCGCCATGCAGTACCAGCACCGAGCCCTTGATATTCTTCGCATCCGCCGGGTTCGGTGAATCCAGCGTGCCATGGAACGACACCGCCGCTTTCACCGGCGCACCGGTACGGGCCAGATCCAGCGCACAGCAACCGCCGAAGCAGAAACCGAATACCGCCAGTTTCGACATATCGACCGCCGCTTCTCCTTGCGCCTGCAACTGCTCGAACGAAGCCTGCATCCGCTTGCGCAACAAGGCCCGGTCATTCTTCAGCGGCATCATTGCCGCACCAGCCTGATCGGCATTCTGTGGCCGTACCGCTTGACCATAGATGTCGGCAATCAACACCACATAGCCCTTGGCCGCCACCGACTTGGCAATATCTTCCGCGCCGGCACTGACACCCATCCAGTTCGGTGCCATCAGCAGCCCTGGTCGAGCACCTTTGTGATCGGCGTCGAACGCCAAACGGCCTTCATATGGCTGGCCATCAATCTGATAGACCACCGAACGTACAGTGACTTGGCTCATTTCTGACTCCTGAATTGTTCAATACCAGAATGAAAAAACCCGCCGAAGCGGGTTTTTCTACAACGTGATCAAGCGGACAGTTCAACCAGCAGCTTGTTCAGGCGGCGCACATAGGCCGCCGGATCCTTCAAGCTGTCGCCGGCCGCCAGGGCCGCCTGGTCGAAAAGGATGTGCGACAGTTCGCCGAAACGCTCTTCGCTGGACTCGTTGTCGAGCTTCTCGATCAACGGATGGCTCGGGTTGAATTCGAAGATCGGCTTCGAATCCGGCACCTTCTGCCCGCTCGCCTCGAGAATCTGGCGCATCTGCAGACCCAGATCCTGCTCGCCGATCGCCAGAATTGCCGGCGAATCGGTCAGACGATGGGAAACCCGGACTTCCGCCACGGACTCGCCCAGCGCGGTTTTCAGACGCTCGACCAGCGCTTCCTTGGACTTGGCGACTTCTTCTGCGGCCTTCTTGTCCTCTTCCGAGTCCAGGTTGCCCAGATCGAGGTCACCACGGGCCACGTCGACGAAGCTCTTGCCGTCGAACTCGCTGAGGTAGCTCATCAGCCACTCGTCGATGCGGTCGGTCAGCAGCAGCACTTCGATGCCTTTCTTGCGGAAGACTTCCAGGTGCGGACTGTTCTTGACCTGCGCGTAGGTTTCGCCGGTGAGGTAGTAAATTTTGTCCTGACCTTCCTTGGCGCGAGCCAGGTAGTCGGCCAGACCGACGATCTGCTCGTCGTCGGTGCCATTGGTCGATGCGAAACGCAGCAGACCGGCGATCTTTTCCTTGTTGGCGAAATCTTCCGCCGGGCCTTCTTTCATGACCTGACCGAAGTTCTTCCAGAAGCCCTTGTATTGCTCAGGCTCGTTCTTCGCCAGTTTTTCCAGCATGTCCAGCACGCGCTTGGTCAGCGCCGACTTCATCGAGTCGATGATCGGGTCTTTCTGCAGGATTTCCCGCGACACGTTCAGCGACAGGTCGTTGGAATCGACCACACCCTTGATGAAACGCAGGTACAGCGGCAGGAACGACTCGGCCTGATCCATCACGAACACGCGCTGCACATACAGCTTCAGGCCTTTCGGCGCTTCACGCTGGTACAGATCGAACGGCGCACGGGCCGGCACGTACAGCAACGAGTTGTACTCGAGCTTGCCTTCAACCTTGTTGTGGCTCCAGGCCAGCGGGTTTTCGAAGTCGTGGGCGATGTGCTTGTAGAACTCCTGGTATTCCTCATCCTTCACGTCGGTGCGAGGACGGGTCCACAGGGCGCTGGCGCGGTTGACGGTTTCCCACTCAACGGCTGGTTGCTCTTCGCCCTCGGCTGCGGCGGCTTCTTTCGGCAACTCGATCGGCAGAGCGATGTGGTCGGAGTACTTCTTGACGATATTGCGCAGGCGCCAGCCATCGGCGAATTCGTCTTCGCCGGACTTCAGGTGCAGGACGATGCGCGTACCGCGCTCGGCCTTGTCGATGGTGGCGACCTCAAACTCGCCCTCGCCTTTCGACGACCAGTGCACGCCTTCGCTGGCAGCGGCGCCGGCACGACGGCTGTAGACGTCAACCTTGTCGGCGACAATGAACGCGGAGTAGAAACCTACGCCGAACTGACCGATCAGGTGCGAATCCTTCTTCTGATCGCCGGACAGGTTTTTCATGAAGTCGGCAGTGCCGGATTTGGCGATGGTCCCCAGGTGGGTGATCACATCGTCGCGGTTCATGCCGATACCGTTGTCTTCGAGGGTGACGGTCTTGGCGTCCTTGTCGAAGCTCACACGGATTTTCAGTTCAGCGCCACCTTCGAGCAACTCAGGCTTGGCCAGGGCTTCGAAGCGCAGCTTGTCGACGGCGTCAGAGGCGTTGGAGATCAATTCGCGAAGGAAGATTTCCTTGTTGGAATACAGCGAATGGATCATGAGGTGCAGCAGTTGCTTCACCTCGGTCTGGAAGCCCAGGGTTTCCTTTTGAGTTTCCACACTCATGGTCATCAAACTCCAATCAGATGGCATTGGCCGCGACCCAGATGGTCTGCGGCGGGTTGTCATCTGAGTTGGGGGCGGTGTTCAGGATTTCAAGGGCTCATCGATTTTGAAGTGCGCGCGGGCAGTGGCAATAGGCTCGCCTTCGGTGGTCTGCCAGGCCGTGATCGCGACGTTCGCCACCCGCCGCCCCTGACGGCACACTTGGCACTTGGCCCAGGTGTCGCGAAACTGCCCGGCACGCAGGTAATCCAGGGAGAAATCGATGATCTTCGGTACGCCCGGCGCGCCGGTGAAGATCAGCAGATGGAGGGCGGCGGCCAGTTCCATGAACCCGGCGATCACCCCGCCATGGATCGCCGGCAATATCGGGTTACCAATGTTGTCCTTGTTCGCCGGCAGCTTGAACAGCAAATCATCACCGACCCGCGAACACTCGACGCCAATCAGCCCGGCGTAGGGGATCAGCGCCAGCAGCGGCGCGTAATCACCCTTCTCGTGCGCGGCTTGCAGTTGCTGCTTGAGATCGTCACTCATTGGCCATCTCCCTTGATCACGCCGCCAAACCCCTTGGTGCCCTTGAGTCCCTTGCCCATGCGCATGAACGTGCCGACCGCATGGGCGATCGGGCGTTCGGGGTCGTCCTGGTAGGCAAAGCCACGGGCGAAGATCACGTCGGTGGTGACCCGATAGCATTGCGCGAAACCGAACACATCCTTGTGCGGCTCGGCGGCGTGCATGTAGTCGATGCGCAGGTCGAGGGTCGGGCAAACCTCGAATTCCGGCAGAACGCACAGGGTCGACATGCCACAAGCGGTATCCATCAGCGACGTCAGGGCGCCACCGTGGATGACACCGGTCTGCGGATTGCCAACGATTTTTGCGCTGTACGGCAGGACTACGGTCAACCCGTCATTGCTGGCGCTGTGGACGCGCAAACCCAGCACCTGACAATGACGCAACGCCGAAAGAAATCGTATCGCACGCTCAAAAATGGGGTTTTCGGCCATTTGATGATTACTCGTATTAGTCGCTGTTTGCGGTAGTGGAGAGAACAGCAAAAGTTCCATTGCAAAACAAACTTATATATCTGTGAGAAATGAGGAACTTAACCCTTGGCGTCGCGCTCTTAAGGCCAGTAGTTATTTTCCATAAGGAGAAACACCCCATGCGTAAGACTTTAGCTATTGCCTTGATGTTGACCGCTTCCCTCGGTCTCGCCGCCTGCGATAAAAAATCCGAGGACAAAGCTCAAGATGCCAACCAACATGCTGAACAAGCTCAGCAGAAAATGAATGAGGCTCAGGATAAAGTGAACGACGCGGCGAAAGAAAACGCCGAAGCCGCCAAAGATCAGGCCGAATCGAACGCTGCCGCGCAAGAAGAAGCCGCCAAGAAGCAATAAGTCGCTTCTCGCTGCAATAAAAGAAAACCCGCCAAGTGCGGGTTTTCTTTTGCCTGTCAATTTTCGGTGATACGCCATTAGAGCACTAAGGTTCTAAAAGTCGGACTAATCATCAGTAACAAGCTGCACACTAACCCGACCAGCCAGACCAGGCTGCGCTGCCAGGCCAGATCAGCCCAGTAACACAACAAGTAGATGATTCGCGCAATCACAAAGATGATTGCCAGAGTATCGATCAACCACCCCGCCGTCTGTGTGGTGTGCGCCATCAGCACACCGACCGCAAACAGAATGAACGCTTCGATGCTGTTCTGATGTGCGGCCAGCGCCCGGGCGCCAAACCCGGTCAATTGCGCCTGCTGCTGACGCGGCAAATGGTTGTTGTAACCACCCTGCTCCTTCATCGCTCGAGCCACCGGCATACGCGCGATGTAAATCAACAATGCACTGATAAACACACACCAGAACGGAATACTCATCAAGCAGCCTCTTTGTTCGCTTCGGGCAACGGCGCCTCTGTAGGGGTATAGACCATTACATCCAGAACATCGGAATGAAACTCCCGGCGATACAAAACCAGCACCACGCCGGCGCTCATCAACATGAACAGCCACGGGCTGACGAACCACGCCAGCATGCTCATGCCGAAGTAATAGGAACGCAGGCCGAAGTTGAACTGATTGGCCGCCATCGAAATCACCCTTGCGGCCCGCGAAGCGAACGCCTTGCGCTCCTGTTCGGAGACTTGCCGCTCACCGATCATCGGCGCCGAACCGACCAGAATGGCCGCGAAGTTGTACTGGCGCATGCACCAACTGAACGTGAAGAAGGCGTAGACGAACACCAGCGCCAGGCACAGCAGCTTGATTTCCGACATGCCTTGGGAGGCCTGCTGCACCATCGGAATGTCCGCCAGCAACGACACCGCGCGCTCGGATGCGCCGAGGACGGTGAGAATGCCGGCAAGAATGATCAAAGTGCTGGACGCGAAGAACGAGGCATTACGTTCAAGATTGCCGATCACGCTGGCGTCGGCGATGCGGTTGTCCCGCAGCAGCATGCGGCGCATCCAGTCTTCTCGGTACAAATGCAGCACACTGGCCAGGCAAGCCGTGTCGCGGCCCTTCCAGGTGGCATAACGGGTGTAACCGCCCCAGCAGATGACAAACCAGACAGCGGCGAGCAAGTGGATCAGGTTGGCTTGGATGAACGACATGCAATTCCTTGTGATGAAGATTTCGGCACCCCTTCGACGTTAGCTCAGGGAAAAAGACACTGCCTCACGCCCATAAAAAATGCCCCGCATCGATTGATACGGGGCATTTCTGTTTAATCGCTCCAGACCCGCTTTTGGCAGGTCGGTCAGCGTTCGTTACGCCAGGGCTTCGCTGCGCTTGCCCAGCAGACGATCGCACACGAAGGCGACCGCCAGGGTCATGACCGACGGCACCAGCCACGCCAGGCCCTGCTCGCTCAGTGGCAGGTGTGCCAGTTGCGACGGCATCCAGTCGGCCAGACCGGCGCCTTTGAGGGCGTCGATGGTGCCGAACAGGAACGACACCAGCATCACCGGGCCGATGATGCGGCCTTGTTCATGCCAGAAGTCCTTGCAGAAGCTCAGAGCCACCAGAACGATGCATGGCGGGTAGATCGCGGTCAGGACCGGAATCGAGAACGCGATCAGCTTGGTCAGGCCCAGGTTGGACACCAGCAGCGAGAACGCCGCCAGGATGATCACCAGGGTCTTGTAGGACAGCGGCAGCACGCGGCTGAAGTATTCGGCGCAGGCGCAGGTCAGACCGACCGCCGTCACCAGGCACGCCAGGGAAATCAGCACCGCGAGGAAACCACTGCCCAACGAGCCGAAGGTGTGTTGCACATAAGCATGCAGCACCGCCGCGCCGTTGGTGGCGCCGGCCGCGACTTCATGGCTGCCGGAACCGAGGCGGAACAGGCTGACATACACCAGCGCCAGACCGACACCGGCAATCAGACCGGCAATGATCGCGTAGCGGGTAATCAGCGCCGGTGACTCGACGCCACGGGAGCGGATCGCGTTGACGATGACGATGCCGAACACCAGTGCGCCCAGGGTATCCATGGTCAGGTAACCATTGATGAAGCCCTGGGAGAACGGCGCAGCGACGTACTCAGGCGTTGCGACACCGATATCACCGGCCGGCAGCGCGAACGCGGCGATGCCGAGTACCGCCAGGGCAATGATCTTCAGCGGCGCGAGGAAACGCCCCACGGTGTCCAGCAGACGGCCCGGATAGAGCGAAATGAAGAACACCAGCAGGAAGTACACCGAGCTATAGAGGAACAGCGCCAGCGGGCTCTCGCCGGTCAGCGGCGCCAGGCCCACTTCGAACGATACGGTCGCGGTACGCGGAGTGGCGAACAGCGGTCCGACCGCCAGGTAGCAGGCGGCAGCCAGCAGACCACCGGCGATCTTGCCGATCGGGCTGCTCAGGGTGTCCATCGCGCCACCGACCTTGGCCAGCGCGACGACGGTGATCACCGGCAGACCGACGGCGGTGATCAGGAAGCCCAGCGCCGCCATCCAGACATTGGGTCCGGACTGCAAACCGACGATAGGCGGGAAGATGATGTTGCCGGCCCCGACGAACAGGGCAAATGTCATGAAACCAAGTGCCAGGATGTCCTGACCTTTCAAAACTTTCATTAAGGAAATACCACACTACTGAATCGGAATTTAGAGGGGGATTTCCCTGTGGGGTTAGGGAAATGCTGTCAGTCCGTTTGGGACTGACCCGTTTAGCGCGTTGCCTGCCTTGTGGGCCGCAGACGCAAAAATGGCTGCTAGCCTAACGAATTTGCCCGACAAACGCACTGTTTGAGGGCGAACTATCCGATACGCGACATTCCTGTGTCGCGTTTTTGTATGAAAACCAGCGACAAGTGACAAGTTCCAGGCCGCAAGCTTTGCGTTGCAACAGTCCGCCTGAAGCTTGCAACTGCTCTAAAACGACAAAGGCCACCCGAAGGTGGCCTTTGTGCTGGAGCTTGAAGTCAGTCGAAACTTACTTCTTCACTTCCCAGCCAGTCAGCTCGGCCAGGGCCTTGCCGATGTCTGCCAGCGAACGCACGGTTTTCACGCCAGCGTCTTGCAGAGCAGCGAATTTCTCGTCTGCAGTGCCTTTGCCGCCAGAGATGATTGCACCTGCGTGGCCCATGCGCTTGCCCGGAGGAGCAGTCACACCAGCGATGTAGGAAACAACCGGCTTGGTTACGTTGGCCTTGATGTAGGCAGCCGCTTCTTCTTCAGCCGAACCGCCGATCTCGCCGATCATCACGATCGCTTCGGTCTTCGGGTCTTCCTGGAACAGCTTCAGGATGTCGATGAAGTTGGAGCCCGGGATCGGGTCACCGCCGATGCCGACGCAAGTCGACTGACCGAAACCGGCGTCAGTGGTCTGCTTCACAGCTTCGTAGGTCAGGGTGCCGGAACGGGAAACGATACCGACTTTGCCTGGCAAGTGAATGTGACCTGGCATGATGCCGATCTTGCATTCGCCCGGAGTGATCACGCCTGGGCAGTTAGGGCCGATCAGGGTAACACCCAGCTCGTCGCACTTAACCTTCGCGTCCAGCATGTCCAGGGTAGGAATGCCTTCGGTGATGCAGACGATCAGCTTGATGCCGCCGAAAGCCGCTTCCAGGATCGAGTCCTTGCAGAAAGGAGCCGGAACGTAGATCACGCTGGCGGTGGCGCCAGTGGCTTCTACGGCTTCTTTCACGGTGTTGAACACAGGCAGGTTCAGGTGAGTGGTGCCACCTTTGCCTGGAGTCACGCCGCCAACCATTTTGGTGCCGTAGGCAATGGCTTGTTCGGAGTGGAAAGTACCCTGCGCGCCGGTGAAGCCCTGGCAGATGACTTTGGTGTCTTTATTGATCAGGACGCTCATTACTTGCCCTCCGCAGCTTTGACAACTTGTTGAGCAGCGTCGGTCAGGCTGGTAGCAGCGATGATGTTCAAACCGCTTTCTGCCAGTACTTTAGCGCCCAGTTCAGCGTTGTTGCCTTCAAGACGAACAACAACCGGGATTTTCACGCCGACTTCTTTCACGGCGCCGATGATGCCTTCGGCAATCATGTCGCAACGAACGATGCCGCCGAAGATGTTGACCAGTACTGCAGCGACGTTGCTGTCGGACAGGATGATCTTGAAGGCTTCGGTCACGCGCTCTTTGGTAGCACCACCACCTACGTCGAGGAAGTTGGCTGGCTTGCCGCCGTGCAGGTTGACGATGTCCATGGTGCCCATGGCCAGACCGGCACCGTTGACCATGCAGCCGATGTTGCCTTCCAGGGCTACGTAGTTCAGTTCGAACTTGGCAGCGTGCGCTTCGCGCGGATCGTCCTGCGACGGATCGTGGAAAGTCTTCAGCTTAGGCTGACGGTACATGGCGTTGGCGTCGATGTTGATCTTGGCGTCCAGGCAGTGCAGATCGCCGTCAGCCTTGATCACCAGCGGGTTCACTTCCAGCAGAGCCAGGTCGTGATCCTTGAACAGCTTGGCCAGACCTACGAAGATCTTGGCGAACTGAGCAACCTGCTTGCCTTCCAGACCCAGCTGGAACGCCAGCTCGCGACCCTGGAATGGCTGAGCGCCAACCAGTGGATCGATAGTGGCCTTGAGGATTTTTTCTGGAGTGTCGTGAGCGATTTTCTCGATGTCCACGCCACCTTCGGTGGAAGCCATGAACACGATGCGACGGCTCGAACGGTCAACGACAGCGCCCAGGTACAGCTCTTTAGCGATATCAGTGCACGATTCAACCAGGATCTTGGTGACTGGCTGGCCGTTGGCGTCAGTCTGGTAAGTCACCAGACGCTTGCCCAGCCACTGCTGTGCGAAGGCTTTGGCGTCTTCTTTGCTGCGAACCAGCTTTACGCCGCCCGCTTTACCGCGACCACCGGCGTGAACCTGGGCTTTGACAACCCACTCGTTGCCGCCGATTTTGTCGCAAGCTTCCGCTGCTTCTTCCGGGGTGTCTACCGCGTAGCCTTTGGATACTGGCAGGCCGTACTCAGCGAACAGCTGCTTACCCTGATACTCGTGAAGATTCATGCTTTTTACCGTCTTCGTTAGGTACTGCGCATTCGGCGCTGCGCTCGTTATGAGTGCCGCGCCACCTGTGACTGCTGCTTGCGCAGCCTTTCCGGATACCCGGTGCAGCTACGCAAGACTGCGTCCAGCGGACATTCCGCGGTGAGTCTTGCACGCAAGGCTCACGACGGGCCGTACCGCCGTGGTTTCTTATTGTGTCTTAACGCTTCTTGCGGTTGGCAATGTGGATGGCGCCGCCATTCACCGCCAAAGCAGCTTCGTGCAAGGCTTCAGACAGGGTCGGATGGGAGAAAACCATCATGCCCAGGTCTTCAGCGCTGGTGCCGAATTCCATCGCGATCGCGCCTTGCTGAACCAGTTCTGCAGCGCTTGGGCCAATCACATGGACGCCCAATACACGGTCAGTCTTGGCATCGGCGATGACCTTGACGAAACCGCCGGTATCGTTGGCGGCCATTGCGCGGCCGGAGGCTGCGAACGGGAAGGTGCCGACGTTAACTTCAACGCCTTCAGCTTTCAAGGTCTGCTCGGTTTTACCGACCCACGCGATTTCCGGGTGAGTATAAATAACCGAAGGGATCAGGTCATAGTTCATCTGAGCCTTGTGGCCCTTGATGCGCTCGACAACCATGATGCCCTCTTCCGAGGCCTTGTGTGCCAGCATCATGCCGCGAACCACGTCACCGATGGCGTAAACGCCCGGTACGGTGGTGGCACAGTGATCGTCAACGTGCACGAAACCGCGCTCGTCCAGGGTCACACCGCTGTCGGCAGCCAGCAGATCAGTGGTCACCGGACGGCGACCAACGGCTACGATCAGCTTGTCGAAAGTGATGGTCTGTTCGCCGTTGGCATCGGTGTAGTTCACGACGACTTCAGCGCCGTTCACTTTGGAGCCGGTCACGCGAGCGCCCAGCTTGATGTCCAGGCCCTGTTTGGTCAGGGTTTTCAGCGCTTCCTTGGAAACAGCGGTGTCCGCTGCCATCAGGAAGGTGTCCAGGGCTTCCAGGACGGTCACTTCTGCACCCAGACGCGACCATACCGAACCCAGTTCCAGGCCGATCACGCCGGCACCGATCACGCCCAGGCGCTTCGGTACGGTCTGGAATTCCAGAGCGCCAGTCGAGTCGACGATAACGTTCTGGTCAACCGGGGCCGGTGGAATGTCGATTGGGCGCGAACCTGGAGCCAGGATCACGTTTTCGGCTTCGATGACTTCAACCGAACCGTCAGGCTTGGTGACTTCGACTTTCTTGCCGGCCAGCAGTTTGCCGTGGCCCTGGATCGAAGTAACGCCGTTGGCCTTGAACAGGGTGGCAACACCGCCGGTCAGGTTCTTGACGATGCCAGCCTTGCGGCCAACCATCGCAGCGACGTCCATCTTGACTTCGCCGGTCGAGATACCGTGGACGTTGAAGCTTTCTTTCGCTTCCTTGTATTTCCAGGAGCTGTCCAGCAGTGCCTTGGAAGGAATGCAGCCTACGTTCAGGCAGGTGCCGCCCAGGGCTTGCTTGCCTTCAGCATCGGTGTACTTCTCGATGCAGGCAGTGCTCAGACCGAGCTGTGCAGCCTTGATGGCTGCCACGTAGCCGCCAGGGCCAGCACCGATCACTACTACGTCAAATTTCTGCGACATTCAAAAAATCCTCTTTAGCGAAAAGCTTCAGGCCGCAAGCTGCAAGCCGGGCTGCCGTTGCTTGCAGCCCGAAACTTGCAGCTCACAGCTGCTTCAATCAGATATCCAGCAACAGACGAGCCGGATCTTCCAGCAGGTTCTTGATGGTCACCAGGAAGGTTACAGCTTCTTTGCCATCGATCAGACGGTGATCGTAGGACAGTGCCAGGTACATCATCGGACGGATCACGACCTGACCGTTGATGGCCATCGGACGCTGGATGATGTTGTGCATGCCCAGAATCGCTGCCTGCGGCGGGTTGACGATCGGGGTCGACATCATCGAGCCGAAGGTACCACCGTTGGTGATGGTGAACGTACCGCCGGTCATTTCGTCCATCGACAGTTTGCCGTCACGGGCTTTCTTGCCGAAGGTCGCGATGCCGTTTTCGATTTCAGCCAGGCTCATGTGCTCGGCGTTACGCAGAACCGGAACCACCAGGCCACGGTCGCTGGAAACTGCCACACCCACGTCAGCGTAGCCGTGGTAAACGATGTCGTTGCCGTCGATCGAAGCGTTGACCGCCGGGAAGCGTTTCAGCGCTTCGGTAGCCGCTTTCACGAAGAACGACATGAAGCCCAGGCGTACGCCGTTGTGGGACTTCTCGAACAGGTCCTTGTACTTCGAACGTAGCGCCATGACTTCGGTCATGTCGACTTCGTTGAAAGTGGTCAGCATCGCCATGTTCGACTGAGCTTCTACCAGACGCTTGGCGACGGTCGCGCGAACGCGGGTCATCGGCACGCGCTTCTCGACGCGATCGCCAGCGGCGAACACAGGAGCAGCGGCGGCCGGAGCAGCAGCCTTGGCAGGTGCGGCAGCCGGAGCAGCTTTCTTGGCAGCAACAGCAGCAACCACGTCTTCCTTGGTTACGCGACCGCCCTTGCCGGTGCCGGCAACGGAAGCGATGTTGATGCCGTTCTCTTCAGCCAGCTTGCGCGCGGCAGGAGCAGCGATCGGGTCGTCTTCGCCGTCAGCGGCAGCCGGAGCGGCGGCAGCGGCCGGAGCAGCAGCGGCTGCCGGGGCAGCGGCAGCAGCGCCGCCTTCAACGATGGAGCCCAGAACTTCGTCGGACAGAACGGTGTCGCCTTCGCCCTTGACGATTGCGCCCAGCACGCCGTCAGCGGTCGCCAGAACTTCCAGCACGACCTTGTCGGTTTCGATGTCGACGATCAGTTCGTCACGCTTGACGGCGTCGCCCGGTTGTTTGTGCCAGGTGGCAACGGTGCCATCGGCAACCGATTCCGGGAAAGTGGGGGCTTTGATCTCGATAGCCATTATCTGTGGTTCCTTAAATTCGGTTTCAGGTGCGCGAAGGCGTTAAACGGTAAACGCGTCTTGCAGCAGTTTTTCCTGCTGCTCGGCGTGCATCGATGCGTAACCGCATGCAGGTGCAGCAGAAGCCTCGCGGCCCGCGTATTCGAGTACGAGAGACTTGTTGAGGTTGCTGATGCTGCGACGCAGGTGGTGCTGGCTGCAGTACCACGCACCCTGGTTCATCGGCTCTTCCTGGCACCAGACGGCATGTTTGACGTTGGTGTAAGGAGCCAGGACTTCTTTCAAGTCGTCCTCAGGGAATGGGTACAGCTGCTCGATACGCACGATGGCGATATCTTCACGGCCTTCGGCACGGCGTTTTTCCAGCAGGTCGTAGTAGACCTTGCCGCTACACAGAACAACGCGCTCGACCTTTTTCGGGTCCAGGGCATCGATTTCCGGGATCACGGTCTGGAACGAACCATCGGCCAGGTCTTCCAGCGTCGAGATGGCCAGCTTGTGGCGCAGCAGCGACTTCGGAGTCAGGACCACCAGCGGCTTGCGCAGCGGGCGAATCACCTGACGACGCAGCAAGTGGTAGATCTGCGCCGGCGTGGTCGGCATGCACACCTGAATGTTGTGCTCGGCACACAGTTGCAGGTAACGCTCAAGACGTGCCGAGGAGTGCTCAGGACCCTGACCTTCGTAGCCGTGCGGCAGCAGCATGGTCAGACCGCAGAGACGGCCCCACTTGTGCTCGCCGCTGGTGATGAACTGGTCGATCACGACCTGTGCACCGTTGGCGAAGTCACCGAACTGGGCTTCCCAGATCACCAGCGCGTTTGGCGTAGTGGTCGAGTAACCGTATTCGAATGCCAGTACGGCTTCTTCCGACAGGAACGAGTCGTACAGGTCGAAACGCGGCTGACCGTCGTACAGGTTCTTCAGTGGAATGTAGGTGCCGGCGTCTTTCTGGTTGTGCAGAACAGCGTGACGGTGCGAGAACGTACCGCGGCCGATGTCCTGACCGGTCATGCGAATCGGGTGACCTTCGAACGCCAGGGTCGCGTACGCCATGGTTTCGGCGTAACCCCAGTTGATCGGCAGGCCGCCGGCTTGCATCTTCTGACGGTCTTCGTAGATCTTCGCGACCTGACGCTGAACCACGAAGCCTTCCGGAATTTCCAGCAGCTTGGCGGACAGTTCCTGCAGGGTCTTCAAGTCGAAACGGGTGTCGTGACGCGCCGTCCAGGCGTGGCCCAGATACGGACGCCAGTCCACGAACAGCTCTTTGTTCGGCTCTTTGACCAGGCTCTTCACTACGTGCAGACCGTTGTCCAGCGCGTTGCGGTACTCGTCGACCTTGGCCTGAACACGCTCGGCGTCCAGCACACCGCCCTGGATCAGACGATCGGCATACAGCTCACGGGTGGTGCGCTGTTTGGTGATCTGCTGATACATCAGAGGCTGGGTGCCGCTCGGTTCGTCCGCTTCGTTGTGGCCGCGACGACGGTAGCAGACCAGGTCGATCACCACGTCACGCTTGAACTGCATGCGGTAGTCGATGGCCAGCTGGGTCACGAACAACACGGCTTCCGGATCATCACCATTCACATGGAGGATCGGCGCCTGGATCATTTTCGCGACGTCGGTGGCGTACTCGGTGGAACGCGAGTCCAGCGGGTTGCTGATGGTGAAACCGACCTGGTTGTTGATCACGATGTGCACGGTGCCGCCGGTCTTGAAACCGCGGGTCTGCGACATCTGGAAGGTTTCCATCACCACGCCCTGACCTGCGAATGCAGCGTCACCGTGGATGGAGATCGGCAGGACTTTCTCGCCGGTCGGGTCGTTGCGACGATCCTGACGGGCGCGAACCGAACCCTCGACCACCGGGGAAACGATTTCCAGGTGGGACGGGTTGAACGCCATGGCGAGGTGAACTTCACCGCCAGTGGTCATGACGTTGGACGAGAAACCCTGGTGGTACTTAACGTCACCGGAGCCCAGCTCGACCTTCTTCTTGCCTTCGAACTCGTCGAACAGCTCGCGCGGGTTCTTGCCGAAGGTGTTGACCAGCACGTTGAGACGGCCACGGTGGGCCATGCCGATGACGACTTCCTTGGTGCCGTAGGAACCGGAACGCTGGATCAGTTCGTCGAGCATCGGAATCAGGCTTTCGCCGCCTTCCAGGCCGAAACGCTTGGTGCCCGGGTATTTGGTGCCCAGGTATTTTTCCAGCCCTTCACCGGCGGTCACGCGCTCGAGCACGTGAGTCTTGATGTCGGCGGAGTACGTCGGACGACCGCGCACGCTTTCCAGACGCTGCTGGAACCACTGGCGCTGCTCGGAATCGGTGATGTGCGTAAATTCAGCGCCGATGGTGCGGCAATATGTCTGCTGCAACGCTTCGTGAATTTCGCGTAGGCTCGCTTCCTCTTTGCCGATGAACAGGTCGCCGGCACGGAAGGTCGTATCAAGATCGGCATTGGTCAAGCCGTAATGATTGATCGACAGGTCTGCAGGTGCAGGACGCTGCCACAGCCCCAGCGGGTCAAGCTGGGCTGCCTGGTGGCCACGCATACGGTAGGCCTGGATCAATCGCAGCACTTCAACTTGCTTCTTCTCGTGCTCAGTGCTCACGCTTGCGGCGGAAACCGGCTGGGCGCGGCGCTGGTTCTTTGCCAGCAGCACGAAATGATCGCGAATTGTGGAGTGCGAAACATCGGTGGCAGAGTTGCCTTCGGTTGGCAACTTCTGAAAGTAGGTGCGCCACTCTTCTGGCACAGCGTTAGGGTCGTGCAGGTAGAGCTCATAAAGCTCTTCCACATAGGCAGCATTTCCACCGGAAAGGTAGGCGCTGTCCCACATGCGCTGCATCACGCTCTCTTGCATGCTTGGTCACCCTCGGTTAGGGGAACACCACCGGTGTCGACACCGAGCAAGCTTGCAGAAGTCCGAATGCAGCGACCAAAACAAGCCACTTAGGATCACACTGATAGTCCGGGTACCAGCCCGGATGCCCCTGCTTGTCTCATTTCTTCAAAATAAGAGCCGCAGCTTATGACTGCTGCTCTGGTTATAGCCATGGCGCGGGTTGAAGCCCGCGCCGTGACCTTTAGCGGTCCTACGGGTACAGCAGCTGAATCACACGCCGCTCGAGAGCAGCATGTTACGGATGTGACCGATGGCCTTAGTCGGGTTCAGGCCTTTCGGACATACGTTGACGCAGTTCATGATGCCCCGGCAGCGGAATACGCTGAACGGGTCATCGAGCGAAGCCAGACGCTCGGACGTCTTGGTGTCGCGGCTGTCTGCCAGGAAGCGGTACGCTTGCAGCAGTGCGGCCGGGCCCAGGAACTTGTCCGGGTTCCACCAGAAGGACGGGCACGAGGTCGAGCAGCAGGCGCACAGGATGCACTCGTACAGACCATCGAGCTTTTCACGCTCTTCAGGGGACTGCAGACGCTCGATGGCCGGAGCCGGCGTGTCGTTCTGCAGGAATGGCTTAACCTTCTCGTATTGCTTGTAGAAGATGCTCATATCGACGACCAGGTCACGGATAACCGGCAAACCTGGCAGCGGACGAACAACCAACTTGTTGCCTTTCACGACAGCGGACAGTGGCGTGATGCACGCCAGGCCGTTCTTGCCGTTGATGTTCATGCCGTCGGAGCCGCAGACGCCTTCACGGCAGGAGCGACGATAGGAGAAACCTTCGTCCTGCTCTTTGATCAGGGCCAGCACGTCCAGCACCATCAGATCCTTGCCACCGGTGTCGACCTGGAAAACCTGGGTTTTCGGCGCGGAGTCGGTGTCAGGGTTGTAACGATAAACTTCAACTTGCAACATGGCGGTCACCCTTAATAAGTCCGGACTTTAGGTTCGAAAGTCGGAACAGTCTTCGGCGAGAAGTTCACGGCACGCTTGGTGACGCGCTTGTCACCCGGGAAGTACAGGGTGTGGCACAGCCAGTTTTCGTCGTCACGATCTTCGAAGTCTTCACGAGCGTGAGCACCGCGGGACTCTTTACGTACTTCGGCAGCGATGGCAGTAGCTTCAGCCACTTCCAGCAGGTTTTGCAGCTCAAGAGCTTCGATACGTGCAGTGTTGAATGCCTGCGACTTATCGTTGATCTTCACGTTGGCGATGCGCTTGCGCAGATCGGCCAGCTGAGCGATACCTTTCTGCATGTATTCGCCGGTACGGAATACACCGAAATAGTTCTGCATGCAGCTTTGCAGCTCGCGACGCAGGGTGGCGACGTCTTCGCCATCGGTACGCTCGTTGAGGGCGGACAGACGGGCCAGAGCGGCATTGATGTTGGCTTCGGTGGCGTCGTCGTATTCGATACCGTCGGTCAGCGCCTTTTCCAGGTGCAGGCCGGCGGCACGGCCGAATACCACCAGGTCGAGCAGCGAGTTGCCGCCCAGACGGTTGGCACCGTGAACCGATACGCAAGCCACTTCGCCTACCGCGAACAGGCCCGGGATGATGGTGTCGACGCCTTCAGCGTTCTGGGTGATCGCCTGGCCGTGAATGTTGGTGGCAACGCCGCCCATCATATAGTGGCAAGTCGGAACGACCGGAACCGGAGCGACAACCGGGTCAACGTGAGCAAACGTCTTCGACAGTTCGCAGATGCCTGGCAGACGGCTGTGCAGCACTTCCTCGCCCAAGTGGTCGAGTTTGAGCATTACGTGGTCGCCATTCGGACCGCAACCGTTGCCGGCGATGATTTCCTTAACCATCGAGCGGGCAACCACGTCACGACCAGCGAGGTCTTTGGCGTTCGGAGCATAACGCTCCATGAAACGCTCGCCGTGCTTGTTGATCAGGTAACCACCTTCACCACGGCAACCTTCGGTCACCAGAACACCGGCGCCGGCGATGCCGGTCGGGTGGAACTGCCACATTTCGATGTCTTGTACCGGTACGCCTGCACGCAGAGCCATGCCGACGCCGTCACCGGTGTTGATCAGGGCGTTGGTGGTCGAAGCGTAGATACGGCCTGCACCGCCGGTCGCCAGTACGGTGGCTTTCGCGCGGATGTAGGTGGTTTCGCCGGTTTCGATGCAAATGGCAATAACACCGACGAAGTCGCCTGCGTCGTTCTTCACCAGATCGACAGCGTAGTACTCGTTCAGGAACGTGGTACCGGCTTTCAGGTTGCCCTGATAAAGGGTGTGCAGCAGCGCGTGACCGGTACGGTCGGAAGCGGCGCAGGTACGGGCAGCCTGCCCGCCTTTACCGTAATCCTTCGACTGACCGCCGAACGGACGCTGGTAGATACGGCCTTGTTCGGTACGCGAGAATGGCAGACCCATGTGGTCCAGCTCGAAAACGGCAGCCGGGCCTTCCTGACACATGTATTCGATAGCGTCCTGGTCACCGATGTAGTCGGAACCCTTGACGGTATCGTACATGTGCCAGCGCCAGTCATCGTTCGGGTCGGCGGACGCGATCGCGCAGGTGATGCCGCCCTGGGCGGATACAGTGTGCGAACGGGTCGGGAAAACCTTGGTGATCACGGCAGTCTTGTGACCGCCCTGTGCCAGTTGCAGCGCAGCGCGCATGCCGGCACCGCCACCACCAATAATGATGGCGTCGAAAGAAATCGTTGGAATGTTAGCCATGACTCAGATACCCCAGAGAATCTGCACACCCCAGACGAAGTAAGCGAACATCGCAACGCCGCATACTGCCTGGAAAAGGAAACGTACTGCAGTCGCCGATTTGCCCAGCGCCATTGGCGTCAGGTAGTCGGTCGCGATGGTCCACATGCCGACCCAGGCGTGAGCGCCCAGGGCAACGAGTGCCAGCAGACTGAAGATACGCATCGCATTGTGGGCGAACAGACCGTGCCATTGCTCATAGCCAATGCCGGGGTTCGCGGCGAGGTAGCCGATCAGAAAAATGAAATAAGCCGCGAGAACGACCGCAGACACACGCTGTGCCATCCAGTCATAGAGGCCCGAACGCGAAAGGTTCGTAACGCTGGTTACCATATCCAAACTCCTGCCAGAACGATCAGCACCACGGAAACGGCGATGATAATTTTCGAGCCCAGGCGGCCGCCTTCCAGCGTCTCACCGATGCCCATGTCCATGATCAAGTGGCGCACACCGGCAACCAGGTGATACAGAAGAGCGGACAGGAGGCCCCATGCTACGAACTTGGCCAGCGGACTGGTCAAGCATGCCTTCACCTCGACATAACCTTCCTCGGAACCCAGGGATTTGCCCAATGCATAAAGCATGATGCCAAGGCCCAGGAAGAGGATGATGCCGGAAACACGGTGAAGAAACGACGTAACGCCGGTGATGGGGAGTTTGATGGTCCTTAGGTCTAGGTTTACAGGTCGTTGGCTTTTCACGGCTTTTTTTTCACACTGAAGAGCCCCTAACAATCAGGGCAAAGTTGTTGGGGAGTGCACTGGTCAGGTAACCACCACCCAGGGATGCGACCCCCAATGAAAGCAAGCCCAAAAGCCCTTGGCGGTCGGTCGCCGAGTATAGACAGTTAGGCTACTAATGACAACGCAATCGCCTACCCCCAATAGCTGATTGCACAAGTCGTATAAAAGGCGTAAATGGCAGGCAATTTCGAGGAAAAAGTCCGGTTAAAGCCTTCTGGAGCAAGACTTTAGGCAAATTGACATTCGAATTTATCTCACTATAGTGGTGCGGGCCCTGCGTGGGGGGTCTGTCTGATGATTTCAAGCATAAATAGGAGGCCACATGGCTGACAAAAAAGCGCAGTTGATCATCGAGGGCGCAGCCCCCGTCGAGCTGCCCATTTTAACCGGCACCGTTGGTCCCGATGTTATCGATGTTCGGGGCCTGACGGCCACGGGCCGCTTCACTTTCGACCCCGGTTTCATGTCGACCGCTTCCTGCGAATCGAAGATCACCTATATCGACGGCGATAACGGCATCCTGCTGCACCGCGGTTACCCGATCGAACAGCTGGCTGAAAAGTCGGACTATCTGGAAACCTGCTATCTGCTACTCAACGGCGAGCTGCCGACCGCAGAACAGAAGGCCCAGTTCGTCAGCACCGTGAAAAACCACACCATGGTTCACGAGCAGCTGAAAACCTTCTTCAACGGCTTCCGTCGCGACGCCCACCCGATGGCCGTCATGTGCGGCGTAGTCGGCGCTCTCTCGGCCTTCTACCACGACTCCCTGGACATCAATAACCCGCAGCATCGCGAAATCTCCGCGATCCGTCTGGTTGCCAAGATGCCTACCCTGGCGGCGATGGTTTACAAGTACTCCATGGGTCAACCCATGATGTACCCGCGCAACGACCTGACGTACGCGGAAAACTTCCTGCACATGATGTTCAACACCCCGTGCGAGATCAAACCGATCAGCCCGGTGCTCGCCAAGGCCATGGACCGGATCTTCATCCTCCATGCCGACCACGAGCAGAACGCTTCGACCTCCACCGTGCGTCTGGCGGGCTCCTCGGGCGCCAACCCGTTCGCCTGTATCGCCGCCGGCATCGCTGCACTGTGGGGCCCTGCCCACGGCGGTGCGAACGAAGCCGTACTGACCATGCTCGATGAAATCGGCGATGTTTCGAACATCGACAAGTTCATCGCCAAGGCCAAGGACAAGAACGATCCGTTCAAGCTGATGGGCTTCGGTCACCGCGTCTACAAGAACCGCGACCCACGCGCGACGGTCATGAAGCAGACCTGCGACGAAGTGCTGAAGGAACTGGGCATCAACAACGATCCGCAACTCGAACTGGCCATGCGCCTGGAAGAGATCGCCCTGACCGACCCGTACTTCATCGAACGCTCGCTGTACCCGAACGTCGACTTCTACTCGGGGATCATCCTCAAGGCGATCGGCATTCCAACCAGCATGTTCACCGTGATCTTCGCCCTGGCACGTACTGTCGGCTGGATCTCCCACTGGAAAGAAATGCTCTCCAGCCCGTACAAGATCGGCCGTCCGCGCCAGCTGTACACCGGCTACGAGTCGCGTGACATCACCAAGCTGGAAGACCGCAAATAAGACCTGTCTTGCGATAACGTCTTGAGCTGTATCGAAAACGGCCTCCATGTGAATGGGGGCCGTTTTTGTTTGGTTTCAGCGGCCTTTGGGCCGACTGTTTTTTGGTTGACTGGGGGCATATCCGTTGCTGCGGGTGCTGCCGCTGGCGGTTTCGCTCTTACAGCGAGTCACTTTTGACAAACGCCTCAAAAGTAACCAAAAAGTCTTGGCCCCGGCGTACGGCACTTCGCTTAGGCTCAGTGTTCCCTCGCTACGGTGCCCATCAGGGGGCATCGCCTCCGGCTTGCTTCGCTGCACCTCCTCTCGATGTATGCGGCTTCGCCGCACGGCGCTGCGCGCCTACCCCCTGATGAACACCTCCGCTCGGCCTGCCGAAGGGGCAAAAATCAAAAGCCAGAGCCAGAGCCAGAGCCAGAGCCAGAGCCAGAGCCAGAGCCAGAGCCAGAGCAAAAGCAAAAGCAAAAGCCAGATCAAGAGCCACCCACCACACACCACGATGAGCGTTAGCTCGAGCAAAGCTTTTGATCTCAAGGCCCGTCGGCAGGCTGAGTGGAGGGATTGATCCGGGGGTGGGAGCGCAGCGACCGTTTGGCGAAGCCAAACACATCGAGAGGAGGTGCAGCGAAGCAAACCGGAGGCGATGCCCCCGGATCGATCCCGGAGCGAAGGAACCCGAGCCACAGCGAGGGCCGAACGTCAGGGTAAAGCCTTTTGGGTTACCTTTTCGGCGTTTGGAAAAGGTGACTC
The DNA here is from genome assembly GCF_025447575.1 of Pseudomonas sp. B2M1-30. NCBI lineage: Bacteria > Pseudomonadati > Pseudomonadota > Gammaproteobacteria > Pseudomonadales > Pseudomonadaceae > Pseudomonas > Pseudomonas sp. B2M1-30. Next base: position 158,534 of record NZ_JAOEJT010000011.1, on the reverse strand, counting down.
GCCGTCAGGGCGAAACCCTAAGAAGCCGTTACCGCAGCAACGGATATGTACCCAATCAAAAAACCACACCAAGCCGTCCGATAACCGCCCACAAAAGAAATGCCCCGATCTCACGACCGGGGCATTTCACTTGAAGCTCACAACTTGAAGCTTGCAGCTCTGCTTTTAATGCGAAACCGCCCCGCTAGCCCCCAACCCAGTCTGCGAACGCACAAACTGCGGATGGAACAGCTCACGCTCTTTATCCGCCGCTGCGGACTTGTCGGTAACCGAGAAGAACCAGATACCGATGAAGGCAATGATCATCGAGAACAGCGCCGGGTACTCGTACGGGAAGATCGCCTTCTCGTGATGCAGAATCTGCACCCAGATGGTCGGGCCGAGGATCATCAGCCCCACCGCACTCACCAGCCCCAGCCAGCCGCCGATCATCGCGCCACGGGTGGTCAGCTTCTTCCAGTACATCGAAAGCAGCAGCACCGGGAAGTTGCAGCTCGCCGCTATGGAGAACGCCAGGCCGACCATGAACGCAATGTTCTGGCTTTCGAACAGGATGCCCAAGCCGATAGCCAACACACCGAGTGCGACGGTGGTGATCTTCGAAACGCGGATTTCATCTTTTTCGTTGGCCTTGCCCTTCTTGACCACGCTGGCATAAAGGTCGTGAGACACCGCCGAAGCGCCGGCCAGGGTCAGCCCCGCCACCACGGCAAGAATGGTCGCGAACGCTACCGCCGAGATGAAGCCGAGGAAAATGCTGCCACCCACCGCGTTGGCCAGGTGGACCGCCGCCATGTTGTTGCCGCCGAGCAGAGCGCCCGCTGCATCCTTGAATGCCGGGTTGGTGCTGACCAGCAGGATCGCGCCGAAGCCGATGATGAAGGTCAGGATGTAGAAGTAACCAATGAAACCGGTAGCGTACAGCACGCTCTTACGCGCTTCCTTGGCATCGCTCACCGTGAAGAAGCGCATCAGGATGTGCGGCAGGCCAGCCGTACCGAACATCAGCGCCAGACCCAGGGAGAACGCCGAAATCGGATCTTTCACCAGGCCGCCCGGGCTCATGATCGCCTCACCTTTGGGGTGAACCTTGATCGCCTCGGAGAACAGCGTGTTGAAGTCGAAGTTGACGTGCTTCATCACCATCAGCGCCATGAACGACGCGCCGGAGAGCAGCAAGACAGCCTTGATGATCTGCACCCAGGTGGTCGCCAGCATGCCGCCGAACAGCACGTAGAGGCACATCAGGATACCGACCAGAATCACCGCGACGTGGTAGTCGAGGCCGAACAGCAGCTGGATCAGCTTGCCGGCACCGACCATTTGCGCGATCAGGTAGAACGCCACCACCACCAGCGAACCGCAGGCCGACAGGGTGCGGATCTGGGTTTGCCCGAGACGATAGGACGCCACGTCGGCAAAGGTGTATTTACCCAGGTTGCGCAGACGCTCGGCGATCAGGAACAGAATGATCGGCCAGCCCACCAGGAAGCCGATCGAGTAGATCAGGCCGTCGTAGCCGGAGGTGAACACCAGCGCGGAAATCCCCAGGAAGGACGCCGCCGACATGTAGTCACCGGCAATCGCCAGACCGTTCTGGAAACCGGTGATCTTGCCGCCCGCCGCATAGTAGTCGGCCGCCGACTTGTTGCGCTTGGAGGCCCAGTAGGTGATGCACAGGGTCGCGCCGACGAACACCACGAACATGACGATCGCGGAAACGTTGAGCGGTTGTTTATGGACTTCGCCGGTCAGGGCGTCAGCGGCCCAGACGGCTGGAGCGAACGCTGCGATGCTCAAAAGAGCCAGTAGACGCCGGATCATTGCTGAGCCTCCTTGAGAATCGCATTGTTCAGGTCGTCGAACTCGCCATTGGCGCGACGCACGTAGATGCCGGTCAGGACAAAGGCCGAAACGATCAGGCCGACACCGAGCGGAATGCCCCAGGTGATGGATGATTCAGGACTGAGTTTCGCCCCGAGCACTTGCGGCCCGTAAGCGATCAGAAGGATGAAGGCGGAGTAAAGCCCGAGCATGATCGCCGAGAGTATCCAGGCGAATCGTTCTCTTTTCTTGACCAGCTCCTTGAAGCGCGGGCTGTTCTGAATAGAGAGGTAAATGCTGTCGTTCATTGTTTTTATCCTCGCAGCACAGATTATTGTTGGAACGATATCCACTGTATGCGGCTGCGAGCGCGGTTCCAGACGACCTTAGTAGTAGAACGCCATGACACAAATGCCATTTTCCAGCACACCCGAAAAGCAATGTGGGAGCGGGCTTGCTCGCGAAGGCGTCGTATCAGTCCACCCATCAGTCGACTGACAGACCGCCATCGCGGGCAGGCCCGCTCCCACAGTTTTAACGCCTGGTGGCTGTTATTTGGTCCAGTCGGCTACGCGATCAGGGTGCTTGGCAACCCAATCCTTGGCCGCCGCTTCAGGCTTGGCGCCGTCCTGGATCGCCAGCATGACCTGGCCGATTTCATCCTTCGATGCCCACTGGAAGTTCTTCAGGAACTTGGCGACTTCCGGAGCCTTGGTATCCAGCTCTTTGCTGCCGATGCTGTTCACGGTTTCCGCCGCGCCATACACGCCTTTCGGGTCTTCGAGGAAGCGCAGTTTCCACTTGGCGAACATCCAGTGCGGCACCCAGCCGGTCACGGCGATCGACTCGTTCTTTTTCTCGGCGCGGGTCAGCTCGGCGATCATGCCGGCGCCGGAGCTGGCCTTGAGGTTGTAGCCGGTCAGGTCGTAATCCTTGATTGCCTGGTCGGTCTTGAGCATCACGCCCGAGCCGGCGTCGATGCCGACAATGCGCTTCTTGAAGCTGTCATCGGTTTTCAGGTCTTCGATGGACTTGGCTTTGACGTACTCCGGCACGATCAGGCCGATTTTCGCATCCTTGAAGTTCGGGCCGTAGTCGACGACCTGATCCTTGTTCTTCGCCCAATACTCACCGTGAGTGACTGGCAGCCAGGCCGAAAGCATGGCGTCGAGTTTGCCAGTAGCCACGCCTTGCCACATGATCCCGGTGGCGACGGCTTGCAGTTTCACGTCGTAGCCGAGCTTCTGCTTGATCACTTCAGCCGCTACGTGGGTGGTCGCGACGCTGTCGGACCAGCCGTCAACGTAACCGATGTTCAGGGTCTTGGTTTCTGCACTGGCCAGCGTGGAGCCCATCGCAAGTACCAGTGCGGCACCTGCGCCTAAAAGTCGTCGCATCTTCATCGTTACTTCCCCGAAATGCTGCGCCCGACGGATGCCGGACGGCGTCAACGTATTGTTATGGTGCTCGGCGCCCCCATCACGCCCGACCGCAAACTCGTGCGAACATCAGCGGAGTACTGACGGCTTCGATCATCAACCTCACGCCGTCGACGACCTGCTCTGCCAGCGACCTCAAGGCAACGAGAAACGACATCAGAAAGCCATTAATGTGGCGCCGGGAAATCCCATCGGGCAATCCGCCCGAACTTTGCATGACAAAATCATGCGAGGCCCCAAGCCCGCATTAAATGCAGGTAACATGCGTCGCTTTGCAGCCACCCGGCCTGACCATGTCCGCGACCTCCCGCTTCCCCTTTCTGCCTTATCTGTTCGCTTGCCTGCTCGGGCTGTTTGCCCTCGGCGGCTTCTGGTATGGCCTCGGCCAACCGGTGATCCTGCCGGATGTCGCGACCCCGACCCACAAGTTGCAATGCGCCTCCTACACCCCGTTCGACAAGGACCAGTCGCCGTTCGACGTGCCGTTCAAACTGCGCCCCGAGCGCATGGACGCCGACCTCGCACTGCTGGCAACGCGCTTCGAATGCATCCGCACCTACTCGATGACCGGCCTCGAAGCGTTGCCGGATCTGGCGCGCAAGCACGGCTTGAAGTTGATGATCGGCGCCTGGATCAACAGCAACCCGGTGGACACGGAAAAGGAAGTCGACCTGCTGATCGCCTCGGCCAACGCCAACCCGGACGTGGTCAGCGCGGTGATCGTCGGCAACGAAGCACTGCTGCGCAAGGAAGTAACCGGCGCGCAACTGGCCCGGCTCATCAATAAGGTCAAGGCGCACGTCAAGCAACCGGTGACGTACGCCGACGTCTGGGAGTTCTGGCTCAAGCACCCGGAAGTCGCGCCGGCGGTGGATTTCCTGACCATTCACTTGCTGCCGTACTGGGAAGATGACCCGTCGAACATCGACGCCGCGCTGCAGCACGTAGCGGATGTGCGCCGGGCGTTCGGGATCAGGTTCGCGCCCAAGGACGTGCTGATTGGCGAAACCGGCTGGCCGAGTGAGGGACGCCAGCGCGAGACCGCCCTGCCGAGCCGGGTCAACGAGGCCAAGTTCATTCGTGGCTTCGTCACCCTGGCCGAGCAACAGGGCTGGCATTACAACCTGATCGAAGCCTTCGACCAACCGTGGAAACGTGCCAGCGAAGGCGCGGTCGGCGGTTATTGGGGGCTGTTCGATGCCGATCGCCAGGACAAGGGCGTACTCGCCGGCCCCGTGTCGAACGTGCCGTACTGGTCGCAATGGCTGGCGGTTGGCGGCCTGATATTTCTGGGGACGCTGCTGCTCGGCGGACGGGTTCGCAGCACGCGCTCGGCGCTGGTGCTGCCGTTGCTCGGCGCCCTCGCCGCCTGCTCGATCGGTGCTTGGGGTGATCTGGCCCGGCTGACGACGCGATTCGCCAGCGAATGGCTGTGGGTCGGATTGCTGACGATTCTGAATCTGCTGGTGCTGGCCCATGCCGCGCTGACCCTGAGCGCCCGCGATGGCTGGCGCGCACGGGTTTTCGACGTCTTCGAGCGGCATGCCGGGTGGCTGGTGGCGGTTTCAGGGTTCGCAGCGGCGGTGATGATGCTGGAACTGGTGTTCGATCCGCGCTATCGCAGCTTTCCGAGTGTCGCGCTGATTCTGCCGGCACTGGTTTACCTGTGCCGCCCGGTGTCGGTGGCACGTCGGGAAATTGCCCTGCTGACGTTCATCATCGGCGCCGGGATTGCGCCGCAGTTGTTCCGTGAAGGCTTGCAGAATCAGCAGGCCTGGGGGTGGGCGCTGGTCAGCGTGCTGATGGTGGCTGCGTTGTGGCGCTGTCTGCGGGTTCGCAAGGGCTGACTTTCAGCGCAGCCTCTGGCCCTTTCGTGGGCAAGCCCACTCCCACACTGGATCTGTGTTGTTCACGATTCCCTGTGGTGCTTGCTCGCGAAGGCTGACTGTCAGGCGCTGCGCGAAGCCCTGACCAGCCGCAACCCGGCAATCACCACGGCAAACACCGCCAGCGTCGTGTTGTACAACGCCAGCGCCGGCAATCCGCACAGCAGCGCCAGAACCGCCAGCCACCACCCTGCCCGTCCCGGCAGCACGAAACCGACCAGCGCAGTTCCAAGCGCCGCCCATCCCAGCACCTTGAAATGAATCATCAGCCCGAGAGTGGAACGCACCTGGCATTCCCAGCGGCTCGCCTCATCGACGCAGATGCCGACCCACTGTCCGTCCTCCATGAAGCCATAACGCGCGCCATAACTGGCGGCCAGCCATAACGGCAACAGCACGAGCAACAGAATCACGGGCAAACGGCGGGACATGGAACACTCCAATCGATGAAATCGCCGGCCAGCTTAATCTGCCGCCATCCATACGCAAGCAATAACAACTGTTAACTGTTCATCCAGACCGTGCAAAGTGTATCGTCCAGCTACTATTACCCCCGAAATACGTCCGTTTGGCGCCGTACATGGCACTTTGGCGCAAACCTTGTGGTCATAGCCTGCGAACTTCATTCGGCACCTTCCTTTAAGGGATCCAGTCATGCTCCGTTCCTTGCGCTTCGCCGCCCTGTTTGGCGGCCTTATTCTGAGTGCGTCCGCACTGGCGGTGGATATCGACGCCGCCAGTTATGGCTATCCCCTGACCAACCCGTTCGAAGCGACCATCGCCACCACGCCGCCGGACCTGCGCCCGGAACTGCCGCTTGACGACGACATCAACCAGACCGACCGCAGCATCACTCTGCGCCCGGAACGTGAGTTCATCCTGCCGGACAACTTCTGGGCAGTGAAAAAGCTGACCTATCGCATCGCCACCCAGGACAAGGCCGCGCCGCTGATCTTCCTGATCGCCGGCACCGGTGCGCGCTACGACAGCACACTCAACGAGTACCTGAAAAAGCTCTATTACAAGGCTGGCTACCACGTCGTGCAGCTGTCATCGCCGACCAGTTTCGACTTCATGAGCGCCGCCTCGCGCTTCGCCACGCCGGGCGTGACCAAGGAGGACGCCGAAGACATGTACCGGGTGATGCAGGCCGTGCGGGCGCAGAACCCCAAAGTGCCGGTCACCGACTATTACCTCAGCGGCTACAGCCTCGGCGCCCTGGATGCCGCATTCGTCGCGCATCTGGACGAAACCCGACGCAGTTTCAACTTCAAGAAAGTCCTGCTGCTCAATCCGCCGGTCAACCTCTACACCTCGGTCACCAACCTCGACAAACTGGTGCAGACCGAGGTCAAGGGCATCAACAACAGCACCACGTTCTATGAACTGGTGCTGGGCAAACTGACCCGCTACTTCCAGCAGAAGGGCTACATCGACCTCAACGATGCGCTGCTCTATGACTTCCAGCAGTCCAAGCAACACCTGAGCAACGAGCAGATGGCGATGCTGATCGGCACCTCGTTCCGCTTCTCGGCGGCGGACATCGCCTTCACCTCGGACCTGATCAACCGCCGCGGCCTGATCACCCCGCCGAAATTCCCGATCACCGAAGGCACCAGCCTCACGCCGTTCCTCAAGCGCGCGCTGCAATGCGACTTCGACTGCTACCTGACCGAACAAGTGATTCCGATGTGGCGCGCCCGCACCGACGGCGGCAGCCTGCTGCAACTGATCGATCAGGTCAGCCTGTATGCGCTCAAGGATTATCTGCACGACAGCCCGAAAATCGCCGTGATGCACAACGCCGACGACGTGATCCTCGGCCCGGGCGACCTCGGTTTCCTGCGCAGGACATTCGGTGATCGTCTGACGGTTTATCCGCTGGGTGGCCATTGCGGCAACCTTAACTACCGCGTCAACAGCGACGCCATGCTGGAGTTCTTCCGTGGCTAAATATCTCCTGCTGATCGCAGCGTTACTCAGTGCAGGCGTGGCCCAGGCTGACAACAGCAAAGCCAATGCACCGGTGGTGGTCGACAGCGATGGCTTCAAGGAGCCGCTGTCCAAACTCAAGTTCAACCCGGGGCTGGATCAGCGCGAATTCGAGCGCTCCACCCTCAGCGCGCTGAACGTGTATGACCCGCTGGAGTCGTGGAACCGCCGCGTCTATCACTTCAACTACCGTTTCGACCAATGGGTGTTTCTGCCGGTGGTCGACGGTTACCGCTACGTGACCCCAGGCTTCGTGCGCACCGGCGTGAGCAACTTCTTCAACAACCTGGGCGACGTGCCGAACCTGGTCAACAGCCTGTTGCAGTTCAAGGGCAAGCGCTCGATGGAAACCACTGCGCGCCTGTTGCTCAACACCACCATCGGCATCGCCGGCCTGTGGGACCCGGCCACCGCCATGGGCCTGCCGCGCCAGAGTGAAGACTTCGGCCAGACCCTGGGCTTCTACGGCGTTCCCGGCGGTGCCTACTTCGTGCTGCCGATCCTCGGCCCGTCGAACCTGCGCGATACCGCCGGCCTGGCCGTCGACTACACCGCCGAGTCGGCGATCAACTATTTGAACGTCTCCGAAGTCAGTTCCAACCACCCGGAAATCTGGGCACTGCGCGCCGTCGACAAGCGCTACCAGACCAGCTTCCGCTACGGCCAGCTGAACTCGCCGTTCGAGTACGAGAAGGTGCGTTACGTGTACACCGAGTCGCGTAAGTTGCAGATTGCCGAGTAAAAACGGCAGGTAAAAAAAGGGCCATTCGATGTGAATCGAATGGCCCTTTTTTCTGCACCTATTGTGGGAGCGCTCAGCCTTTCATTGATTTGCAGATTTTGCTGAATACCGAAACCACCGCCAGCACCACCGCACCCGCGACAATCCCCGCCACACCATTGAGCAACAGCGGCACCACAAACCCGGCACCGCCCGCCGCTGCGCTGACGCCTTCGATCCAGTGATGCACCACCGGCACGCCATGGGTCAGGATGCCGCCGCCGACCAGGAACATCGCTGCCGTGCCGATCACCGACAGACCCTTCATCATGTAAGGCGCTGCACGCAGGATGCCGTTGCCGATGCTTTTAGCCATTTGCCCGGGCTTCTGGGTCAGCCACAGGCCGAGGTCGTCGAGTTTGACGATGCCGGCCACCAGGCCATAGACGCCCACGGTCATGACGATGGCGATGCCGGACATCACGATCACCTGCTGGGTCAGCGAGGCATCAGCCACGGTGCCGAGGGTGATGGCGATGATTTCTGCCGAGAGGATGAAGTCGGTGCGGATCGCACCTTTGATCTTGTCCTTTTCATAGGCCACCAGATCGGTCGCAGGATCAGCCACCGCCTCAACCAGTTGCGCGTGCTCGGCTTCGTCTTCCGCCTTGCTGTGCAGAAACGTGTGCGCGAGCTTCTCGAAGCCTTCGAAACACAGGTACGCGCCACCGACCATCAGCAACGGCGTCACCAGCCACGGCACGAACGCACTGATGGCCAGCGCCGACGGCACCAGGATCAGCTTGTTGACGAACGAGCCTTTGGCCACCGCCCACACCACCGGGATTTCCCGCTCGGCACGCACGCCAGAGACCTGCTGGGCGTTGAGCGCCAAGTCATCGCCGAGCACCCCGGCGGTCTTCTTCGCGGCCATTTTGGTCATCAACGCAACGTCGTCCAGAACAGTGGCGATGTCGTCGATCAGCACCAGCAAACTGCTTCCTGCCATGGGTCAGGCTTCCCTACGTGAAAAAAGTGCGCGCAGCATACCGTGCCGCGACACAGCGGGCGAAAGATTCACGGCACCTGCCAGCCACCGCCCAGGCTCTGGAACAGCGCGACACTGCCCTGACTGAGCAAACCCTGGGTATCACGCAGGTTTTGCTCGGCCTGCAACAGCACCAATTGCTGGGTCAGCACCGCTTGCTGGCTGACCGTCCCCGCCCGCTGCTGCGCCTGCTGACTGCCGAACAGTTGCTGATTACGCTGAAACATCTGATCAAAGGCTTGCGCCTGCGTGTGCAGGTGATTGATCGCCGACAGGTTATCCTCGATGTTCTGCAACGCGCCGAGCACCGTGCCGCGATACGTGGCCACGTCCTGATCGTAAGCGGCTTCGGCTTCCTGCTTTGCCGCCTCGCGGGCGCCGCCATCGAAAATGGTTTCGGCCAGCGCCGGCCCGAGGGTCCAGATGCGGTTGGGCACGGCGAACAGGCCACCCAGCGCCGAGCCCCGGAAGCCACCTTCGGCAGTCAGGCTCAAGGTCGGAAAAAATGCCGCTTCGGCGACCCCGATCCGCGCGTTGGCCGCCGCAGCCAGGCGTTCAGCCGACACCACATCAGGCCGGCGCAGCAGCAAGTTCGACGGCAACACCGACGGCGGCATGGGCGTCGTGAAGCGATAGTCAGCGGCCCTGGGCAGGTCGAACTGCGCCGGGGCCACTCCCACCAACACCGCCAGCGCATGTTCGGCCTATTCCCGCGAACGCTGCGCCGTTTGCAGCGCTGCGATCACCGTACTGAGCTGATCCTGCGCCACCAGCAGTTGATCGTTGGTCGCCGTGCCCTGAACGGTCTGTGCCTGAATCATCGTCAGCAGTTGCTGATTGATGGCTTGCTGTTGCTGCAACAGGTCGATGTCGATATCCAGTTGCCGCAGCCCCAGATAGTCAGTTGCCACACTGGCGCCGATGGACAGCCGCACGCCGGCCAGCAACGCATCGGACGATTGCAGAGAAGCCTGGCTCGATTCGATGCCGCGCCGCACTTGCCCCCACAGATCCGGCTCCCAACTGGCACTGAGGGTGGCACTGACCGTTTGCTCGACGGTGCTGCCGCTGCTGCCGGTCAAACCGCTGGTGGTGCTGCCACTGGCCCCGCCGCCGACACCACGAGCGCCGGACAGCCCCACGCCTACGGTTGGCCACAACCCGGCACGGCTCGACGCCACTTGGGCCTGCGCCAGCCGATACGCCGCCTCGGCGCCGATGATCGACGAGTTGGCCTTGGCCGACCGGTCGATCAGATCGTTGAGTATCGGGTCCTGATAGACCCGCCACCACTGACTGTCCAGAGCGCCTTGCGGATTGGCCTGCGCACGCTGCCATGGCGTGCCTTGCTTGAACGAAGTCGGCAGTTCGACGACCGGTTTGTGGTAGTCCGGGCCGACCATGCAACCGCTCAACAACAGACTCAGCACCAGGCTTGCGCCCATGGGGAACAGGCGACGTTTCATTTATTGCTCCTTACGCTTCAGGCGCTGCGACGCCCGATCCAGCCAAAGGTAGATCACTGGCGTGGTGTATAGCGTCAGTAACTGACTGAACAGCAAGCCGCCAATGATCGAAATCCCCAATGGCCGGCGCAGCTCCGAGCCATAACCGCTGCCTAGCACCAGCGGCAGTGCGCCGAGAATCGCCGCCAGCGTGGTCATCATGATCGGCCGGAAGCGGATCAGGCAGGCGCGGCGGATCGCGTCCTTGGCGCTCAAGCCGAATTCGCGGCGCTCGGTGATGGCGAAGTCGATCATCATGATTGCGTTCTTCTTCACGATCCCGATCAGCAGAATCACCCCCACCAGCGCGATGATCGACAGCTCGGTGCCGGTCAGCAGCAACGCGATCAGCGCGCCGACGCCGGCCGACGGCAAGGTCGAAAGTATCGTCAGCGGGTGCACCAGACTTTCATAGAGCATGCCCAGCACCACGTACACCGACAGCAGCGCCGCGACGATCAACAACGGCTCGCTCGCCACCGAAGACTGGAACACCTGCGCCGTCCCGGCAAACTGGCCGACCACACTGGCCGGCATGCGCAATTGTTTGACGGCGTTGTCCACCAGCGCCGTTGCCTGGCCGATGGAGACGCCCGGCGCGAGGTTGAACGAAGCGGTCACCGCCGGAAATGTCCCCTGATGACTGATCGAGATAGCCGTGCGCCCCACCGAATAGTCGGCCAGCGTCGACAGCGGCACCAACGCCTGCGAGGCCGTGGCGCTGAGGTTCGGCGCCGCCGCAGCGCCCTTGCTGGTGACGGCGGCGGTGCCCACCGGCACGTAGAGGTTTTTCAGGCTCGCCGGGGAGTCCCAGTACGGCGGCGCGACCTCCATCACCACGTGATACTGATTGGCCGCGCGGTAGATGGTCGAAACCTGGCGTTGCCCGAACGCGTCGTACAACGTCTGGTCGATGGCCGACATGCTGACCCCGAGCCGGGCGGCGGCATCGCGGTTGACGGTGACACTGGCCATCAGGCTGTTGTCCTGCTGATCGGTGTTCACATCGGCCAGTTGCGGCAAGCCGTGCAGCACCGCGACGACTTTCGGCACCCATTCGTCGAGGGAGCTCTGGTCGTCGGCGGTCATCGTGTACTGATACTGCGCCCCGCTCTGCCGCCCGCCGACCGTGATGTCCTGCGCCGATTGCAGATACAGACGGGTGCCAGGCATGTCGCCGAGGGTGTGGCGAATCTGGCCGATGACCTGATCGGCGCTGTCCTTGCGATCCGCCAGAGGCTTGAGGGTGATGAACAGCTGCGCACTGTTGACCGCCCCGCCGATCCCGCCACCGCCACCGACAAAACCGCCTACCGTCGCCACGTTCGGATTGCTCAAGACCTTTTTATTGATCGCGCTGAAGTTCGACTGGATCGCGCCAAAGGAAATACTCTGCGCCGCGATGATGCTGCCAGACATGCGACCGGTGTCTTCCTGCGGAAAGAAACCCTTGGGCACCAGCACGTACAACACGCACGCCAACACGATCACCAGCAGCGTCAGCAGCCCCATCAGGAACGAATGCTCGACGACCCAACCGAGGGTGCGATCGTAAAAGCGGTGAAAGTACGAGTCCGGGTGATCGTCACCCTTGCCGCTCTGTTGCTGAGTACGCAGCAGCACACTGGCGAGCATCGGCGTCACCGTCAGCGACACCAGCATCGAAATCACGATGGCCACCGACAGCGAAATCGAAAACTCGCGAAACAGCCGCCCGACCACCCCGCCCATCAGCAGCAACGGAATGAACACCGCCACCAGCGACACGCTGATGGTCATCACCGTAAAGCCCACCTCCCGCGCCCCGGCCAGCGCGGCTTGCACGCGGCTCTCGCCTTTTTCCAGGTGCCGCATGATGTTCTCGACCACCACGATCGCATCGTCGACCACAAACCCGGTGGAAATGGTCAGCGCCATCAGTGACAGGTTGTTGAGGCTGTAGCCGAGAAAATACATCGCCCCGAAGGTGCCGAGCAGCGAAAGCGGCACGACGATGGCCGGGATCAGCGTGCTGCGCCAGTCGCGGAAGAAGCCGAAGGTCACCAGCGTCACCAGCGCGATCGAAATCAGCAGGGTCACTTCCACGTCGTGCAATGACCCGCGAATGGTGGTGGTGCGGTCCATCAGGATGTTGATCTTGATCGCCGAGGGGATCGAACTCTGCAGAAACGGCAGGTCGGCCTTCACCGCATCCACGGTGTCGATGACGTTGGCGCCGGGCTGCTTGAACACCACCAGCAGCACCGCCGGTTTGCCGTTGGACAGGCCGAAGTTGCGCAGGTCTTCGACGTCCTCGGTGACGTCGCCCAGATCGGAAATGCGCACCAGATCACCGTTGCGTTGCTTGACCACCAACGGCCCGTAATCGGTGCCCTGATAAAGCATGTCGTTGGCCTTCAGACCGTAGGACTGATCACCAACTGACACGGTGCCCTTGGGCAAATTCACGTTGGACGCCTGAATCACTTGGCGAACCTGTTCCAGGCTGACGCCGTAGCGATTGAGCCGATCCGGATTGAGCTCAATCCGCACCGCCGGCAAGGCCGCGCCCCCCACCGTCACATCGCCCACACCGGAGGTCTGCAACAAGCGCTGTTCGAGCAGAGTAGAAGCCACGTCGTACATCTGGCCACGGGTCGCGGTGTCGGAAGTCAGGCTGAGGATCAGGATCGGTGAGTCGGCCGGATTGACCTTGCGGTAGGTCGGGTTGCCGGACAGATCGCTCGGCAGATTGCTGCGGGCTGCATTGATCGCCGCTTGCACGTCGCGCGCCGCGCCATCGATGTCGCGGTTGAGGTCGAACTGCAAGGTAATGCGGGTCGCCCCCAACGAACTGGACGAAGTCATTTCGGTGACCCCGGCGATCTGCCCGAACTGACGCTCCAGAGGCGTCGCCACTGACGACGCCACCGTGCCTGGGTCAGCACCGGGTAACGACGCGCGCACGCTGATGGTCGGGAAATCCACTTCCGGCAACGGCGCCACCGGCAACAGGTTGAACGCCAGCACACCGAACAGCGCCAGCCCGACCGCCAGCAACGTGGTGGCGATGGGGCGCTGGATAAACGGCGCGCTAAGGTTCATCGCGCAAGGCCTCGGTCGCCGCTGGCCGGCGCCGGGTGAAGCGCTGCTCCAGACCATGCATGGCGAGGAAAATCACCGGGGTCGAGAACAGCGTCAGCAACTGGCTGAGCAACAGTCCGCCGATGATCGCAATTCCCAGCGGATGACGCAGCTCCGAGCCGATCCCGGTGCCCAATGCCAGCGGGACCGCACCGAACAAGGAGGCCATGCTGGTCATCAGAATCGGCCGGAATCGCAACTCGGCGGCCTGACGGATCGCAGCTACCGGATCGAGCCCGCCCTTGCGTTCCAGCTCCAGGGCGAAGTCGACCATCATGATGCCGTTCTTCATCACGATACCGATCAGCAGCACGATGCCGATCAAACCGATGATGTCGAACTGCGTACCGCTGATCAGCAATGCCAGCAAGGCACCGAGCGCGGCGGATAGCAGAGTCGAGAGAATCGTCACCGGATGCACGAAGCTCTCGTAGAGAATCCCCAGCATCAGGTACACCACGATGATCGCCGCCAGCACCAGAAACACCTGATTGGACAACGACGCCTCGAACGTCGCCGCCGCCCCTTCCAGGTTGGCTTGCACCGACAGCGGCAGGCCGGCCTGGGTTTCGATGTCCTTGAGCCGCGTCACCGCCGCGCCGAGGGTCTGGCCGGGGGCGAGGTTGAACGAGACATCGGCGTAGGGAAATTGCCCCAGACGGTTGATGGTTACCGGCGCACGAATCACCTGCAGCGTCGCCATGCTCGACAACGGCACGACCCCGCCGCCGGGAATGGCGACGTAGAGTCCGGTCAACAGGTCGGCCAGATTGTGCGGCGGATGGTCGGTGGCGATCACCACGTGATACTGGTTCAGTTGGGTGTAAATGGTCGACACCTGGCGCTGTCCAAAGGCGTCGTACAGCACGTCGTCGATGGCTTGCGGGGTGATGCCCAGACGCGAAGCCGTAGCGCGGTCAAAGTTGAGCTGGATCTGATTGCCGAACTGCATCGCCTGGCTTTGCACGTCGGTGAACATCGGGTCCTGCTTGATCGCCGCGAGCAGTTTGTTGGTCCAGGTTTCCAGTTCGCCCGGGTCGGTAGCTTGCAGTCCGAGACGGTAACTGGTGGTCGATACCGTGGCGTCCAGCGTCAGGTCCTGCACGCTGTGCAGGTACAGGCGAATCCCGGCGTCGTCGGCATTGGCGTCGGAGAGCCGGCGAATCACCGCTGCGCTGCTGTCGCGCTCGCCATGGGGCTTGAGGTTGATCAGCAGATTGCCCTGATTGATCGTCGGATTGGTCTGATCGATGCCGACGAACGACGAAAGACTCGCCACCGCCGGGTCCTTGAGAATCCGGGCGGCCAGCCGCTGCTGTTCGACCTGCATCTGCTGGAAGGAAATGCCCGGCGAGGCTTGGGAAATGCCTTGGATCAGTCCGGTGTCCTGCTCAGGGAAAAAGCCTTTGGGCATGACCACGATGATCAACAGCGTCAGCAGCCCGGTGAGCACCACCGAGATCAGCGTCAGCCCGCGATGCAGCAGCACCCAATCCAGGCCTTTGACGTAATAGCCGTTGACCCGGTCGAAGAAATCGACCCGGCGTTCCTCGTGCTTGTGCTTGAGCATCCGCGAACACATCATCGGCGTCAGGGTCAGGGTGATCAGCGCCGAGATGACGATGGTCACCGCCACGGTCATGGCGAATTCGCGAAACAGCCGGCCGACCACATCGCCCATGAACAACAGCGGAATCATCACTGCGATCAGCGCCACCGACAGCGAAATGATGGTGAAGCCGATCTGCTCCGCCCCTTTGAGCGCGGCCTGCATAGGCGAGTCGCCGGCCTCGATGTAGCGGGTGATGTTTTCGATCATGACGATGGCGTCATCGACCACAAAACCGATGGCGATGGTCAGCGCCATCAGCGTCAGGTTGTTCAGCGAAAACCCCACCGCGTACGCCACCGCCAGGGTGCCGACCAGCGTCAGCGGCACGGTCACCGCCGGGATGATCGTCGCCGCCACGTTACGCAGGAACAGGAAAATCACGATCACTACCAGCAACACCGCTACCGCCAGCTCGTACTGCACGTCGGTGACCGAGGCGCGGATGGTTTGCGTGCGGTCGGTGAGCACGTTGACCTTCAGCGTCGCCGGCAAACTGGCGCGCAGCTTGGGCAGCAGTTGTTGCACGCGGTCGACCACATCGATGACGTTGGCACCGGGCTGACGCTGGATATTCAGGACAATCGATGGCGTGCTGTCGGTCCATGCCGCTTGCCGAGGATTTTCCGGGCCCTGGGTCGACGAAGCGATCTGCGACAGGCGAATCGGCGCGCCATTCTTGTAGGCGATTACCAGATCGCGGTACTCCTCGGCCGACTGCAACTGGTCGTTGGTGCCGATCGAGTACGCCTGATATTTGCCGTCGATATTACCCTTGGCCTGATTGACGTTGGCCGTGCCCAGGGAGGTGCGCAGGTCATCCAGGGACAGTCCCAGACTGTTCAGCGCCGACGTGTTGGCATCGACCCGCACCGCCGGACGCTGACCGCCACTGAGGGTGACCAGGCCGACGCCGGTGATCTGCGAAATCTTTTGCGCCAGCCGCGTGTCAGCCAGATCCTCGACCTTGGTCAGTGGCAGCACGTCGGAGGTCAGCGACAGCGTCAGAACGGGCGCATCGGCCGGGTTGACCTTGCTGTACACCGGCGGGTACGGCAGGTTCGCCGGCAGGAAGGTGCCGGCAGCGTTGATTGCTGCCTGCACTTCCTGTTCGGCGACATCCAGCGACAGCGACAGATCGAATTGCAGGGTCACCACCGAAGCGCCGTCGGAGCTGGTGGAGTTCATCGACTTGAGCCCCGGCATCTCGCCGAGCTGGCGTTCCAGCGGCGCGGTGATCGACGAACTGATGACCTCGGGACTGGCGCCGGGGTACTGGGTGAACACCTGAATGGTCGGGTAATCGACTTCCGGCAACGCCGATACTGACAACAAGTGATAACCAAGCAGACCGAGCAACAGTACGGCGACCATCAACAGCGTGGTGGCCACCGGGCGTTCGATGAAGGGGCGCGAGACGTTCATGGGCTACGCCTCCTACGGCGCGACGACTTTCACCGCCGAGCCATCGTCGAGTTTGTCGGCACCTTCGGTGACGACCTGCTCGCCCGCCTTCACCCTGTTGTCGAGCACCGCCGAAACGTCGCCCATGGCCGGCCCGGTCTTGATGTTGCGCAGGCTGACCTTGTTGCCGGGGTCGACCACCACAAACACGAAATCGCCTTTGCTGCCATGCTGGATCGCCCGGGTTGGCACCACGGGGTTCTGACTCAGGGTGTCGGCCTTGAGCCGGGCGTTGACGAACTGATTGGGAAACAGCGCCTTGGCCGAGTCATCGAACTGCGCCTTGACCTTGATCGTGCCGGTGCTGGTATCGACCTGGTTATCCAGCGCCAGCAGAGTGCCGGTGGCCAGCAGGTTGTGTTTGTTGCGGTCGTAGGCCAGCACCGTGACTACGCCTTTGGACATCGCCTGATCGATCGAACCCAGATCGTCCTCGGGCACGGCGAACACCACGGTGGCCGGGGTCATCTGGGTGATCACGGCAATCCCGGTAGTGCTGGTGGTGGTCACGTAGTTGCCGGGATCGACCTGGCGCAAACCGACCACGCCATCCACCGGTGAAGTGATGGTGCAGTAGCTCAACTGGACTTCGAGGTTCTGCACGCTGCCCTGATCCGAGGCGACCGTGCCTTGCAGTTGTTGCACCAGGGAGGCCTGGGTATCGAGAGTCTGCTGAGTGGTGGAGCCGACCTTGATCAGCTCACGATAACGCGCCAGATCCCGCACGGCGTTGGCGAGCAACGCCTGATCGTGCATCAGCGTGCCCTTGGCCACCGCCAGTTGCGCCTTCAGCGCGCGGTCGTCGATGCGGGCGATGACCTGGCCCTTGCCGACGTGCTGGCCTTCTTTGAAATCGACCGAGCTGAGAATGCCGTTGACCTGCGTCACCACCGTCACGCTACGGGTCGGGGTCACCGTACCCAGTGCGTCAATGTAAACCGGCACGTCTTGAAGCTTGACGGCGACCGTCGCGACCGGCTCAGCGGCGGGCGGAGGCTTGACGCGATGCTGACCGGCGCTCAGATAGATCCACAGGCCAAGCCCCAGCAACAGCACAATGCCGATGATCAGCAGGACTTTGCCGCGCCTGCGTGTCGCCATGACCGCCCGCCTCTTGCCACCGAGTCTGCCTTGACTCTAGCAGCGTCCCTAAAGCCGTCGCGAGGGATGAAGAAGTTGTTCAGGCTGGCGACAGACTGACGCGACGAGCGCCACTGACGGGCATTGTTGAGCGCCGCGCGGGGCCGGTGCTACCATGCGCAACCGCCAGAACAGGCAAGGAACCACCGGGTTTATGAGCACAATCCGCGAGCGCAACAAAGAACTGATCCTGCGTGCCGCCAGCGAGGAGTTTGCCGACAAGGGCTTCGCGGCGACCAAAACCAGCGACATCGCGGCCAAGGCGGGACTGCCCAAGCCCAACGTCTACTACTACTTCAAATCCAAGGAAAACCTCTACCGCGAGGTACTGGAAAGCATCATCGTGCCGATCCTGCAGGCCTCGACCCCGTTCAACCCGGACGGCGTGCCGAGCGAAGTGCTCAGTGGCTACATCCGCTCGAAGATCCGCATCTCCCGCGACCTGCCGTTTGCCTCGAAGGTGTTCGCCAGCGAAATCATGCACGGCGCCCCGCACCTGAGCGCCGACCTGGTCGAGCAACTGAACAGCCAGGCCAAGCACAACATCGACTGCATCCAGAGCTGGATCGACCGCGGCCAGATCGCCCCGATCGACCCCAACCACCTGATGTTCAGCATCTGGGCCGCGACCCAGACCTACGCCGACTTCGACTGGCAGATCTCCGCCGTGACCGGCAAGGAAAAGCTCGACGAGGCGGATTACGAAGCGGCGGCACAGACGATTATCCGGCTGGTGCTCAAAGGCTGCGAGCCGGACTGACAGCACGAAACACACGCAAAAAAATCGCAGGCCTGGCCGAGGCGTCCTGAAGACGTGGCCAGACCTGCGATTTTTTTGTTTCAGGCGTCGCTACCCATCAACCAGCGCAGTGCTTGCGGCAAGGATGTGCTCCAGTCATCCGGGAAGGAATGCCCGCCTTCATGAGTACGGGATTTGACTTCGTTGCCGTCACTGAACAGCTTGCGAAAATCCGTGGCCATCTGCTGATTGCCCGGCCCTTCCAATTTGCCGTTGATCACAAACACTCTTTTGCCGTGAGCCTTGCTTACCGTTGGTGTCGGCTGCCGACCGCCAGGTGACAGCAACAGAGCGCCCGCGTAGTCATCCGGATGCTGCGCCAGCAATGCGCCTGCATGTTGTGAACCTTGAGAGAAGCCCATCAGATAGACGCGTTTGCGATCGATGCATTGCTGCGCCGCCAATTGGTTCAAGCCGTTCTGCACCGTTTGATGGGTGCCTTCGAAGCCCGGGCCGATCCAGCGGAAGCTGTCGACCGCGTTGATCATTTCTGTACCGTTGATGCCAAGGATAATGGCCCCGGTGTCCGCGAGCGGTTGGTAGCTCTCATCGAGTTCACCATTGATACCGTAGCCGTGCAGCCAGACCACCACCGGACGGCACGCCTCGGGCGCGGGAATATCCGCCGACGGGTTGAGCACTGAAATGGCGCCGACCTTGCCGGGGGCGATTTTCTTGTAGCGTTGCTGAGCGTTGGCCAATACGGCTTTGTAGGTGGATGTCTCGCGCAGGTCAGAAAAGTCCTCGTCGCCGGCCAACAATGGGCCGAACCACATGCCACGATCATCAGCCTCTTGCAGGAAGCGCAAGGCCAGTTTGTCATCGCCACGGCGGGCAAACAGCGCCGCAACCTGATAAGGCGCAAGCATCTGTTCGGGATCTTCACGCGTGGCCACCAGATAAACCGCAATGGCCTGCAACGTGTCGGTGTCTTCGAGCTTCTCGGCCCGCGCCATCAATTCAGGAACATCGTCGGCATTGATCAACGCGGTGACCACCGGACTCAGCGCCTGGAACGCGATATCTTCGGCGTCCAGCGGTTCGGCGGCGTGCAGAAAGGGAGTGACGAGGGTCATGGCCGTGGCCAGAGAAAAGCCAAGTAGCGTCTTCACGCTGATCTTCCTTGATACAAAAACGGGGCGGCAGTCTATCGACGCCGCCCCGATTCGTCATCACCGCAATACCAACCCAGGTGATTCAGTTCCCGTCAGGCCGCCACCCCCGCATCCGCCCGCAGATCCAGCGCCTCCACGGCTTTGATCGCCACCTGTTCATCGACATCCGACAGATCGCCGCTGATGCCGATCGCTCCCAGCACGTTCCCCGCCTGATCCCGGATCAGCACACCGCCCGGTGCCGGCACGACGCTCCCCTGCCCCATGCTGTTGAGCGCGGCGATGAATGCCGGGCGTTGTTGCGCGTCCAGCGCCAGCAGGCGTGAGCCCTTGCCCAGCGCAATGGCGCCCCAGGCTTTGCCGATGGCGATGTTCGGGCGCAGCAGGCTGGCGCCGTCTTCACGTTGCAGGGCAATCAGGTGCCCGCCGGTATCGAGTACCGCGATGGTCAGCGGCGCAGCGGAGATCGCCCGCCCTGCGCTGATGGCTTCACTGACCAGGTTGACTGCGACTTTCAAGGTTAAAGCGCTCATGGTGCCGTCCTCATTTTGTTATTGGAAAGCGGTGGGGCTGCGCGCTTTTGTCGCGTGACGTGCCGCAACCCGATGCAACAAATAGAACACAATGAATTATTTTTTTGTATACAATAATTTTCGAAAAGCGCCTCATGCGACGAAAAGCCACAGCAGAACAGGCTTCCGACGAATGAAACAGCTGCTTGAGAAAATGGATTGACCTGCGCCATCCGCCGTGAATACACTCTGCGCAAAGCCACTTGTATACAATTACAAAACGTAAAGAGGCACAAAACCATGAGCAAAATGAGAGCAATCGAAGCCGCCGTTCTGGTGATGCGCCGTGAAGGGGTTGATACCGCTTTTGGCATTCCGGGTGCTGCGATCAACCCGCTGTACTCTGCCCTGCAAAAAGTCGGCGGCATCGATCACGTCCTCGCGCGCCACGTTGAAGGCGCCTCGCACATGGCCGAGGGCTACACCCGCACCAAGGCCGGCAACATCGGCGTGTGCATCGGCACCTCCGGCCCGGCCGGCACCGACATGGTCACCGGACTCTACAGCGCCTCGGCCGACTCGATTCCAATCCTGTGCATCACCGGCCAGGCACCCCGCGCCCGTCTGCACAAGGAAGACTTCCAGGCTGTCGATATCACCAGCATCGTCAAGCCAGTAACCAAGTGGGCGACCACTGTTCTGGAGCCGGGCCAGGTGCCTTACGCGTTCCAGAAGGCCTTCTATGAAATGCGCTCCGGCCGCCCAGGCCCGGTGCTGATCGACCTGCCGTTCGACGTGCAGATGGCCGAAATCGAATTCGACATCGACGCCTACCAGCCGCTGCCACTGGCCAAGCCGAGCGCCACCCGCGTTCAGGTCGAGAAGGCCCTGGCCATGCTCGATCAGGCCGAGCGTCCATTGCTGGTGGCCGGCGGCGGCATTATCAATGCCGATGCCAGCGAGCTGCTGGTTGAATTCGCCGAGCTGACCGGCATCCCGGTCATCCCGACCCTGATGGGTTGGGGCACCATCCCGGACGATCACCCGCTGATGGTCGGCATGGTCGGTCTGCAGACGTCGCACCGCTACGGCAACGCGACAATGCTCAAATCCGACGTGGTGCTGGGCGTCGGCAACCGTTGGGCCAACCGTCACACCGGTTCGGTGGATGTCTACACCGAAGGCCGCAAGTTCATTCACGTCGACATCGAACCGACCCAGATCGGCCGCGTGTTCACCCCGGACCTGGGCATCGTCTCCGACGCTGCCGCCGCGCTGACCGTATTCATCGAAGTCGCCCGCGAATGGCAAGCCGCCGGCAAACTGAAGAACCGCAGCGCCTGGCTGCAGGATTGCCAGCAGCGCAAACAGAGCCTGCAACGCAAGACCCACTTCGACAACGTGCCGGTCAAGCCGCAGCGCGTTTACGAAGAAATGAACCAGGTGTTCGGCAAGGACACCTGCTACGTCAGCACCATTGGTCTGTCGCAGATTGCCGGCGCGCAGTTCCTGCACGTCTACAAGCCGCGTCACTGGATCAACTGCGGCCAGGCCGGCCCGTTGGGCTGGACCATTCCGGCGGCGCTGGGCGTGGTGAAGGCCGATCCGAACCGTAAAGTCGTGGCCCTGTCGGGGGACTATGACTTCCAGTTCATGATCGAAGAACTGGCTGTCGGGGCTCAGTTCAAACTGCCGTACATCCACGTTGTGGTGAACAACTCGTACCTGGGGCTGATCCGTCAGGCCCAGCGCGGGTTCGATATGGACTACTGCGTGCAGTTGTCCTTCGATAACCTGAACGCGCCGGAACTCAACGGTTATGGTGTCGATCACGTCGCGGTCGCCGAAGGCCTCGGTTGCAAGGCGTTGCGTGTGTTCGAACCGGCTGACATCGCTCCTGCCCTGCGCAAGGCCGAAGAGCTGATCGAAGAGTTCAAGGTGCCGGTGATTGTCGAGATCATCCTGGAGCGTGTGACCAACATCTCCATGGGGACCGAGATCAACGCCGTCAACGAATTCGAAGACCTGGCGCTGGTCGGTAACGATGCGCCGACGGCGATTTCGTTGCTCGACTGAACGTAACTGGCTCCCTCTCCCTCCGGGAGAGGGCTGGGGTGAGGGAAAAGTTTTGCGGTGCTCGCAAAATCGGGATCAGACTCAAGATTCCCCCTCACCCTAACCCTCTCCCCCAGGAGAGGGAACTGATCGCATCCAGTCTGACCAACCGTGTCAAATCCGTTTTTAGGAGACCACCATGCCGCGTTTCGCAGCCAACCTGTCCATGCTGTTCACCGAACAGGATTTCCTTGCCCGTTTCGACGCCGCCGCCAAGGCGGGTTTCAGTGGTGTCGAATACCTGTTTCCGTACGATTTCAGCTCCGCCGAAATCAAAGCCAGGCTCGATGCCAATGGCCTGACCCAAGTGCTGTTCAACCTGCCGGCCGGTGACTGGGCCAAAGGCGAGCGCGGTATCGCGTGTCTGCCGGACCGGGTCGAAGAGTTCCGCGCCGGGGTCGATCTGGCAATCGCTTACGCTCAGGTGCTGGGCAACACCCAGGTCAACTGCCTGGCCGGCATCCGTCCGCAAGGCGTGGACGATGCCACCGTGGAAAAAACCTTCGTCGCCAACCTCAAGTACGCCGCCGACAAGCTGCAAGCGGCGGGCATCAAACTGGTGATGGAAGCGATCAACACCCGCGACATTCCGGGTTTCTACCTGAACAACACGGCGCAGGCCCTGTCGATTCGCGAGCAGGTCGGCAGCGCCAATCTGTTCCTGCAATACGACATCTACCACATGCAAATCATGGAAGGTGACCTGGCCCGCACCCTGCAATCGCACCTGGGCGAAATCAACCATGTGCAACTGGCGGACAACCCGGGGCGCAACGAGCCGGGCACCGGCGAGATCAACTATCGCTTCCTGTTCGAGCACCTGGACCGCATCGGTTATCAGGGCTGGGTCGGCTGCGAATACAAGCCCCTGACCACCACTGAAGCGGGCCTCGGCTGGCTGAAAACCCACAACGCAATCTGAAGCAGAACCTGGTGGGATTGGGTTTGTTCGCGAATGCGGTGGTTCAGTCCGCACGGAGGTCGAGTGTTCCACCGCATTCGCGAGCAAGCCCGCTCCCATAAAGCAGCAGCTCCCCCATTTGCTTGAGCAAGACAAAAACAAGAGGATTTTCTCATGGCTAAAATCGGATTCATCGGCACCGGCATCATGGGCCACCCAATGGCGGCGAACCTGCAGAAAGCCGGTCACAGCCTGTTCCTGTCCGCCCACCACGACGCCGCCCCGGCCGATCTGGTGGCCGCTGGCGCCGTCGCCCTGGCCAACCCGCGCGATGTGGCCCAGGAAGCCGAATTCATCATCGTCATGGTGCCGGACACCCCGCAGGTCGACGACGTGCTGTTCCGCGCCGACGGCGTTGCCGCCGGTATCGGCAAGGGCAAGGTCGTGATCGACATGAGTTCGATCTCGCCGACCGCCACCAAGGCCTTCGCCGCGAAGATCAACGAGAAAGGCGCGCAGTACCTCGACGCCCCGGTGTCCGGCGGTGAAGTCGGCGCCAAGGCCGCGACCCTGAGCATCATGGTCGGTGGCGACGCCGATGCCTTCGAACGCGCGCTGCCGCTGTTCCAGGCCATGGGCAAGAACATCACCCTGGTCGGCGGCAACGGTGACGGCCAGACCGCCAAGGTCGCCAACCAGATCATCGTCGCCCTGAACATTCAGGCCGTGGCCGAAGCGCTGCTGTTCGCCTCCAAGAACGGCGCCGATCCAGCCAAGGTGCGTGAAGCATTGATGGGCGGCTTCGCCTCGTCGAAGATCCTCGAAGTGCACGGCGATCGCATGATCAAGGGCACCTTCGATCCGGGCTTCCGCATCAGCCTGCACCAGAAAGACCTGAACCTGGCCCTGCAGGGCGCCAAGGAACTGAACATCAACCTGCCCAACACCGCCAACGCCCAGCAAGTGTTCAGCACCTGCGCGGCCATCGGTGGCAGCAACTGGGACCACTCGGCGCTGATCAAGGGCCTGGAACACATGGCCAACTTCTCGATCCGCGACAAGCAGTAAACCCCTGCCCCGCTTTCCATGTGGGAGCGGGCTTGCTCGCGAAGGGGGCGTGTCAGTCGACATGGAGATTGACTGACCCACCGTATTCGCGAGCAAGAACGTTCCCACAATGGATCTGAGTTGCCCTTTCGAATAACAAGAATTCCGGGAGCCCGTCATGTCGGTCGATCCGCAACAACTGCTGCGCGAGCTGTTTGCCACAGCCATCGACGCGGCCCATCCGCAACACGTCCTCGAAGCCTATTTGCCAACTGATCGCACCGGTCGCGTGATCGTCATCGGCGCCGGCAAGGCCGCCGCCGCGATGGCCCAGGTGGTCGAGCGTTGCTGGCAGGGCGAAGTCAGCGGCCTGGTGGTGACCCGCTACGGTCACGGCGCGCCGTGCGAAAAAATCGAAGTGGTCGAAGCCGCGCATCCGGTGCCGGACGCCGCCGGCCTGGCCGTGGCGAAGCGGGTGCTGGAACTGGTCAGCAACCTGAGCGAAGACGACCGGGTGATTTTCCTGCTCTCCGGTGGCGGCTCCGCGTTGCTCGCGCTGCCGGCCGAAGGCATCACCCTGGCCGACAAGCAGTCGATCAACAAAGCCCTGCTCAAGTCCGGCGCGACCATCGGCGAAATGAATTGCGTGCGCAAGCACCTCTCGGCGATCAAGGGCGGGCGCCTGGGCAAAGCCTGCTGGCCGGCGACTGTTTACACCTACGCCATTTCCGATGTGCCGGGCGACCTCGCCACGGTCATCGCCTCCGGTCCGACCGTGGCCGACCCGAGCACCAGCGCCGAAGCCCTGGCAATCCTCAAGCGCTACGGCATCGACGTCCCGGCCTCGGTGCGCAACTGGCTGAACAGCCCGGAATCGGAAACCGTCAAACCCGGCGACCCGAGCCTGGCCCGCAGCCATTTCCAGTTGATCGCCCGCCCTCAGCAATCGCTGGAAGCAGCGGCGGTGAAATGCCGCCAGGCCGGTTTCAGTCCGTTGATCCTCGGCGATCTGGAAGGCGAATCCCGCGAGGTGGCGAAGGTCCACGCCGGTATCGCCCGGCAGATCATCCAGCATGGTCAACCGCTGGCGGCGCCGTGCGTGATTCTCTCCGGCGGCGAAACCACGGTCACCGTGCGCGGCAATGGCCGTGGCGGACGCAATGCCGAATTCCTCCTCAGCCTGACCGACAGTCTCAAGGGTCAGCCCGGCGTCTACGCCCTGGCCGGTGACACCGACGGCATCGACGGCTCGGAAGACAATGCCGGCGCGATCATGACCCCGGACAGCTACGCCCGTGCCGCCGCCCTGGGCCTGAGCGCCAGCGACGAACTGGATAACAACAACGGCTACGGCTATTTCGAGGCGCTCGATGCGCTGATCGTCACCGAGCCGACCCGCACCAACGTCAACGACTTCCGCGCCATCCTGATTCTCGAGAGCCCTAAATATGACGCCTGACAAAAAAGTCAAAATCCTCGCCACCCTCGGGCCGGCGGTCGATGGCATCGACGACATCCGTGAGCTGGTCGAGGCCGGGGTCAACATCTTCCGGTTGAACTTCAGCCACGGCGACCATGCCGACCACGCCAAGCGCTATCAGTGGATCCGCGAAGTCGAGCGCCAGCTCAACTATCCGCTGGGGATCCTGATGGACCTGCAAGGGCCGAAGCTGCGGGTCGGCAAGTTCGCCGAAGGCAAGGTGCAATTGCATCGCGGCCAGGCGTTCCGCCTGGATCTGGACGCCACGCCGGGCGACCAGCGCCGGGTCAACCTGCCGCATCCGGAGATCATCGCCGCCCTGGAGGCCGGCATGGATCTGCTGCTGGACGACGGCAAGCTGCGCCTGCGGGTGGTGACCAAATACGCCGACGCGATCGACACCACCGTGCTCAACGGCGGCGAACTGTCGGATCGCAAAGGGGTGAACGTGCCGCAAGCGGTGCTCGACCTGAGCCCGCTGACCGCCAAGGATCGCCGCGACCTGAGCTTCGGCCTGGAGCTGGGCGTGGACTGGGTCGCGCTGTCGTTCGTGCAACGTCCGGAAGACATCCGCGAAGCCCGTGCGCTGATCGGCGACAAGGCCTTTCTGATGGCGAAAATCGAGAAGCCGTCGGCCGTCGAACAACTGCGGGAAATCGCCGAGTTGAGCGACGCGATCATGGTTGCCCGTGGTGACCTGGGCGTGGAAGTGCCGGCCGAGAGCGTGCCGCAAATCCAGAAAAACATCATCACCACCTGCCGCCAGCTCGGCAAACCGGTGGTGGTGGCGACGCAGATGCTTGAGTCGATGCGTTTCTCCCCGGCCCCGACCCGTGCCGAAGTCACCGATGTCGCCAACGCCGTGGCCGAAGGTGCCGATGCGGTGATGCTGTCGGCAGAAACCGCCTCGGGCGAATACCCGCTGGAAGCCGTGCAGATGATGAGCAAGATCATCCGCCAGGTGGAGAACGGTCCGGATTACCAGACCCAGCTCGACGTCAGCCGGCCGAAAGCCGAGGCCACCGTGTCCGACGCCATCAGTTGCGCGATCCGCCGCATCAGCAACGTGCTGCCGGTGGCGGTGCTGGTCAACTACAGCGAGTCCGGCAGCTCGAGCCTGCGCGCGGCGCGGGAACGGCCGAAGGCGCCGATCCTCAACCTGACGCCGAACCTGCAGACCGCGCGCCGCCTGAGCGTGGCCTGGGGCATTCATTCGGTGGTCAATGACCGGCTGCGCCAGGTCGACGAAGTCTGCTCGACCGCTCTGGAAATCGCCCAGGCGCAAGGCATGGCCGAACGCGGCGACACGCTGTTGATCACGGCTGGTGTGCCGTTCGGGCAACCGGGATCGACTAATTCGTTGCGGATCGAAACATTGATTTAAGTAACACCTGTGTGGCGAGGGAGCTTGTTCCCCTCGCTCGGCATGACGGTTTCCAAAAAGAGACACCGCATCCACCGGACCGGGGCTAGCTAAAGCCCCACGGGCGCCGCGCCCTCGCCACAGAGTTTTGCAAGACCTTTTGATTCTCCTACTGCCCAGATTTTCCAGACATGCCTGCCAACCACTTCAACACCCACTGCCCCGACTGGGCCGAGGCTTTGCTCAACGGCTTCAGTCAAATATTCCTCCAGCGCCACCCGCTGTGTGGCCTGCTGTGCCTGCTGGCGATCCTGCTGACCGCGCCTGTGCTGTTCGCCGGCGCGCTGCTCGGCGCGGTCGCCGGTTTGCTCACTGCACAACGTCGCAACTACGCCAAGGCTGATCGCCAAGCCGGATTATTCAGCTACAACGGCGTGTTGCTCGGCCTGTTGCTGAGCCTGTATTTCCCCTGGTCGCCGATGTTGCCGCCGCTGATTCTGGCGGCCGGTGGCCTCAGCGCGATGGTCACTCAACAGTGGCTCAAGCGCGCTCGCCTGCATCATTGGCTGCCCGCCTACACCGCGCCGTTCGTTCTGCTGAGCTGGGTGTTTCTGTGCTTCGCTGAGCCGTCGGCCGCCGCGCCGCCGCTGGAATTGAACACGCCCAATCTGCTCGGCGCCGCGTTGAAAGGACTCGGCCAGGTGATGTTCCTCGACCATCCGCTGGCCGGTACGCTGATCGGTGTCGGCCTGCTGCTCGCCGATCGCCGCGCCTTTTGCTGGGTGCTGCTGGCGTCGCTGATCGGCCTCGGCTCCAGCCTCGCCCATCACGACAACCAGACCGCGCTGGCGGGCCTGGGCGGTTACAACGCGGTACTCGCCGCCCTCGCCTTCAGTACCCGGCGCCAGCAACCCTGGTTGCCGCTGCTCGGCATTGCCCTGGCGTTGCTGCTGACGCCGCTGTTCAGCGCCATTGGCCTGGCGACCCTCACGGCACCGTTCATTCTCGCCTGCTGGCTGCTGCGCACCGGCACCCGGCTGATGCGCCAGCCCGAGGTGAACGCCGCGCCTTGCGCTCATGGGGAGAATCAACCTAGGCTGCGCTGACCTTTGATTCAGGCGTTATCCATGGACAGCAGCAAGCACTGGCGTGAACAGCTTTACGTCATGATTTTCCAGACTGACACCCGCGCCGGGCGGCGTTTCGACGGCATCCTGCTGTTGATCATCCTCGCCAGCCTGGTGATCGTGATGCTCGACAGCATCGACAGCATTCATCGCAACTACGCCGACGTGCTGGCATACATCGAATGGGGCTTCACGATCATTTTTGCCGGCGAATACCTCCTGCGCCTGTACTGTTCGCCCAAGCCGCTACGGTACGCGTTCAGCTTCTACGGGCTGGTGGACCTGCTGGCGATCGTGCCCGGGATTCTCGCCCTGTATTACAGCGATGCGCAGTACCTGCTGATTATCCGGATCATCCGGATGCTGCGGATTTTCCGCGTGCTCAAGCTCAGCCCGTACCTCAAGCAAGCCAACTATCTGATGTCGGCCTTGCGTGGCAGCAAGCAGAAGATCGTGGTGTTTCTGGTCAGCGTCTGCACCCTGGTGACGGTGTTCGGCACCCTGATGTACGTGATCGAAGGCCCGGAACACGGCTTCACCAGCATCCCCAAAGGCATTTACTGGGCTATCGTCACCCTGACCACCGTGGGCTTCGGCGACATTGTGCCGAAGACGCCGCTGGGCCAGGTGATTTCCTCGCTGGTGATGATCACCGGTTACTCGATCATTGCCGTGCCCACCGGGATTTTCACCGCCGAACTGGCCAACGCCATGCGCGGTGAGCAACTGCAACACGACTGCCCGGTGTGCGAGAAAAAAAGCCATGAACAGAACGCGGCATTCTGTTCGCGGTGCGGCAATCAGCTGTTCAAGAAAATGGAATAAGCAAAGAGCTTTTTAATCTTTAAGCGACTATGCGTGCCCCGTTTATAGTCGCTGGCAAATGGCTGTCATCTCTGTAAAAAACACCCCCACAGAACAAGGAATGCGCAGTGAAAAAACTCTTTGGCGCCTCACTTCTCGCCGCCGGTCTTGCCTTCGGCAGCGTGGCTCAAGCCGCACCGACCCTGCTGAACGTTTCCTACGACGTGATGCGCGATTTCTACAAGGACTACAACACTGCGTTCCAGAAACACTGGCAAGCCGAACACAACGAGAACATCACCGTGCAGATGTCCTTCGGCGGCTCGAGCAAACAGGCGCGCTCGGTCATCGACGGCCTGCCGGCGGACGTCATCACCATGAACATGGCCACCGACATCAATGCCCTGACGGACAACGGGCAACTGGTGCCGAAAGACTGGGTCACGCGCCTGCCGAACAACAGCGCGCCGTTCACTTCCGCCACCGTGTTCATCGTCCGCAAGGGCAACCCGAAAGCCCTGAAAGACTGGCCGGACCTGCTCAAGGACGGCGTACAGGTGATCGTGCCGAACCCGAAAACCTCGGGCAACGGCCGCTACACCTACCTGTCGGCCTGGGGCTACGTGCTGAAAAACGGCGGTGACGAGAACAAGGCCAAGGACTTCGTCGGCAAACTGTTCAAACAGGCGCCGGTGCTCGATACCGGCGGCCGTGCCGCCACCACCACGTTCATGACCAACCAGATCGGCGACGTGCTGGTGACCTTCGAAAACGAAGCGGAAATGATCGCCCGCGAGTTCGGCCGCGACCAGTTCGAAGTCATCTACCCAAGCGTCTCCGCCGAAGCCGAGCCGCCGGTTTCAGTGGTCGACAAAGTGGTCGACAAGAAAGGCTCCCGCGCCGCCGCCGACGAATACCTGAAGTACCTGTGGTCGCCGGAAGGCCAGGAAATCGCAGCCGCCAACTACCTGCGCCCGCGTGATGCAGCGGTGCTGGCGAAATACACCGACCGCTTCCCGAAAGTCGACTTCCTCTCGGTGGAAAAAACCTTCGGTGACTGGCGCACCGTGCAGAAGACCCACTTCAACGATGGCGGGGTCTTCGACCAGATCTACACCAACAAGTAAGCGCTGAGCGGCAATGAAAAAGGCGACCTTCAAGGGTCGCCTTTTTTGTTGCCCAGCAAATATCCGCTCCCCCTGGAATGGCTACATCGGCGGGGTGACGCCATCCTTCCCTGCCGAAATCGACTGCGCCGTCAGCGTGCCGTCCGCGCTCTGGGTCACGAAGGTAACGATCTTCACCCCGACCTTGAGCAAGCTGCGATCCCCCGGCAGCAGGTTGACGATCGGCACGTCCACCGGCACGAGGATCTTTTGCTGCCCGCCCTTGTAATTGACGGTCAGCACCCGTCCGTTGCTCACCACCAGGTCGCCGACACTGCCATTGGTCATGCTGCTGCCCTTGGCCAGGTCGAACGGGCGATGGCCGTCGCCGCTGCCGGCCAGTTCCGGCGGGAATACGTGGACCTCCAGCGCCTTGAGCGTGCCATCCTCCTGGGGAATGGCCGCCGAGCCGATGTAACTGCCGGGTTTGATGTCTTCGATATTGGCGAGGGTGACAGCGCGCACCCGGGTGTCCTGGGTGAGCTGGATCACCACGTTTTCACCGCTGTTGACGTGGACTTTCAGGGCATCGGCACTGACCCCGGTGATCTCGCCGCGCACGCCGATGCGCATGCCGGGGGCATCGGCGGCCTGTACGGTGGACGCGGCCAGCAGGCCGATCAGGGCAATCGTGGTGCTGTAGCGAAGCAACTGACGGAACATCGCGATCCTCCGGTGACGAATGATGAAAACTCCAGCCACAACATAAGCACGCTATCGAACAAGATGTAAGTGAATGTATCATCGGCGCTCGACGGTCGGACGCAAAGTCCACCGATGGACAATAACCACCCGGCCGCCACTCATTCCGCAACGGAATAATTGATATCAAACGAAAGCGTCTTCCGCCGGCCCGACCCGTCCCTTAGCCTCACCGCACTCTTTTTCGCTGGATCGAGAAACCCTATGACCGCCACAACTCACGCAATGACCCGAGGCATGGTGCTGCTGTTCGCTTTCTGCTGCGGCGCCATCGTTGCCAACATCTACTACGCACAGCCGATCATCGGCCTGATCGCGCCGGACATCGGCCTGACCGACACCATGGCCAGCTTCATCGTGTCGCTGACCCAGATCGGCTATGCCCTGGGCCTGTTCTTTCTGGTGCCGCTGGGCGACCTGCTGGAAAACCGTCGCCTGATGATCCTCACCACCGTGGTGGCGATTGCCAGCCTGCTCGGCGCGGCGTTCACCGATCAGCCGAATGTATTCCTGCTGATTTCGTTGCTGGTGGGCTTCAGTTCGGTGTCGGTGCAGATCCTGATTCCACTGGCCGCGCATCTGGCGCCGGAGGAGTCCCGTGGACGGGTGGTTGGCGGGATCATGGGCGGGCTGCTGCTGGGAATTCTGCTGGCGCGGCCGGTATCGAGCGTGGTGGCCGACCATTTCGGCTGGCGGGCGATGTTCATGATCGCGGCCGCATTGATGGCAGCGATCAGCGTGGTGCTGGCGCTGACGGTGCCCAAGCGCCAACCGGATCACAGCGCATCCTACGGCCAGTTGATCGGTTCGCTGTGGACGCTGCTGTGCCAGCAACCGCTGCTGCGCCAACGTGCGTTTTACCAGGGCTGCATGTTCGCCACTTTCAGCCTGTTCTGGACCGCCGTACCGCTGGAACTGGCGCGTAACCATGGCCTGTCCCAGAGCCAGATCGCGATCTTCGCCCTGGTCGGCGCCATCGGTGCCATCGCCGCGCCCATCAGCGGACGCCTGGCGGATGCCGGCCACACCCGCATCGCCTCCTTGCTGGCCATGCTGTTCGCCAGCCTGAGCTTCCTGCCGGCCTTCATCCACCCGGCCTACAGCGTGATCGGCCTGGCGGTGACCGGCGTGGTTCTGGACTTCTGCGTGCAGATGAACATGGTGCTCGGCCAGCGCGCGGTCTATTCCCTCGACGCCAAGAGCCGTGGACGTCTCAACGCGCTGTACATGACCAGCATCTTCATCGGCGGTGCCTTCGGCTCGTCGATCGCCAGTGCGGTGTATGAACACGGCGGCTGGCTGTGGATCGTGATCGTCGGCAGCGCGTTTCCGTTGCTGGCGCTGCTGCGCTTCCTCAGTGCGGCACAACGGCCATCACTGGCGACCGCGTAACCCCTTCCCCCCTCGCGGGTCCATCGCCCCGCGATGCCAGTGGCACGGATGCCACTCAATAGCGAACCAGTTTTTCCATCGCCGCATCCGCCAGGAAGGAGGAGCGGCTTTTGACATTGTGCTCTCGCACATAACGGTCAATCCGCTGAATCACGTACCCGGGCAACGTCACATTGACCTTCTCGGTCTTGCCCAGATAGGGCGAGATATCCAGCTCCAACATCCCCCAGCCCATCTCTGCGAATTCAGGGTTGTTGCGATGCGCCGCCGCAGAGGTCGGCAGGGGAATCGTCTCTCCATCTGCGGCGATCTCCTGCAACATGATGTGCGCAATCTCGACGGCGGCGTTATAAGCATCTTCAAAGGTGTCCCCGGCCGTGACAGCACCAGGAATATCGGGGATCTGAATACCGATGGCAGTTTCCTCATCGCCCCACTCGATACAGATTGGGTATTGCATTATGGATCTCCTGTGTAACTGGCTGGCGGGCTGTACAGCCCGGCACGCTTCCTGATGCTTTTGACCGTCCCCAGTGGCAAATCCTTTTTCGGGTGAGGAACGGGGATCGTGTACGAGCTGTAACGGTGAGTGAAGATGTGATGACTGCCGGTGACCCGATCCAGCGTCCAGCCTGCCTCCTCCAGCTCCTTGATCAATAACCTGCTTTGCACCAACCGCCTCCTTGCTTCGGCTCAATAAAAATAACTCTAGAGTTATCTTTACTCAAGCACAGAAATCCGCAGAACGACGCCCGGTTGTTTTGCAGCATGTAAGCCCTCCGCCCATTCCCCCCAAGCATGAATGCTATGCCCCCCGCCCGCGTTCTCCTTCGCGCGCTGCACGGTCACTCTTGAACCCGGCCACTACCGGCTGTTCCCGAGGACAATCCACATGACACTGCAAGCCCGACTCGATGCCTTCAAAGCCGATTTCAAGGCCGGCAAACCACCCTACAACGCGCCCGCCGATATCCATCCGGTGATGGAACGCGCCACGACTGAATTGATCGCGTCCGGTGCGGCAAGCCGTGCGCTGAAAGTGGGTGACAAGGCGCCGCTGTTCACCCTCAAGGACCCCGATGGCCATCCGGTTTCGTCGGCGGATCTGCTGGCTCAGGGGCCGTTGGTGTTGACGTTCTACCGTGGGGTCTGGTGCCCGTACTGCAATCTGGAACTGCAAGCGCTCCAGGCCTTTCTGCCGTCGATCCGCCAGGCGGGGGCCAGCCTGCTGGCCATTTCGCCACAGATCGCCGCCAACAGTCGCAAGTCGCAACGGATCAATGAATTGGGCTTCCCGATCCTCAGCGACTCGCACAATGAAGTGGCGGCGGCGTTCGGTCTGCGCTTTGAATTGCCGGATTATCTGATCGAGTTGTACAAGAATCTGCGCAATGACCTGCCGACGTTCAACGACGATCCTTCATGGACTTTGCCGATGCCGGCGCGTTATGTGATCGGTCAGGATGGCGTGATTCGTTACGCCGAGGTCAACCCGGATTACACTCAGCGACCCGAGCCG
This sequence comes from Pseudomonas sp. B2M1-30, assembly GCF_025447575.1. NCBI lineage: Bacteria > Pseudomonadati > Pseudomonadota > Gammaproteobacteria > Pseudomonadales > Pseudomonadaceae > Pseudomonas > Pseudomonas sp. B2M1-30. Next base: position 124,741 of record NZ_JAOEJT010000011.1, on the reverse strand, counting down.
GAAGCGATGCGGGACGCATTGCGCGGCTGAGCCGGTCAGAGGCTCGATTGCCGACCTTCACTTGGCAAAAACGCGTTCTGACCGCTACTGAAAATCCCCCCGAGGGAGCAAGTCCCTACGGGGGCTCGTCGAACACTGCAAGTTTGCGCAAGGATCTGGGATGGACCGCCTCTCCGCTATGGAAACCTTCGTCTACGTCGTGGAAACCGGGTCGTTTTCCGCCGCCGCCCGGCGCCTGAATATCGGTCAGCCGGCCGTCTCGAAAACCATCGCGCATCTGGAAGCCAGACTGGCCGTGCGTCTGTTGCTGCGTTCGACCCGAGGCCTGACCCCGACCGAGGCCGGACTGGCGTTTTTCGAACGGGCCAAACGTGCCCTCGAAGAAGCCGACGAGGCCGATAACGCTGCCCGAGGCGCCGCCAGCGGCCTGAGCGGCAACCTGCGCATCAGCGCCGCGGTGACCTTCGGCCGCCTGCACATCGTTCCACACCTGGGACCCTTTCTCGATCAGCATCCGCAGTTGAACATCGACCTGATGCTCGATGATCGCAACATCAATCTGGTCGAGGAAGGCATCGATGTCGCCCTGCGCATGGGCGCGCTCACCGACTCGGGCCTGACCGCCCGCAAGGTCGCCGACTGTCGCCGAGTGGTGCTCGGCACTCCCGCCTACTTCGCCAGACACGGCGAACCCACCTGCCCCGCCGACCTGAGTAAACACCAGGCCGTCGTCTACAACCTGGGCGGCGGCAACACCTGGCAATTCGCCAAAGACCTGGAAAAACAATCAGTGATCATCAGCGGCCGCATCCGCGTCAGCGCCGCCGAAGGGGTTCGCGAAGCCGTGCTGGCCGATCAGGGCCTGACCCTGGCCTCGGAATGGATGTTCGCCCCGGAACTGGCCGACGGCTCGGTGAAGACCGTGATGGACGACTGGACACTGCCGGACCTGGACTTGTGGGCGGTGTTTCCAACCGGCCGCATGGCCAGCGCCAAGGCGCGGGCGTTTGTTGAATATGTGCAGGGGTTGTTGACCAAAGAGGTCTAAACGGCACGCCGTTTCGTTTATTGCGATTTTCGTTTGATTCGAATACTGTTCCGGCATCCTCTCTTGGAATGCTGGAACAACACCATGCCCACTGTTATCCACCCCTCGCTCAATCTTCCCGCAGAACGCGAAGTGAAAGCTGCCATCGAGGGCCAGCGTGCCCTGGCGGCCTACCTCGCCACTCGTTTCGAAACTCAGCACATCCAGATATTCGACGAGCAGAACGAGGCTCATCGCGTCGAACTCCCCACCTCGGCCCTGCGTCTGCTGATCGATATTCTCGCGGAGCTGGCAGAAGGCAACGCGGTAAAGGTCGTCCCGGTGCATGCAGAACTGACCACGCAGGAAGCGGCCGACCTACTCAACGTCTCACGCCCACACCTGATAAAGCTGTTGGAAAACGGCGAGTTGTCCTACCACAAAACCGGCAAGCACCGACGTGTGCGTTTTGCCGATCTGATGGACTATAAAAACCGGCGCGACACCGCCAGCGAGCAGGCAATGGCGCTTCTCGCAGAGCAGGCACAGGCATTAAGGACTGGATACGAGTGACGCATTCTTCTTTCACCGCTGTATACGATGCATGTGTGCTGTACCCCGCCCCGCTGAGAGATTTTCCGATGTGGCTGGCTCTCTCCGGAAGATTCCGGGCGCGATGGACCAAGGAGATTCACAGCGAATGGAAACGCAATCCGTTGAAGAGTCGAACAGACCTGACGATGGAACAACTGGATCGCACGTCCGCGTTAATGGATCGAGCGATTCCCGATGCTTGTGTTGATGACTACGAAGACCTGATTGCCGGACTGACACTACCCGACAGCAATGACCGCCACGCTCTGGCAGCAGCCATACGCTGTGGCGCCAGCGTGATCGTGACCTTCAACCGGAAAGACTTTCCCGACGCTGCGCTTCAACCGTTTGGTGTCGAAGCGCAACATCCCGACGAGTTCGTCGACAACCTCTTCGATCTTGATCCTGTATCCGTTGTCATGGCGGCCCAAAAGCAGCGTCGCCAACTGAAAATGCCGACCATGGAAGTAGAGCCGTTTCTCAATCTTCTGCAACGCCAGGGTCTGGTTCAGTCAGTCAAGGCATTGAGCGGCTATCGGGCAATTCTCTGAGTCCTTGTTGCCCACACCAGACAGCAAAACGGCGATCCAGGGATCGCCGTTTTTCATTCACTCTCCGAACTGTTTGCCCAACCCCGCCGGCACGCCGTGGATGTTGGTGTCTTCCCACGGCCCGTTGGGGCTGATCGAGCGGCTCCAGCCGTTGTTCCAGCGGAAGTAGGTGCGCTGGCGGTAGAAGGTGTTGGGTTGGTCATCGAGGACGTAGACGCCCAGCTTCTGGTCCCAGTGGCTGTTGCCGCCTGGTGGCGGGGCGAAGCTGGCGGAGGTGCGGGGTGCCGGCTTGGCGGGTTTGGCCGGAATTCCCGGTTTGCCCGGCGTCGGCGAAGTCGACGGTGTGGGGCGAGGTTGCGACGGCGGGATCGGCGGCAGGTTGGTCGTCGGTTCCGGGCGTTGCACCGCACATGCGCTCAAGCCCAGGGCCAGTGTGAGGACTGTGATTCGGGCGATGGCGTTCATGGCGGTGCGTTCCTGTTTGGCGCCGGTTATTTGTCCGGGCTGTCGATGGTCAGTGTTTGTGGCGCGGTGGTGTTGCTGGCCAGCGGCCCGCTGCGACCCACCCATTCACCGGCAGTCGGCTGACCGGCCCGGGAGATGCGCGCAACCAGTTGGACTTCAGGGAAGTTCGACAGTTTCAATTGCGGCATCATGGCGTCGGCATCGCCCAGTTCGACGGTCACCGGCAGGTCGGCGACAGTCAGGCGCTTGGCCGCCAGGGGGGCCGGCGGGCCGGAAACGGCGCGAGCGAAAATGAACACGCTGTCACCCGGCTGAACCTTGCCTTTGAGTTCGCTGGCCAGGTTCACGCTGACCTTGAGCAAGGCTGCCGCCTTCGCGGCCGGCGCCTGGGCGACCTTGCCGCCACTGGCTTGCAGCTTCTCCGTGGCACGGGCGATACCGCCCTGCAAGGCTTCACGGGATTTGTCCTCTGGCGGCAGCTGCGCCAGCAGACGATTCCAGTAATCGATGGCTTGCTGATAGCGCTCGCCTTCGAATGCGGCGATGCCGAGCAGGCCGAGGCTGGTGACTTCTTTCGGATCAGCCTTGAGCGCTTCGTCGGTCAGGGCCTGGACTTTGTCCGACCACTTCTTGCCGTCGGCGAAATACTGGGCCTGCGCCCACTGGCCGAGCAGCTCCGGCTGACGACCGGCGAGGTTGACGGTGCGCTCGAACATTTTCGCCGCGTCCGCCGGGCGATCCTGGGCCATGTAGGTACGACCCAGGAAATACAAGCCTTCGGCGGAATCCGGTTGCGCCGCCACGGCACGCTCCAGGCGACGGGTCATCTCTTCCATCGACTGCGGCGCCTGGGCGAATTCACGGGTCAGCTCGACCTTGTCGCTGGCACCGAAATGCAGATACAGCCCCAGCCCCAATACCGGCACCAACAGTGCCGCCAGCAACGGCAACGGTTTGCCCAGACGGGAAACCCGCGCCGGAGCCACACCTTCGGTATCGGCGAGCAGTTCGCGGGCCGCTTCGGCGCGGCCGCTGTCCATTTGCGCGGCGTCGAGCACACCTTCGGCCTGTTGCGCCTGCAACTCGGCGACACGCTCCTGATACAGCGCAACGTTCAGGGCAGTACGATCCTCTTCCCGCTGGGCACGGCGACCACGCAACACGGGGATCAACAAGAAACTCAGGGCGACCAGAAGCAACAGCCCTGCGGCGAGCCAGAAATCAATCATTCTTGGTTTTTATCCAACAGTTGGTCGAGGCGCTGACGCTCTTCGGTGGACAGCGAATCAGGAGTCGCGGTGCGCTGCCCGCGCCGACGGCGGACAATCACCGCAATCACCACGAACCCGCCGAGCAACAGGCCGGCCGGGCCGAACCAGAGCAATGCGGTCTTGGCATTGAGCGCCGGTTTGTAGCGGACGAAATCACCGTAGCGGTCGACCATGAAGTCGATGATCTGCTGATTGTCCTTGCCCTCGCCGAGCATGCGGAAAATCTCCTTGCGCAGGTCGGCGGCGATCGGCGCGTTGGAGTCGGCGATGTCCTGGTTCTGGCACTTGGGGCAGCGCAGTTCCTTGGTCAGCTCACGGAAACGTTCGCGGTCGCCTTCTTTGGCAAACTCGTAGGTGTCGATGGCCGCGTGAGCCACGCCGGCCAGACTCAGCCCCAACACCACAGCAGCAAGAAAGCGCTTCATGGCTTGGCCTCATCGACCAGCGCCTGATACTTGGCCGCCAGTTTTTCGCGCCAGACCTGCTCGTCGATCACCCCGACGTACTTGTCACGGATGATGCCCTTGGCATCGATGAAGAAGGTTTCCGGCGCACCGTAAACGCCGAGGTTCAGGCCCAGGGAGCCTTCATCGTCGCGGATGTCCAGTTGGTACGGATTGTGGAACTCGGCCAGCCACTTCAGCGCATCGGCGTTGGTGTCCTTGTAATTGATGCCGTAGATCACCACGCCGCGCTCGGCGAGTTTGTTCAGCACCGGATGCTCGACCCGGCAGGAAATGCACCAGGTGCCCCAGACGTTGACCAGCGCCGGTTTGCCGAGGATGTCGGCGCGGGTCAGGGTCTTGTCACCCTGCACCGCCGGCAGCGAAAACTCCGGGAACGGCTTGTTGATCATCGCCGACGGCAGCTCCGCCGGGTCCAGGTACAGACCGCGATAAAGGAATACCGCCACCAGCAGGAAAATCGCCAGTGGCACCAGCATCAACCAACGTCTCATGCAGCGGCTCCTTCCATGCCCAGCGCTTCACGCACCCGGCTTTTGACTTTGACCCGGTAACGCCGATCCAGCGCCGCGAGCAATCCGCCGAAACCGGTCAGCAGGCCGCCGAACCAGATCCAGCGCACGAACGGTTTGACGTGGACCCGCACCGCCCAGGCGCCATCGCCCAGCGGCTCACCGAGAGCGACGTAGAGATCGCGGGTGAAACCGGCGTCAATCCCGGCCTCGGTCATCATCGAACTCTGCACCGTGTACAGGCGTTTTTCCGGGTGCAATACGCTGACTTCCTGGCCGTTGCGGATCACCCGCACAGTGCCCTTGTCAGAGGTGAAGTTCGGCCCTTCGAAGTGTTTGGCACCTTCGAACACGAACTGGTAACCAGCCAGCTCCATCGACTCGCCCGGCGCCAGACGCAGGTCGCGCTCGGCACTGTTCTGGCTCGACAACACCACACCCAGCGCGCACACCGCGATCCCCAGGTGCGCGAGCTGCATGCCCCAGTAACTGCGGGTCAGGCCCGGCAGACCTTTGATCAGGCCTTTGTGGCGGGTCTTGTCGACGATGTCACGAACACCGGCCAGCAGCACCCACGCCGCCAGCATGAAGGTCGCGAGCACCGCCCAGTTGAAATCACCGTAGGCGACCCCCGCCACCACCGACAGCGCGGCGCTGCCCAGCAGCACCGGGGTCAGCATGCTCGCCAGCCATTTCACCGGAGTGTCTTTCCAGCGCACGATCACGCCGACCGCCATCACCACCATCAGCAACGCCATCAACGGAATGAACAGCGCGTTGAAGTACGGCGGGCCGACCGACAGCTTGGCGCCGCTGATCGCATCCAGGACCAGCGGGTAAAGAGTGCCGAGCAGAATCATCGACGCCGCCACCACCAGTACCAGATTGTTGCCCAGCAACAGGGTTTCCCGCGACCACAGGTTGAAGCCGACCTGGCTCTTGACCACCGGCGCACGCAAGGCGAACAGGGTCAGCGAACCGCCGACCACGAACAGCAGGAAGATCAGAATGAACACGCCGCGTTCCGGATCCGAAGCGAACGCGTGGACCGAAGTCAGCACCCCGGAACGCACCAGGAACGTCCCGAGCAGGCTGAGGGAGAACGCGGCAATCGCCAGCAACACCGTCCAGCTCTTGAACACGCCGCGTTTTTCCGTGACCGCCAGCGAGTGAATCAGCGCGGTGCCCACCAGCCAAGGCATGAACGAGGCGTTTTCCACCGGGTCCCAGAACCACCAGCCGCCCCAGCCGAGTTCGTAGTAGGCCCACCACGAACCGAGGGTGATGCCGATGCCGAGGAAGGCCCAGGCGACGATGGTCCACGGACGCGACCAGCGTGCCCACGCCGCATCGAGGCGACCGCCCAGCAAGGCAGCGATGGCGAAGGCGAACGCCACCGAGAAACCGACGTAGCCCATGTAGAGCATCGGCGGATGGACGATCAGGCCGATATCCTGCAGCAGTGGGTTGAGGTCACGACCGTCGGCCGGAATCTGCGGCAAGATTCGCGAAAACGGGTTCGAGGTCAGGATCAGGAACAGCAGGAAACCGGTGCTGATCATGCCCATCACCGCCAGCACCCGGGCGAGCATGACTTGCGGCAACTGCCGGGAGAACACCGAGACCGCGAAGGTCCAGCCGCCGAGGATCAATGCCCACAGCAGCAACGAACCTTCGTGGGCGCCCCACACCGCGCTGAACTTGTAGTACCACGGCAAGGCACTGTTGGAGTTCATTGCCACGTAGGCGACGGAGAAATCATCGGTCATGAACGCGTAGGTCAGACAGCCGAAGGCGAACAGCAGAAACGCAAACTGCCCCCACGCGGCCGGTTGCGCCAGACCCATCCACAAGCGGTCGCCGCGCCAGGCACCGAGTAGGGGCACCACGGCCTGCACCAGCGCCAGGCACAGCGCCAGAATCATCGCCAGATGACCCAGCTCCGGAATGAAAATGGTCGAAGTCATCGATCAACCCTCCTTCGCAGGCGTCGGCGCGGATTGACCGCTGTCCTTGAGCGCCTTGGTGACTTCCGGCGGCATGTACTTCTCGTCGTGCTTGGCCAGCACCTCGTCGGCGACCACCACGCCGTCGGCGTTGAGCTTGCCGAGGGCGACGATGCCCTGCCCTTCACGGAACAGGTCCGGGAGGATGCCGCGATAGGTGATGGTCACCGACTTGTTGAAATCGGTGACGATGAATTTCACGTCCAGCGAATCCGAAGAGCGCTGCAGCGAGCCCTTCTCGACCATGCCGCCGGCACGGATGCGCGTGTCCTGCGGTGCTTCGCCGTTGGCGATCTGGGTCGGGGTGTAGAACAGATTGATGTTCTGCTGCAGGGCGCTCAGGGCCAGGCCGACGGCAGCGCCGACCCCGACCAGAATCGCCAGAATGATGATCAGACGTTTTTTGCGCAGCGGATTCACTTGCCGTTCTCCCGGCGCAGACGACGCGCCTCTTGTTGCAGATACCGCTTGCGGGCCAGGATCGGCGCCGCCACGTTGAGGGCCAGCACCGCCAGGCAGATGCCGTAGGCCGACCAGACATACAGGCCGTGATGGCCCATGGCGAGGAAGTCGCCGAATGACGCGAAACTCATCGAGCGGCCTCCAGGCTATTCTGCACTTCTTCTTTCACCCAACTGGCGCGGGCCTCGCGCTTGAGTACTTCAAGGCGCATGCGCAGCAGCAATACCGCGCCGAAGAAACAGTAGAAACCCAACGCCGTCAGCAGCAGCGGCAGCCACATCTCCACCGGCATCGCCGGTTTTTCGGTGAGGGTGAAGGTCGCGCCCTGGTGCAGGGTGTTCCACCACTCCACCGAGTATTTGATGATCGGGATGTTGATCACCCCGACGATCGCCAGCACCGCGCAGGCCTTGGCGGCGCTGTCACGGTTGCTGATGGCGTTGCCCAGGGCGATCACGCCGAAGTACAGGAACAGCAGAATCAGCATCGAGGTTAGGCGCGCGTCCCAGACCCACCACGAGCCCCAGGTCGGCTTGCCCCAGATCGCCCCGGTGACCAGCGCCACGGCGGTCATCCACGCGCCGATCGGGGCGGCGCATTGCAGGGCGACGTCGGCCAGTTTCATCTTCCACACCAGCCCTACAACACCGCACACCGCCAGCATCACGTAGATCGACTGGGCGAGCATCGCGGTAGGTACGTGGATATAGATGATGCGAAAGCTGTTGCCTTGCTGATAGTCCGGCGGCGCGAAGGCCAGGCCCCAGATGACGCCGACAGAGATCAGCAGCAACGCCGCGATACTGAGCCACGGCAGCATTTTGCTGCTGATGCCGTAGAACCACTTGGGCGAGCCGAGCTTGTGAAACCAGGTCCAGTTCATACTGTTTCCATCACGGGTGCGCTTCGCTATGAAACGCCTGGGTCTTTGCTGATCAAATTTTGATCAGACCTCATCATTATTCGCCGACACTGATCTTCAGGCCAGCCGCTATTGCAAAGGGTGTCAGGGTTATCGCCAGGGCGGTCAGGCTGCCAAGCCACAACAGATAACCAATCGCCGGCATGCCCTGCAATGCCGCCTGCAAGGCGCCACTGCCCAGGATCAACACCGGGATGTACAACGGCAGAATCAGCAGCGCGAGCAACAGGCCACCACGCTTCAGACCGACCGTCAGCGCCGCGCCCACCGCGCCGAGCAGACTCAGCACCGGCGTTCCCAGCAGCAACGACAGCAGCAGAACCGGCAGGCAGGCGGCCGGCAATCCGAGCATCAAAGCCAGCAAGGGCGAGAGCAAAACCAGTGCCAGCCCGGAAAAAAGCCAGTGTGCCAGCACCTTGGCCAAGACCAGAAGTGGCAGGGGGTGCGGCGAAAGGACCCACTGCTCCAGGGATCCATCCTCGAAATCACTGCGGAAAAGCCCGTCCAGCGAGAGCAGGACCGACAAAAGCGCCGCCACCCAGACTAACCCCGGGGACAAGTTTTGCAACACTTGTGTCTCCGGGCCGACGGCCAGCGGGAACAAGGCAATGACAATGGCGAAGAAAATCAGCGGATTGGCCAGCTCCGCCGGGCGGCGGAACAGCAGTCGGGATTCACGGGCAACCAGCAGACCGAACACACTCATACCGCCCAATTCCCCAGATCGATGTCGCGATAACCGGCCGGCATCCGGCTCAGGGTGTGGTGGGTGGTCAACACCACCATGCCGCCGCGCTCGCAGTGCCCGGCCAGATGCGCTTCCAGTTGCACCACGCCCTGCTTGTCGAGGGCGGTGAACGGTTCGTCGAGAATCCACAGCGGCGGGCTATCCAGATACAGGCGCGCCAACGCCACTCGGCGCTGCTGGCCGGCGGACAGGCTGTGGCAGGGAACATCTTCGAAACCGCGCAATCCAACCGCCGCCAGGGCCTGCCAGATTGCCTCGCGTCCGGCCGGTTGATGCAGGGCGCAGAGCCAGGACAGGTTTTCTTCCGGGGTGAGCAAATCCTTGATCCCGGCGGCGTGGCCGATCCACAGCAGGTTGCGCGCCAGTTCGCCACGCTGCTCGTTCAACGGTTGGCCGTTGAGCAAGACCTGACCACCGGTCGGCTGCATCAGCCCGGCCAGCAGGCGCAGCAGACTGGTCTTGCCGCTGCCGTTGGGGCCGCTGATCTGCACCATATCGCCACTGGCCAGTCTCAATTCGAGATTTTCGAAGAGCAGCCTCAAATCTCGCTCACAAGCGAGGGCGACGGTTTGCAGGACAGGGCTGGTCAAGGGATCACGGGCCTTATACGGTTCAAGTCGGCTCTGGCGCGGCCGTTAAAGTGATGCAGCATAGATGCAAAAACGGCTTGATCTAGAGAGCTGCGTCAAACAAATGCAATGTTTTAGCCACTCTCGGAAAGACGGGCGGCATTATACATGCCGTACCTTACTCTCAAGCGTGCAATTTCCTCAGGTTGTGTCCGCGTATGACAGGTGAAATGAACATCCTCCCGCTCCCGCAAACCACGCCGGCGAACAGTCGCCCACAAGTGGTCAGCGGTGAATTGCTCAAGCTGCTGACGCCGGTCGAGGGGTTGATCGGCGCCGGTCAGAGCGCCCGGGCCGAGGTGTTGTCGCTCAAACAGGCGGACCAGACCTTTCAATTGCTGCTCAAGGTCACCCTCGACAACGGTCGCCAGACCACCGTGCAGGCCACCAGCAGCCAGCCCCTACCCCAGGGCACCAGCCTGGCGATCACCCAGCCATCGGCGGGCAACCTGGCGATCACCGTGCAACAGGCCATCGCCAGCAGCGTCGCCACCCTTACCCGCATCGACACCGCGCAATTGCCGGTCGGCACTCTGCTGCAAGGCAAGGTGCTGACCGCTCAGGTGCTGCCGCAAGTGCCGGGACAACCGACGGTGTATCGCTCGCTGGTGACGCTGCTCAACACCGCGTTGAGTGGCAGCACCCTGAGCATCGACAGCCCGCAACCGCTGCGCATCGGCACGCTGCTGTCGGCGCTGGTGCAGGACACCCAGACCCTGAAATTCCTGCCCCTGAGCAATCGTCAGGAGCAACTGGCGGTCAGCCAGCAACTGGTCAGTCAGCAGAGCCGTCAGGGTTCGCTCGATGGCTTGCTGAAGATCCTCCAGAACCTGCCGCCCGCCAGCAGCGATCAGACCTCCCCGGATTTGCGCGCGGCGGTCGACAAACTGCTCGCCAGCCTGCCGGATGTACAACAATTGAGCACCCCTCGGGGTCTGGCCCAGGCCCTGGCCAACAGCGGGGTTTTCCTCGAAACCAAATTGCTCACCGGGCAAAACCCGACGCTGACCCCGGACATGAAAAGCGACCTGCTGAAACTGATCGCGCAGCTCACGCCAGGACTGCCGAGCAGCACCAGTTTCAACGCGATCATCGCCGCCAACACCCTGGCCCAGGCGCTGCCGAGTTTCGTACGCAACGCCCTCGGCACCCTCGGCCAGGTCAGCGCCAAACCTGTGCCGAGCAGCTTCCCGCTGCCCGAACGACTGCTGCAAAGTCTGGAAGGCGAAGGCGATCTGGAGCATCTGCTGCGCCTCGCGGCAGCGGCGGTATCGCGCCTGCAAAGCCATCAGTTATCGAGCCTGGAACAGACCGGCGTCACCGACGACGGCCGTCTGCTGAGCACCTGGCAACTGGAAATCCCCATGCGCAACTTGCAGGACATCGTGCCGTTGCAGGTCAAATTCCAGCGCGAGGAAGCCCCGGAAAAACAGGAGCCAAACGAGCAACGCCGCGACGAGCGCGAACCCAAACAACAACTGTGGCGCGTCGATCTGGCATTCGACATGGAACCGCTGGGGCCGATGCAGATTCAGGCGCAACTCATCAGTGGCAGCCTGTCGAGCCAGCTCTGGGCCGAACGGCCGTACACCGCAAGCCTGATCGAAAGCAATCTGGCCGCGCTGCGCCAGCGCCTGCTGGATTCGGGGCTGAATGTCGGCGATCTCGACTGCCACCTCGGCACTCCGCCGCAAGGCAACCAAACCCGTCTCGAACACCGCTGGGTCGACGAAACCGCATGAACGATTCCACCGCACCACGCCAGGCCATCGCCCTCAAATACGACGGCAGCCACGCCCCGACGCTCACCGCCAAGGGCGATGAAGAACTGGCCGAAGAAATCCTGCGCATCGCCCGCGACTGCGAAGTACCGATCTACGAAAACGCCGAACTGGTGCGCCTGCTCGCGCGCATGGAACTGGGCGACAGCATTCCGCCGGAGCTGTACCTGACGATCGCCGAGATCATCGCGTTTGCGTGGAATCTGAAGGGCAAGTTCCCGCAAGGACAGGATCCGGATGCGCCGATGGTCGAGAAGGACATCACCGATCGCGGGGATGATTACTGAGGTTTCGAAGCCCCCTTCGCAAACAAGCCCGCCGCCACGTTGATTGTGGGAGCGGGCTTGCTCGCGAAGGGCGATTTCAGCTTCAACGCAAAAATCAGCTTCTGTGCAGCTTTCTCATCAACTCTGCCTCAGCCTGGGTCAAGCCGCAGGACTGGGTCAGTTCATCGACGCTCGCGCCCATGCCCACCAGTTTCGCCGCCTGGGCGAACGACAGGCTCGAGGGGTCGCGCTGTTCCAGCTGGATGATCTTGTCCGGCAACGGACCGACGACCGCGCGCAGCTCGTGCAGGGCTTCGCCCATGCGCACGTTGCCGTTCTGGTAATCGTCGACGCGCTTGGCCAGGTCCTTGATGCGCTGGTCACGCAGCGCATCGCCCTGGGCCTGTTGCGCAGCGATCAGCCGCTGCGCCTTGATGTACGCCAGAAACATCGCCAGCGTGCCTGCCCAGAAAAGGAACAGGACAATGACCGCTACCTCGAGAATCAATCAGATATTCTCCAGTTCCGACCATTCTTCTTCGCTCATCATCTTGTCCAGCTCGACCAGGATCAGCAACTCGTTGTTCTTGTTGCATACGCCCTGGATGAACTTGGCCGACTCTTCGTTACCGACGTTTGGCGCGGTCTCGATTTCCGACTGACGCAGGTAAACCACTTCAGCCACGCTGTCGACCATGATCCCGACCACTTGCTTGTCGGCCTCGATGATGACGATACGGGTGTTGTCGCTGATCTCGCCGCTCATCAGGCCGAAGCGCTGACGGGTGTCGATCACGGTCACCACGTTGCCGCGCAGGTTGATGATGCCCAGCACGTAGCTTGGCGCACCCGGAACCGGAGCGATTTCGGTGTAGCGCAGGACTTCCTGAACGCGCATCACGTTGATGCCGTAGGTTTCATTGTCCAGTTTGAAGGTCACCCATTGCAGGATCGGATCTTCGGAACCCTTTGCCGCCGTAGCCTTGTCGTTCATACCCTAGCCCCTCGAAAAACCGCGCCTGGCGGTGTGTGTTCGGTGCGCCGGCTTCAAGGGCCAGCGCGTGTCTTTTATGTCGGTTTGTGGTTCGGCTTACTGCCGGACATGTGCTTGGCCCCACCGCTGGCGATCAACTCGGCCAGTGCGGCGACATCGAGCAAGGCGCACATGTGTTCAATCACCGTGCCGGCGAGCCATGGCCGCTGCCCTCGGTGACTTCTCCATTTGATTTCATTCGGGTCCAGGCGCAGCGAGCGGCTGACCTGATGCACCGCCAGCCCCCACTCGTAGCCCTGCACCGAAATCACGTACTGCAAGCCCTGGCGGAAGTCGTCGCGATAACGATCCGGCATGACCCAACGCGCGGTGTCCAGCACCTTCAGGTTGCCGGCCTGGCTCGGCAGGATGCCGAGGAACCATTCCGGCTGACCGAACAGCGGCGTCAATTCGTGGCCGGCCAGCGAATAGATCGAACCCAGGCACACCAGCGGCACCGCCAGGGTCAGCCCGGCGACGTCAAACAACAGGCATTCGAACGCTTCGGCGGCCCAGGCCGGACGACCATCGGTGTCCACCGGCGGCGGTGTGTTACTCGGCGGCAGATGCACTTCCACCAGCGGCGGAACCAGCGTTTGCTCAACCTGCACAGGGGCCGGCGCTTGTGGCTCGACCGGCGCGAGAGCGGGTTCCGGTTCCGGCGTCGTTTGCAGCAATCGGGTTTGCAACAGCGGTGCGAGGGTCGAAACCGGCCGCACAGGTTCCGGGGTTTCGATCAATGCCACAGGCGCTCTGGCAACCGGGGCCGGGGCCGGGGCTGGCGCCGCCACCGTTGTCACCGGTCTGGCAGACGCCTGTGCATCGCGCGCCTGCTCTTCAAGCACCGCTGCCTGGAATTCATCGAGCGCGGCGGCACTTTCAACCACTTCGACCTGCGCCTCGACTTCGTCCGGCAACGCCTCCGGCACGTCCTGCAACAAGCTGTCCAGATAGGACTGCAAAGCCATCTGCGGACGTGAAGTCAGTTTGATCGGCCGGTTCATGCTCAGGCCACCTGCGGAACGAGTTGCTGCGCCAGCAAATGCTTGAGCAGCGCGCGGTAAGCCAGCACGCCACGGCTCTTGCCATCGAACTGCGAAGGCGTGACACCTGCACGGCTGGCATCGCGCAGACGGGTATCGACCGGGATGTAACCCTGCCAGATCTCGTCGGGGAATTTGTCACGCAACACCCGCAGGGTGCCCATCGACGCCTGGGTGCGGCGGTCGAACAGGGTCGGCACGATGCTGAACGGCAGCGCCTGTTTGCGCGAGCGGTTGATCATTGCCAGGGTGTTGACCATGCGCTCCAGACCTTTGACGGCCAGGTGTTCGGTCTGCACCGGGATCACCAGTTGCTGACTGGCGGCCAGGGCGTTGACCATCAGTACGCCCAACAGCGGCGGGCTGTCGATGATCGCGTAATCGAAATCCTGCCACAGCTGCGCCAGACTCTTGGCGATCACCAGGCCCAGGCCACTCTGCCCCGGCGACTGGCGCTCGAGGGTCGCCAGCGCGGTGCTCGACGGCAGCAGGGAAATGCGTTCGTCGCTGGTCGACAGCAGCAACTGCCCCGGCAGGCCTTGCGGCACGCCGCCCTTGTGCAGGAACAGGTCGTAGTTGCTGTGTTCCAGGCTGTCGGGATCGTAACCGAAATAGCTGGTCATCGAGCCGTGGGGGTCGAGATCGACCACAACCACGCGCTTGCCCGCCTCGGCCAGCAACCCGGCTAAAGCGATGGAGGAAGTGGTTTTACCGACACCACCCTTTTGATTGGCGACTGCCCAGACTCTCATTCGGATCATTCCTCCCGGCCGAGATGCTCGGCCGAGACATAGCTCAGCGTATTAATGCGGGCGACGGAGAATTGACGGCACTCTCGCGTCCCGGCGTCTTGACCGGGGTCGGTGCAGTTTGTGTGCCAGCGCGCTTCAATGCCGCGTCCGGTGTTGCATTGGCGGTGCCCGTACCGGTGAGGCTGCGGCGCACGTCCAGATTTCGCGACACCACCAGCACCACGCGACGGTTTTTCGCGCGGCCCTCGGCGGTGGCATTGTTGGCCACCGGCTGGAATTCGCCGTAGCCCACCGACGCCAGGCGACCTGGGTTCACCCCCTGCATCGCCAGCATGCGCACGATGCTCGCCGAACGCGCCGAGGACAGCTCCCAGTTGGTCGGGTACTGCGCGGTGCGGATCGGCTGGTCATCGGTGAAGCCTTCGACGTGGATCGGGTTGTCGAACGGTTTGAGGATCGCTGCGACCTTGTCGATGATGCTGAACGCGATGTCGCTCGGCATCGCGTCGCCGCTGCCGAACAACAGGCTGGAGTTCAGCTCGATCTCGACCCACAGCTCGTTGCCGCGCACGGTCATCTGGTTGGAACTGATCAGGTCGCCGAACGCGGCGCTGATGTCGTCGGCAATGCTTTTCAGCGGATCGCTGGCCCCGGCGATACCGGCGTCGACCTGCTCGCTGTCCTTGACCAGCGGCTTGGCCGGGGTCACGGTCTTCGGTCGTTCTTCGCCGATGGGGATCGGCTTGAGCGCGCGGTCGGAGTCGGTGAAGACCCCGATCAACGCTTCGGAAATGATCTTGTACTTGCCTTCGTTGATCGACGAGATCGAGTACATCACCACAAAGAAAGCGAACAGCAGCGTGATGAAGTCTGCGTACGACACAAGCCAGCGCTCGTGGTTGACGTGTTCTTCATGCTGGCGACGACGAGCCATAGTCCATTACCCCCATCAATCCATGAAGCCCTGAAGCTTCAGCTCGATAGAGCGAGGGTTTTCACCTTCGGCGATCGACAAAATACCTTCCAACAACATTTCGCGATAACGCGACTGCCGCAACGCGATTGACTTGAGCTTGGCGGCGACCGGCAGCAGCACCAGGTTGGCACTCGCCACACCGTAGATGGTGGCGACGAACGCCACGGCGATGCCGTTGCCCAGTTGCGACGGATCGGCCAGGTTGCCCATGACATGAATCAGGCCCATCACTGCCCCGATGATGCCGATGGTCGGCGCGTAGCCGCCCATGCTTTCGAAGACCTTGGCAGCTTCGATGTCGCGGGCTTCCTGGGTGTAGAAATCGACTTCAAGAATGCTGCGGATCGCTTCCGGCTCGGCGCCGTCGACCAACAGTTGCAGGCCTTTGCGCGAGTAGGCGTCCGGTTCGGCATCTGCCACGCCTTCCAGGCCGAGCAGGCCTTCCTTGCGCGCGGTGAGACTCCAGTTGACCACCCGGTCGATGCCGCCGGCCAGGTCCACCCGTGGCGGGAAGAAGATCCAGGCGAGAATCTGCATGGCGCGCTTGAAGGCGCTCATCGGCGATTGCAGCAGCGCGGCCCCGATCGTGCCGCCCAGCACGATCAGCGCCGCCGGGCCGTTGGCCAGCGCGCCGAGGTGACCGCCTTCAAGGAAGTTGCCGCCGATGATGGCGACGAACGCCATGATGATCCCGATAAGGCTTAGAACATCCATCAGATGCACGCCTCGACCAGATGCTTGCCGATATCGTCCAGGCCGTACACCGCGTCGGCGAGGTCAGCTTTGACGATCGCCATCGGCATGCCGTAGATCACGCAACTGGCTTCGTCCTGCGCCCACACCGAACTGCCGCCCTGCTTGAGCAGACGCGCGCCTTCACGGCCGTCGGCGCCCATGCCGGTCAGCACCACCGCCAGAACTTTGTCGCCGTAGGATTTCGCGGCGGAGCCGAAGGTGATGTCTACGCACGGCTTATAGTTCAGACGTTCGTCGCCCGGGAGGATTTTCACCGCGCCACGGCCGTCGATCATCATCTGCTTGCCACCCGGCGCCAGCAGCGCCATGCCCGGACGCAGGATGTCGCCATCCTCGGCTTCCTTGACGCTGATGCGGCACAGCTTGTCCAGACGCTCGGCGAACGCCTTGGTGAACGCTGCCGGCATGTGCTGGATCAGCACGATCGGCGCCGGGAAGTTGGCCGGCAACTGGGTCAGGACCCGTTGCAGGGCTACCGGGCCGCCGGTCGATGTACCGATCGCCACCAGTTTGTAGGACTTGCGCTTGGGGGCCGGCGACGAAGCGCTGGCCGCCGGAGTGCGGGTCGGTGCATGGACAGGGGCTGGCGCCGGACGGGCCGGAGCGCTGCTGCCATGGCTGGCGAAACTCGACGACGCAGGTGCAGGCGCGGGTGTCGGCGCAGGCGCAGCAGCCGGCGCCGGTGCGCTGTAGGCACTGAAACGACGGTTACTGCGCGAGATGCTGTGAACCTTCTCGCACAGCAACTGCTTGACCTTCTCCGGGTTGCGGGAGATGTCTTCGAAATTCTTCGGCAGGAAATCCACCGCGCCGGCATCCAGCGCATCCAGGGTCACCCGGGCGCCTTCGTGGGTCAGCGAGGAGAACATCAACACCGGGGTCGGGCAGCGCTGCATGATATGCCGCACGGCCGTGATGCCGTCCATCATCGGCATCTCGTAGTCCATGGTGATCACGTCCGGCTTGAGGGCCAGGGCCTGATCGATCGCCTCTTTACCGTTGGTCGCCGTACCGACGACCTGGATGCTCGGATCCGCTGAAAGAATTTCCGAGACGCGGCGGCGGAAAAAACCCGAATCGTCCACCACCAGGACTTTGACTGCCATAAACACTCCATTAGGTGCGGCGAGACGTTGTCGCCCCGCCGCCCCGGATTCAAATACGCCGTGCGGCGTAACGCTTGAGCATGCTCGGAACATCGAGAATCAGTGCAATGCGGCCGTCACCGGTGATGGTGGCGCCGGACATGCCCGGAGTTCCCTGGAGCATCTTGCCCAACGGCTTGATGACCACTTCTTCCTGGCCGACCAGTTGATCGACGACGAAGCCGATCCGCTGGGTGCCCACCGAAAGGATCACCACATGGCCCTCGCGCTGCTCTTCGTGAGCGGCGGAGCTGACCAGCCAGCGCTTGAGGTAGAACAATGGCAGCGCCTTGTCCCGCACGATCACCACTTCCTGGCCATCCACCACGTTGGTGGTCGACAGGTCGAGGTGGAAGATTTCGTTGACGTTCACCAGCGGGAACGCGAACGCCTGGTTGCCGAGCATCACCATCAGGGTCGGCATGATCGCCAGGGTCAGCGGCACCTTGATGACGATCTTCGAACCCTGGCCCTTGGTCGAGTAGATGTTGATCGAACCGTTGAGCTGGGAAATCTTGGTCTTCACCACGTCCATGCCGACGCCACGGCCGGACACGTCGGAAATCTCGGTCTTGGTCGAGAAGCCCGGGGCGAAGATCAGGTTGTAGCATTCGGTGTCGCTCAGGCGATCGGCCGCATCCTTGTCCATCACACCGCGTTTTACCGCGATCGAACGCAGGACGTTCGGGTCCATGCCCTTGCCGTCATCGGAAATCGACAGCAGGATGTGGTCGCCTTCCTGTTCGGCGGCCAGCACCACCTTGCCGCCACGGGCCTTGCCCGAGGCTTCGCGTTCTTCCGGCGACTCGATACCGTGGTCGACCGCGTTGCGCACCAAGTGGACCAGCGGGTCGGCCAGTGCTTCGACGAGGTTCTTGTCGAGGTCGGTCTCTTCACCCACCAGTTCCAGGTTGATCTCTTTCTTGAGCTGACGCGCCAGGTCGCGAACCAGACGCGGGAAGCGCCCGAAGACCTTCTTGATCGGCTGCATCCGGGTCTTCATCACCGCGGTCTGCAAGTCGGCCGTGACCACGTCGAGGTTCGACACGGCCTTGGACATGGCTTCGTCGCCGCTGTTGAGGCCCAGGCGCACCAGACGGTTACGCACCAGTACCAGTTCGCCGACCATGTTCATGATTTCGTCGAGACGCGCGGTGTCGACCCGCACGGTGGTCTCGGCTTCACTGGCCGGTTTTTCCGGTGGCGGCGAAGCCGGCGCACGGGCAGGTGCCGGTGCGGCAGCGGCGGCCGGTTTTGGCGCTTCGGCTTTTGGCTCGGCGGCTTTCGCGGCCGGCTTCGGCGCAGCGGCCGGAGTCTTGGCGGCAGGTGCGGCGGCAGCAGGCGTGGCGACGGCCGAAGTGCTGCCGGCGGAAACTGGCGCACCGCTAGCGACGTCCGTGAACTTGCCTTTGCCGTGCAGCTGGTCGAGCAGCGATTCGAATTCGTGATCGGTGATCAGATCGCTGCCCGCAGCGGCCGCAGCCGGAGCGGCAGGCGCCGGGGCCGAAGCAATGGCCGACTCCAGCGCTTCGACGGCGAAGTTGCCTTTGCCGTGCAACTGATCGAGCAGGGCTTCGAACTCATCGTCGGTAATGTCGGAGCTGTCGCCCGCTGCCGGCGCCGCAGGAGCGGCCGCCGCCGGGGCCACCGCATCAGCGGCGAACTGACCCTTGCCGTGAAGCTGGTCGAGCAGCGACTCGAACTCGGCATCGGTGATTTCATCGCTGGCCGCTTCATCGGCGCTCTGCACCGGCGCAGCCACGGCCGCCGGAGCCTCGGCTTCAGCCTTGACGGCGCTCAGCGAGTCCAGCAACTGTTCGAATTCGTTATCGGTGATGTCGCCCGAGGCTGCGTCTTCAACGACCAGTTCCTCGATCATCTCGGCCACCGGCGAGGCCACGGCTTCATCAGCCGATTGCGGCTCGGCCAGACGCGACAGCGCCGCCAGCAGTTCCGGTGTTGCAGCGGTGATCGGGCTGCGATCGCGAACTTCGCCGAACATGCTGTTCACCGAGTCCAGCGCTTCGAGTACCACGTCCATCAGTTCTGCATCTACGCGACGCTCACCCTTGCGCAGGATGTCGAACACGTTTTCGGCGATGTGACAGCACTCCACCAGCTCGTTGAGCTGAAGGAAGCCGGCGCCCCCTTTTACAGTGTGGAAACCGCGAAAAATTGCGTTGAGCAGATCCGCGTCATCCGGACGGCTTTCCAGCTCGACCAGTTGCTCGGACAGTTGCTCAAGAATCTCGCCGGCCTCAACCAGGAAATCCTGAAGGATCTCTTCATCGGCGCCGAAGCTCATTAATGGGGTGCTCCTACAGGTCTAAAAACCCAAAAAAACTCAAAATCCAAGGCTGGATAGCAAATCGTCCACATCGTCCTGACCGGACACAACGTCTTCTCGTTTATCGGCATGAATCTGCGGACCTTCACCCTGCGAGAGATGTTTTTGTGGATCTTTTTCAGCAAGCATCGCCGCACGGTCATGTTCGATGCCCGCGAAGCGGTCCACCTGACTGGCCATGAGGACGAGTTTGAGCAGGTTGCTTTCGACTTCGGTGACCAACTGGGTCACACGCTTGATCACCTGACCGGTGAGGTCCTGGTAATCCTGGGCCAGCAGAATGTCGTTCAGGTTGGCCGATACGGCGCGGTTGTCCGCGCTGCTGCGTGCCAGAAAACCGTCGACCCGGCGAGCCAGTTCACGGAACTCTTCGGCACCGACTTCGCGGCGCATGAAACGCCCCCAGTCGGCACTCAACGCCTGGGCTTCGTCAGCCAGGCCATTGACCACCGGCGTGGCGCTCTCCACCAGATCCATGGTGCGGTTGGCGGCGTTCTCGGTCAGCTTGACCACATAGCCCAGGCGTTCGGTCGCATCAGTGATCTGCGACACTTCCTCGGCTTGCGGCATGTGCGGATCGATCTGGAAATTGACGATCGCGCTGTGCAGTTCACGCGTGAGCTTGCCCACTTCCTGGTACAGGCCACGGTCGCGGGTCTGATTGAGCTCATGGATCAGTTGCACGGCTTCGCCGAACTTGCCTTTTTCAAGGCTTTCGACCAGTTCGACCGCGTGTTTTTTCAGAGTCGACTCGAAGTCGCCCTGTGAAGATTCGTTATGCTCCATAGCTCCCCCGGGGCGCGTACATCAGCCGATGCGTTCGAAAATCTTCTCGATCTTTTCTTTCAGTGCCTGAGCTGTGAAAGGTTTGACCACGTAGCCGTTAACGCCGGCCTGGGCCGCTTCGATGATCTGTTCGCGCTTGGCTTCAGCGGTCACCATCAGCACCGGCAGGTGCTTGAGCTTTTCATCGGCGCGCACGTGACGCAGCAGGTCGATGCCGGTCATGCCGGGCATGTTCCAGTCAGTCACCAGAAAGTCGATGCTGCCGCTGTTGAGCACCGGAATGGCGGTGGTGCCATCGTCCGCTTCAACGGTGTTGGTGAACCCCAGATCACGCAGCAGGTTCTTGATGATCCGCCGCATCGTCGAGAAATCGTCAACGATGAGGATTTTCATGTCTTTGTTCAATTCGACCTCCAAGCAGTCTTAAACGCGCCCAGCACCTGGACGCGCCATTTCAATCAATCCGGCAAAGCACTCAAAGACTGTCTGGAGCACAACAGATCGAGACCGGTGCCGTTCACCACCGCACCAGCCTCGTTCGCAGCGTCCCCACACCGCCCTCAGCGCGCTCGCCACTCCCCCAAACGCCCCCGCAAACGGGCCGCGCACTGGCTGTGTAACTGGCTGACCCGCGATTCACTGACGCCCAGGACTTCACCGATTTCCTTGAGGTTCAGCTCTTCGTCGTAGTACAGCGCCAACACCAGTCGCTCACGCTCCGGCAAATTGGCAATCGCGTCCGCCAGCGCGGCCTGGAATCGCTCGTCTTCCAGATCGCGCGACGGCTCCAGATGAGCACTGGCGCCATCCTCGTGCAGACCTTCGTGTTCGCCGTCCTGCAACAGGTCGTCGAAACTGAACAGCCGGCTGCCCAAGGTGTCATTCAAAATCCCGTAGTAATCGTCGAGACTCAATTGGAGTTCGGCCGCAACCTCGTGATCTTTAGCGTCACGGCCGGTTTTAGCTTCAATTGCGCGAATCGCGTCGCTGACCATACGGGTGTTGCGGTGAACCGAGCGTGGCGCCCAGTCCCCCTTGCGCACTTCATCGAGCATCGCGCCACGGATCCGGATGCCCGCGTACGTTTCGAAACTGGCGCCCTTGCTGGCGTCGTATTTGGTCGAGACTTCGAGCAGGCCGATCATCCCGGCCTGGATCAAGTCCTCGACCTGCACACTGGCCGGCAATCGCGCCAGCAAGTGGTAGGCAATGCGTTTGACCAGTGGCGCGTAACGCTCGATCAGCTCGTACTGCGCGTCACGTGCCGACTTCTTGTAGTAGTTCATACCGCTGGCGGTCATAGCACTGGCCCTGCCGTTTGCTGCACGAGGCGCTCGACGAAAAATTCGAGGTGCCCACGCGGGTTGGCGGGCAGCGGCCAGGTGTCGACCTTCTGGGCGATGGCCTTGAACGCCAGCGCGCACTTGGAACGCGGGAAGGCTTCATAGACCGCACGCTGTTTCTGCACCGCCTTGCGCACGCTTTCGTCGTAAGGCACCGCGCCCACGTATTGTAGGGCGACGTCAAGGAAGCGATCAGTGACCTTGGTCAACTTGGCGAACAGATTGCGCCCTTCCTGCGGGCTCTGCGCCATGTTGGCGAGGACGCGGAAGCGGTTCATGCCGTAGTCGCGGTTGAGCAGTTTGATCAGCGCGTAGGCGTCGGTGATGGACGTCGGTTCGTCGCAGACCACCAGCAGCACTTCCTGGGCGGCGCGGACAAAACTGACCACCGAGTCACCGATACCCGCAGCGGTGTCGATCACCAGCACGTCGAGGTTGTCACCGATATCGCTGAAGGCCTGGATCAGACCGGCATGCTGCGCCGGGCTCAGGTGAACCATGCTCTGGGTGCCGGAAGCGGCCGGCACGATGCGGATCCCGCCCGGCCCCTGCAACAGCACGTCGCGCAGCTCGCAGCGGCCTTCGATCACGTCGGCCAGTGTGCGTTTTGGCGTAAGCCCCAGCAGAACGTCGACGTTCGCCAGCCCCAGATCGGCGTCCAGCAGCATGACCCGACGGCCAAGCTCTGCCAGCGCCAGAGACAAGTTCACTGACACGTTAGTCTTGCCGACGCCACCTTTGCCGCCGGTCACCGCGATCACCTGTACGGGATGCATGCTGCCCATGTTATTTCTTTACCTTGTCTTGCATAGACGGAGGCCACATTACTGGCTGCGCGTTCACAACCGGAACAATGCGTGGCAAGCCATCGATGTAGGTACAAAAACTGTTCATTACCTCAGCCAACCTGCTTGGTCGGGCTGTGGTAGATATCAGCGAACATGTCAGCCATGGCTTCTTCGCTGGGTTCTTCCTGCATTTGCACGCTGACGGCGCGGCTGACCAGTTGATGACGGCGCGGCAGATGCAGATCATCCGGAATGCGCGGGCCATCGGTCAGGTAGGCGACCGGCAGTTCATGGCTGATCGCCAGGCTCAACACCTCGCCCAGACTGGCCGTTTCATCCAGTTTAGTCAGGATGCACCCGGCGAGCCCGCAACGCTTGTAACTGTGATAAGCGGCGGTTAGAACCTGTTTCTGGCTGGTGGTTGCCAGCACCAGATAATTTTTCGAGCGGATGCCGCGACCGGCCAGGCTTTCCAGTTGCATGCGCAGGGCCGGGTCGCTGGCCTGCAGGCCGGCGGTGTCGATCAGCACCACGCGCTTGCGCAGCAGCGGATCCAGCGCCTGCACCAGGGACTGGCCCGGGTCGACGTGGGTCACCGACACATTGAGGATCCGCCCCAGCGTCTTCAACTGCTCCTGGGCACCGATGCGGAAGCTGTCCATGCTCACCAGCGCAATGTTCTGCGCGCCGTACTTGAGCACGTAGCGAGCGGCCAGCTTGGCCAGCGTGGTGGTCTTGCCCATGCCGGCCGGGCCGACCATGGCAATCACCCCGCCGTCTTCCAGCGGCTCGACTTCCGGAACAGAGATCATCCGCGCCAAGTGCGCGAGCAACATGCGCCAGGCCTGACGCGGCTCTTCGATATCGCTGATCATCGCCAGCAGATCACGGGACAGCGGGCCGGACAGGCCGATCCGTTGCAGGCGACGGTAAAGATTGGCCTGGGCCGGACGGCTGCCTTGCAGCTGGTTCCAGGCCAGGGTGCCGAGCTGCACTTCCATCAGTTCGCGCAGGCTGTTGAGTTCGAACCGCATCGAGTCCAGCGCACGCGGATCGACACCGGCAGCGGCCGGGGCAGGCGCCACCGGGGCCGGGCGATTCGGCGCGGCGTAGGTCGGCTCGGTCAGCGGTTCGGCAGCGGTCAGCGGCAGGCCGGCCGTCAGCGGCAGCCCGGAGAACAACTGGCGATTGGTGCTGCCGTCGGCTTCGCCACGCAGGCTCAGCTCGGCCTGGGCGGTGACGATGCGCGACTGGGTCTTGCGCAGCTCGTCTTCGAGTTCCATGTTCGGCACCCGTGGCGCCAGCGCCGACAGTTTGTAATCCAGCGCCGCCGTCAGCTCGACGCCGCCGGCAATGCGGCGGTTGCCAATGATGGCGGCATCAGCGCCCAGCTCATCACGAACCAGCTTCATGGCCTGACGCATATCGGCGGCGAAAAAACGCTTAACTTGCATAAACCACTACCTCAGCCGTTGGGCCCTACTGTCGCAACGATGGTCACTTGCTTGTTGTCCGGAATTTCCTGGTAGGCCAGCACATGCAGTCCGGGGACGGCGAGGCGGCCAAAACGCGAGAGCATCGCGCGTACCGGGCCTGCTACCAACAGGATCACCGGCTGACCTTGCATTTCCTGACGCTGCGCCGCTTCGATGAGCGAACGTTGCAGCTTCTCGGCCATGCTTGGCTCCAGCAGAACGCCCTCTTCCGAGCCTTGTCCTGCCTTCTGCAGACTATTGAGCAATATTTGTTCCAACCTTGGCTCCAAGGTGATCACAGGCAGCTCGGACTCAGTACCTACAATGCTTTGGACGATGGCGCGGGATACGCCAACCCGCACGGCAGCCACCAGCGCGGCGGTATCTTGACTCTTGGCGGCGTTGTTGGCGATGGCTTCGGCGATGCTGCGGATATCGCGCACCGGCACATGTTCGGCCAGCAGCGCCTGCAGAACCTTGAGCAGTTGCGACAGCGAAACCACCCCCGGCACCAACTCTTCGGCCAGTTTCGGCGAACCCTTGGCCAGCAATTGCATCAGTTGCTGCACTTCTTCGTGGCCGATCAGCTCGCTGGAGTGCTTGTACAGAATCTGGTTCAAGTGGGTGGCGACCACGGTACTGGCATCGACCACGGTATAACCCAGCGATTGCGCCTGGGCACGCTGGCTGATTTCGATCCACACCGCTTCCAGGCCGAAAGCCGGATCCTTGGCGTTGATGCCGTTGAGCGAGCCGTAGACCTGACCGGGGTTGATCGCCAGTTCGCGGTCCGGGTAGATCTCGGCTTCGGCGAGGATCACGCCCATCAGGGTCAGGCGATAAGCGCTCGGTGCCAGATCCAGGTTGTCGCGAATGTGGACGGTCGGCATCAGGAAGCCCAGGTCCTGGGACAGCTTCTTGCGCACGCCCTTGATCCGCGCCAGCAGTTGCCCGCCCTGGTTGCGGTCCACCAGCGGAATCAGGCGATAGCCGACCTCCAGGCCGATCATGTCGATCGGAGTCACGTCGTCCCAGCCCAGCTCCTTGGTTTCCAGGGCGCGGGCCGGCGACGGCAGCAGCTCCTGTTGACGCTTGACCTCCTGCAACGCCTGCACCTTGTCGGCGTTCTGCTTTTTCCAGAACAGGTACGCGCCGCCGGCGGCCAGGGCGGCCATGGTCAGGAACGAAAAGTGCGGCATGCCCGGCACCAGGCCCATGACCGCCATCAGTCCGGCGGCCACGGCCAGCGCTTTGGGCGAGGCGAACATCTGGCGGTTGATCTGCTTGCCCATGTCTTCCGAACCGGAAGCACGGGTCACCATGATCGCCGCAGCAGTGGAGAGCAGCAGTGATGGCAATTGCGCCACCAAACCGTCACCGATAGTCAGCAGCGCGTAAACCTTGCCCGCGTCGGCGAAGGTCATGTTGTGCTGGAAGATACCGACGGCCATGCCGCCGATCAGGTTGATGAACAGGATCAGCAGGCCGGCGATGGCGTCACCGCGCACGAACTTGCTGGCACCGTCCATGGAACCGTAGAACTCGGCTTCCTGGGCGACCTCCTGACGGCGGGCCTTGGCCTGGGCCTGGTCGATCAGGCCGGCGTTGAGGTCGGCGTCGATCGCCATTTGCTTGCCGGGCATCGCATCGAGGGTGAAGCGCGCGCTCACCTCGGAAATCCGCCCGGCACCCTTGGTGACCACGACGAAGTTGATGATCATCAGGATCGCGAAGACCACGATACCGACCACGTAGTTACCGCCGATCACCACCTCACCGAAGGCCTGGATCACCTTACCGGCGGCGGCGTGGCCGTCCTGACCGTGGAGCATCACCACCCGTGTCGACGCCACGTTCAGCGCCAGTCGCAACAGCGTCGCCACCAGCAGGATCGTCGGGAACACCGCAAAATCCAGCGGCCGCAGGGCGTACACGCAGACCAGCAGCACCACGATCGACAGGGCGATGTTGAAGGTGAAGAACACGTCGAGCAGGAACGGCGGCACCGGCAGCATCATCATGGCCAGCATGACCAGCAGCAACAGCGGCACGCCCAGATTGCCGCGACTGAGTTCGGCAATGTTCGAGCGAGCACTGTTGATTAACTGAGAGCGATCCACCGGTTTTCCCCGTTCCTTTAAAGCAAACTTTTGACGCCCGAAGCAGGCGCACGGCGGCTACTGCAAAAAGCCTTCCAACTTTTGCACAGGATTGAAACAGAGGGGTTTATCGGGATTTTTGCGCAAGGATTGCGTCAGTGAAAACGGGCCTGCCGACACTCTCGCAAACAGGCCCGTGGCGGGCAGATCAACCGGCGGTGAGAATCTGTTCGGGCGCAATCGGCCCCAACGTCAGTTGATGGGTTTTCATGTAGCGCATCCCGCGATTCATCGGGACACCTTCCACATCCACCATGTCTTCTTCGGCATAACCCAACACGACAACCGTGTACGGCGCCGTGTCCCCGGACAAAACATCACTGTGCATCAGGTTGAGGGCCGCCTGGAAACGAGCGACCGGCAGTTCACCGATCTGCACCGGCCGCCCGTCCTCATGGCGAAAATACTTGCCCGCCGTGATCTGCAAGGTGTCTCCGGTCATTTTGAGCTCAGGCTTGTCGTACCGCTGTTCGAGCCCGCCGCTCGACCACGCGGCCGAGTAGTAATCCGCATCGCTGAAAACCCGGAACAACGCCGCGTTATCGCGAATACGTCCTGCCCAGTCGAAGAAGTAATTGTAAGCATGGTGATAGGCCAACCCATCGAACTCGGGCCGGATCGCATTGAGCGGCGCGTCCAGATAGCCGGGAATGTACTGGTCCGCCATGACCTTGAAGTTCAAAAAGTCCATGCGCAGATTGAAGACGACCCGATACCCCATCGCCCTTTCGCTGGCATTTTCCACCAGCTCACCGGAGACGAAATCCAACGCCATCCCCGGGACCTTTCGATACAGACGCTCAACCATGATGGCTTCCTCTGACAAGACGCGAGCATCTCGAACGCTGTCAGCACCTGCCACAAGCGTCCACGGCGAGACATCCAGCGGGAACGATTCCCGCCCCCATGAAAACGCCGGGACCGGTGGCCGTCTACTGTCAGAACTGTCAGGTGCGAAGGGTTTTCAGACGAAATGCACAGTCAGGAATCGCGGCGCAGATCCGGCGGGATCGGCAGGTCGTCCTTGAGCGGATCCGGGCGCTTGCCCTTGCCCGCGCGGTATTGGCGGATCTGGTAGACGTAGGCCAGCACCTGGGCGACCGCCAGATACAGGCCGCCGGGGATCTCCTGCTCCAGCTCGGTGGAGTAGTAGATCGAACGCGCCAGGCCCGGCGACTCAAGCAGCATGACATTGTTGGCCACGGCGATTTCGCGGATTTTCAGTGCCAGGAAATCGCTGCCCTTGGCCAGCAGTACTGGCGCCCCGCCCTTGTCGGCGTCGTACTTGAGCGCCACGGCGTAGTGGGTCGGGTTGGTGATGACCACGTCGGCATCCGGAATCGCCGCCATCATCCGCCGCTGCGACATCTCGCGCTGGGTCTGGCGAATGCGCTGCTTGACCTCCGGGCGGCCCTCCTGGTCCTTGTGCTCGTCGCGCACTTCCTGCTTGGTCATCTTGAGCTTCTTGATGCTTTCCCAGATCTGCACCGGCACATCGACCGCCGCGATGATGATCAGCCCGCACGCCAGCCATAGCGTGCTCCAGCCCACCAGCAGCACGCTATGGATGATCGCCTGCTCAAGCGGTTCGTGGGCAATGCGCAACAGGTCGTCGACGTCGCCGGACAACACCACCAGCGCCACCGCCAACGTGATCAGGAACTTGGCCAGCGCCTTGAGCAGCTCGATCACCGATTTGCTGGAAAACATGCGCTTGAACCCGGACAGCGGGTTCATCCGGCTGAACTTGGGCGCCAGGGAGCCGGCGGCGAACAGCCAGCCACCCAGCGCAATCGGCCCCAGGAATGCGGCAATCAGCAGCGTAATCATGATCGGCTGAATCGCCAGCAGCGCCATCAGCCCCGACTGCATCAGAAACTTGCCCATGGAGCCCTGATCCATGACCACTTCGCGCGACAGGGTGAAGTTCAGGCGCATCAACTCCATCAGGTCCTCGGCCAGCATGCCGCCGAAAATCAGCAGCGCCGCCGAGCCGGCAAGCATGATCGCCAGCGTGTTGAGTTCCTTGGAGCGCGCCACCTCGCCCTTCTCGCGAGAGTCCTTTTTGCGCTTCTCCGTGGGGTCTTCCGTCTTATCCTGACCGCTTTCGCTTTCGGCCATGACTCAGCTCGCCTTTGCCAGTTCACGCAGCAACTGCAAGGCCTCGGCGGCCAGCGGTTGATACTGGTTGAGAATGTCCGCCAGACCGACCCAGACGATGAAGAGGCCGAGCACCAGGGTCAGCGGAAAACCGATCGAGAAGATGTTCAGTTGCGGCGCCGCGCGGGTCATCACGCCGAACGCGATGTTGACCACCAGCAGCGCCGTGACCGCCGGCAACACCAGCAGCAATGCCGCGCCGAGCACCCAGCCGAGCTTGCCGGCCAGCTCCCAGTAATGCGCGGTCATCAGACCGCCGCCGACCGGCAGCGTGGTGAAGCTTTCGGTGAGCACCTCGAACACCACCAGATGACCGTTCATGCCCAAAAACAGCAGGGTCACCAGCATGGTGAAAAACTGCCCGATCACCGCCACCGACACGCCGTTGGTGGGGTCGATCATCGAGGCGAAACCCATGCCCATCTGGATCGCGACGATCTGCCCCGCCACCACGAAAGCCTGGAAAAACAGTTGCAGGGAAAACCCGAGCACCGCGCCGACCAGAATCTGCTCACCGATCAGCAGCAGACCGCTCAGGTCCAGCGGACTGACCGCCGGCATCGGCGGCAGGCCAGGCGCGATCACCACGGTGATCGCCACGGCGAAGTACAGACGAATGCGTCGGGGAACCAGCGTGGTGCCGAACACCGGCATCACCATCAGCATCGATGCGATGCGAAACAGCGGCAGCATGAACGACGCCACCCAGGTACTGATCTGGGTGTCGGTCAACTGAAGCAGCGACTGCATGACTCAGCCGATAACCATCGGAATGTTTTTGTACAAGCCGATGATGTACTCCATGAACGTCTGCACCAGCCACGGGCCGGCGACGATCAGGGTCACCAGCATCACCAAAAGACGCGGCAGGAAGCTCAGGGTCTGTTCGTTGATCTGCGTCGCCGCCTGGAACATCGATACCAGCAGGCCCACCAGCAGGCTCGGCACCACCAGGATCGCGACCATCATGGTGGTCAGCCACAAGGCTTCGCGAAAAATGTCGACCGCCACTTCAGGGGTCATGGCGAAACACCTCCAAAACTGCTGGCCAGGGTGCCGATAATCAGCGCCCAACCATCCACCAGCACGAACAGCATGATTTTGAACGGCAAGGAAATGATCAGCGGCGACAGCATCATCATCCCCATCGCCATCAGCACACTCGCGACAACGAGGTCGATGATCAGGAACGGAATGAAGATCATGAAGCCGATCTGGAACGCGGTCTTCAGTTCGGAGGTGACGAACGCCGGCACCAGAATGGTCAGCGGCGCCTGCTCAGGCGTGGCGATGTCGGTGCGCTTGGACAGACGCATGAACAGTTCCAGATCGCTGGAGCGGGTCTGGGCGAGCATGAAGTCCTTGATCGGCACCTGGGCCTTTTCCACCGCTTGCTGGGCGGTGAGTTTCTCCGCCAGATACGGCTGCAAGGCATCCTGGTTCACCCGATCGAACACCGGGGCCATGATGAACAGGGTCAGGAACAGCGCCATGCCGGTGAGGATCTGGTTCGACGGCGTCTGTTGCAGGCCCAGGGCCTGACGCAGGATCGAGAAGACGATGATGATCCGGGTGAAGCTGGTCATCAGGATGACGAACGCCGGAATGAAGCTCAGCGCCGTCATGATCAGCAGGATCTGCAGGCTGACCGAATACTCCTGCGCGCCCTCGGCATTGGTGCCCAGGGTAATCGCCGGAATCGACAACGGATCGGCGGCGAACGCCAGCGGCGCGGCCAGCATCAGGGCCAGGGTCAAGACGATGCGCAACGCACCCATTACTTCTTATCCTTTTGATCCTTGCCGAGGATCTTCAACAGATGCTGGGCAAATTCCGGGGTCGCTTTTTCGCTGGTGACCGGCACCTGCACCGGCTCCTTGAGCACATGCAGCGCGGTGATCGTGCCGGGGCTGAGGCCGAGCAGGATTTGCTCGTTGCCGACCTGAACCAGCATCAGCCGGTCACGCGGACCGAGCGCGCGGGAACCGATCAGCTCGATCACCTGCCCCTTGCCGGCGGGACCGGCCTGCTGCACCCGACGCAGCAGCCAGGCGAGGAAAAAGATCAACCCCAGCACCAGCAGCAGGCCGAACACCAGTTGCGTCAGTTGCCCGGCAACGCCGCTGCCGACCGCCGGTGCCACGACCGCAGCGGTCGTGGCAGCCGGTTCGGCCGCCATGACGCCGACCGGCAGCGCCAGCAGAGCCCAGAGAAACGTTTTCACTCAGCGCAGCTTCTTGATGCGTTCGCTCGGGCTGATCACGTCAGTCAGGCGGATGCCGAACTTTTCGTTGACCACCACCACTTCGCCGTGGGCGATGAGCGTGCCGTTGACCAGTACATCCAGCGGCTCGCCGGCCAGACGATCCAGCTCGATCACCGAGCCCTGGTTGAGTTGCAGCAGGTTGCGGATGTTGATGTCGGTGCTGCCCACTTCCATCGAGATCGACACCGGAATGTCGAGAATCACATCCAGGTTCGGACCGTCCAGGGACACCGGGTCGTTGTTCTTCGGCACGCTGCCGAACTCTTCCATCGGCAGACGGTTGGAGCTGGAAGTGCCCGCATCGGCGGCCAGCAGCGCATCGATATCGGCCTGCCCGGCTTCGCCGGTTTCTTCCAGGGCCGCAGCCCATTCATCGGCCAGTGCCTGGTCGTCCTGGGTGTTCATATCGTCATTCATCATTTGTCCTCGGCGGGCAAAAAAACCGGTAAAGAATCAGGGGTTGGGGCGCCGCTTCAGCGACGCTCGATCGGCTCGATCACTTGCAACGCGAGGTTGCCTTTGTGCGAGCCCATCTTGACCTTGAAGGCCGGCACGCCGTTGGCGCGCATGATCATGTCTTCCGGCATCTCGACCGGGATCACATCCCCCGGCTGCATGTGCAGGATGTCGCGCAGCTTCAGCTGGCGACGGGCAACGGTGGCACCGATCGGCACGTCGACGTCGAGCACGTCCTGGCGCAGGGCGTTGACCCAGCGCTCGTCCTGGTCGTCGAGATCGGACTGGAAACCGGCGTCGAGCATTTCGCGCACCGGCTCGATCATCGAATACGGCATGGTCACGTGCAGGTCGCCGCCACCGCCATCGAGTTCGATGTGGAAGGTCGAGACCACAATGGCTTCGCTCGGGCCGACGATGTTGGCCATGGCCGGGTTCACTTCCGAGTTGATGTACTCGAAGTTGACTTCCATGATCGCCTGCCAGGCTTCCTTCAGGTCGACGAACGCCTGCTCCAGCACCATGCGCACCACGCGCAGCTCGGTCGGGGTGAATTCACGCCCTTCGATCTTGGCGTGACGGCCGTCGCCGCCGAAGAAGTTGTCCACCAGCTTGAACACCAGTTTGGCGTCCAGAATGAACAGCGCGGTGCCGCGCAGCGGCTTGATCTTGACCAGGTTGAGACTGGTCGGCACGTACAACGAGTGTACGTATTCGCCGAACTTCATCACCTGCACGCCACCGACGGCAACGTCCGCCGAGCGACGCAGCATGTTGAACATGCTGATGCGGGTGTAGCGGGCAAAACGCTCGTTGATCATCTCCAGGGTCGGCATGCGTCCACGGACGATGCGATCCTGGCTGGTCAGGTCGTAGCTTTTGACACTGCCGGGTTCGGCAGCGTTATCGGTCTGTACCAGACCATCGTCGACACCATGCAACAGCGCGTCGATTTCATCCTGGGACAGCAGATCCTGCACGGCCATGTCGTGTTCCTACTGCAATACGAAATTAGTGAAAAGCAACTGTTCGATCACCACTTTGCCCAACTCTTTCTGCGCCACTTCCTGGACGCTGGCCGTGGCCTTCTGACGCAACATTTCCTGACCGACCGGCGTCGCCAGGGTGGCGAAATCCTGACCGGAGAAGAGCATCACCAGGTTGTTGCGGATCACCGGCATGTGCACCTTGAGCGCTTCCAGATCCGCCTGATTACGCGCCAGCATGGTGATGCTCACCTGCATGTAGCGCTGACGGCCGTTCTGGTTGTAGTTGGCAACGAACGCCGGTGCCATCGGCTCGAAGATCGCCGGCTGCTTGCCGACCGGCGCGGCTTGGGCGGCGGCTTCGGCAGGCTTGCTCTGAGCGCTGTGCATGAAGAACCAGGTGGCCCCCACGGACGCGCCGATCGCCAACAGCAGCGCCAGCACGATCACGATGATCAGCTTGAGTTTGCCTTTGGTTGCGGGGTCTTTTACTGCTGCTGCTTCGCTCTTCGCCATGCCAATAATCCGTCACTAATCGGGTTTTCACAGTCGCACGGCAAGGCAAGAGCAAGTGTTATGCCAGAAGTGTCGCAGGCAGGATTGGGCGAGTTACAAAACCAATGTGGGAGCGGGCTTGCTCGCGAAGGGGGCGTCAAATTCAGCATAAATACTGACTGACACACCGCTTTCGCGAGCAAGCCTGCTCCCACACATTGTCACGTCGACCGGATCAGGCGTAGTAGTCGACCGCGCTGCTGCCGATCACGCTGGTGGCCTGGGCGGCGGCTTCGGTCACGGCGGTTGCGGCCAGCTCTTCATCCGCCGAATCGAGACGACCGCCGGCAGCCTGGGCGCGACCACTCTGCCCCTGCTGCGCCTGTTCCTGACCCTGACCCTGCCAGCCGCGGCTCTGGTCGGAAACGTTGACATCCACCTGACCCATGCCCTGCTGGGCGAACATGTCGCGCAGGCGATGCATCTGACCGTCGAGCGCTTCACGCACGCTCGGGTGGGCGCTCATGAAGGTCACTTGCGTCTGCTGATCCGGCACCATGTTCACCCGGATATCCAGGCGCCCGAGCTCGGCTGGCTGCAGCTGGATATCGGCAGCCTTCAGGTTGGCGCTCGACAGGTACATGACACGGTTGACCACCTCCTCCGTCCAGCCGTTCTGGTGCATGGCGATCGGCTGATTCACTGGCACCGCGTTGGCGGTTTTCGGCGTCGCGGCCTGGGTCAGCGCCGCCAACCGGTTGGCGAAATCATCGACCCGGGTATCGCTGGTGGCGCTTTTGAGATCTTTCAGACCGTCGTCGATCAGCCCACTGAAGGACTTCTCCCCACCCTGGCTGGTGCTGTCCTTGTCGGCCTGCACGTCAAGCATGTTGGCCATACCGGCGGTGAAGGTCTGCGCCGAGGTCAATTCGCCGTCGGCCGGGTTTTGTGTGGAAGGGGTCTTGGCGGACGACTGGCTGGAAGCGGAAATGTGCCCACTCTGTTCCATGGCCAGGCGCACGGCCGGCAAGGCATCGAGCGGGTCGGTCGCCGGATCGAAATCGCTGTCGGCGACCGCTGCCGGATCCTTGACAGCCGCCGGCAACGCGGCCACGGCCGGGGTTTCGACTTTGGGTTGTGGCGTTTCGACGACCGGCGCCTGCGCCACCGGCGCCGCGACCAGCGGCTGCACGACCTGAGCCACCGCCGGGTCCAGCGCCGGATCAACCGGAGCGGTATCGGCCACCGGGGTTTGCGCCGGATCGGTTGTGTCGTCAGTGGCCGTCTTGTCCTCGGTCGCCGGTTTGTCGGCGGGCAAGTCATTGCCGCTATCGGCAACCGCCGGCTCCGGGGCGGCAGAAGAATCGTTGTCGACCGTTTTCTTGCCGCTGGCCTCAGCAGTCTTGGCCTGCACGGGCGCGGCCGAATTGTCAGCGACCGCCGAAGGCTTTTTCTGCCCCTGGTCGGCGAACACCTGAGCGAAGCTTGAGGCCTTGTCTGCGGGTTCCGTGGCCGCTGCCGATGCTTTCGCGGAGGCGGCTTGAGCCTTGGCCTGGGCGGCGGTCTGAAGAAGAATGTTAGGGGTCGCAGGCATGACACGGTCTCCGCTGCACTGGGATCGTAGGTACAGTTGAGAGAGATGACTGCAAGTGCCGGGCCACTTTTCCCGATGGCCCGACAAAAGCGCCGGACGGTCGGCTCAGTGCGTCAGCGAGCGCTGTCGTTCGGCTTCATAGACAGGACGCACATCCGCAAACTCGCTGTGGATATCGGCGACCAGTTTGATGATTTCGGAGGGGCTCTTGTCCCTGGCATGCAATTCCAGCTCATGACAAAGCTCGGCCAGACGAGTCGCCCCCATGTTGCTGCTGCTGCCCTTGAAGCTGTGAGCCACATGGGACAACACCTCGGCGTCGGCAGTCTTTTGCAACTCCCGCAGACGCGTTTCGGAATCCGCCATGAAGGTATCCAGCAATTCCGGATAGGCCTCCTCCATGACTTCCTGCAACGCGCTCAGCACGTTGCGATCAACTTGTATTTCAGCCACTTGTTCACTCCTTGATCAAGAATGCGCGGATTATGCCAGAGCCTCCCAGAAAAACTCCACGTGGGCACTGCGACCATCGTCGGACCAGCCGGCATTGCGGCCCAATTGGCGGATCAGGCTGACGCCGCGCCCCGACAGACGGACATCGTCGAGGGGCCGCTGCATGACCCGCGTCACGTCGAAGCCCTTGCCGCTGTCCTCGACCCGAATGGCCAGGCATCCGCCCTCGCCCTCCGGCGTTACCTTCAGGTGTACGCGCACATAGCCGTCCTGCAACGCATCGAGGCGCGCATTGCGCTGTTCATAGTAACGCGCAAACCCCTGGGCATCGCGCTTGAGGCTGGAGTCAAGCCCCAGCACCCCGTGTTCCAGGGCATTGGAGTACAACTCGGCGAGCACACTGTACAACGCGCCGCTCTGCGCCCGCAGGCCATGAACCTCCAGCAGCAATTGCAGCAGGTACGGCATGGGGTTGAAGCGCTTGAGCGTGGCCCCGCGAAACTCGAAGCTCACCGACCAGTCCAGCGGGCACGACTGGCCGCTGTCGGAATACACCGGTGCCGACGGACTGACCTGCGCCGCCTCCAGCAGGCTGACCTCGACCATGCTGACGTCGTCCCGCGCCTCGCCACCGAAATCGTGCAGCGCCTGCTCGATCTCCTCGAACAGGTGATCGGGCTGGCGATTGGCGGCAAACAACTGCTGCAGGCGCTCGACGCCGAACAGCTGATCCTGCGCATCACAGGTGTCGATCACCCCGTCGGACAGCAGAAACACCCGATCGCCGACCGCCATCGAGTGGACTTCCGTACGATCATTGAAGGCCTGCGGGCTGAGCACGCCCAACGGTAGGTGCCGCGCCGCCAGCGGCTTACGCTCGCCGGTGGCGATGCAATGCAGATAACCGTCAGGCATGCCGCCGTTCCAGACCTCCACCGTGCGGCGCTGGAAACTCAGGCTCAACAGCGTCGCGCAGCAGAACATGTCCACGGGCAGGATGCGCTTGAGCTTGGCGTTCATCTCCCGCAGCGTTTCAGCAAGGCCGTAGCCCTTGGCGGTCATACCGTAGAACACTTCGGCCAACGGCATGGCGCCCACCGCGGCCGGCAGGCCGTGACCGGTGAAATCCCCGAGCAGCACATGCATGTCGCCGGCCGGCGTATATGCAGCCAGCAGCAGATCGCCGTTGAACAGCGCGTAAGGCGATTGCAGATAGCGAATATTCGGCGCACTCAGGCATCCGGAGTGCGCGACCTTGTCGAACACCGCTTTGGCAACGCGTTGCTCATTGAGCAGGTAATCATGATGCCTGGCGATCAGGTCACGCTGTTGCAGCACGGTGGCCTGCAAGCGGCGCAGACGATCCATCGCCTTTATTTTGGCGGTGAGGATCACCTGGTTGTAGGGCTTCGCCAGAAAGTCGTCACCCCCCGCCTCCAGACACCGGGCCAGCGCTTCGCTTTCCGTCAGGGAGGTGAGAAAGATGATCGGCACCAGGCTCTCGCCCGCCAGCGTCTTGATCTGCCGTGCCGCCTCGAAGCCGTCCATCACCGGCATCATGGCATCCATCAGCACCAGATGCGGTTGCTCTCGGCGGAACACCTCGACCGCCTCGGCGCCATTGGCGGCAGTGAGCACCTCATGGCCCTGGCGCCGGACAATGGTCGACAGCAGCAACCGGTCGGCGGCACTGTCCTCCGCGATCAGGACTGTCAGGGATTCCAGCGGCTGCATGGCCGTCAACTGATGTCGAACAGTTTGTCGAAATTGGAGATGGCGAGGATCTTGCGCACGTCCGAGTTGCTGTTGACCACCCGCACGTCGGATTCGTCGCCACCCGCGTGGTCGCGCAGCAGAAGCAACATGCCCAGCGCAGAGCTGTCGAGGTAGGTGGCGTCCTTCAGGTCCACCACGATGGATTCTGGTTTCTGGTTGAGTCGCTCATAGGACTCGCGAAACTCCTGATGGCGCCCGAAATCGAACCGCCCCTTGATCGAAATCGTCAGTTTCTTCTGGTCCGGGGACACTTCTGTAACGACTGACATTTTATGGCTTCCTTGTCATGAACAAACCTGTACAAGGTTTAGCACTTGGCCGGGGTTGCGGCAAGGCGCAAGCACGATCAAAACGACGATCGAAGGTTCGCTCAAGGATACGCATCGTGCCTCGGCAAACGCTGGGACAGCTCGTCCAGCAGTTTCTGTTCGCGCTTGTCTTCGGCGCGCTGCGCTTCATCGCGATAACGTTGTACAAGTTTGCGCAACCCTTCGACCCGGGCGAACGCCTGTTGCCAGGCTTCGCGCGCCTTGTCCAGATTGTTCTGGTGCCAGTTGAGGCTTTGCCGCTGTTGATCGACAGCGGTATCGAGTTGCGCAAGAAAGCCCTGAAAACCCAGCAGCCACTGCCCGGAGACACCCGTACTGCCGCGCACGATCCATTGCTCCGAGTAGTCGAGGCGAAAGGCATGCAGGTCGGCCAGCTTGCTTTCGGCGACTTTCACCTGCCCCTGGAAGTAACCAAGGCGCTGCACGGCGGTTTTCTCGGCCTTCTCGGCCATTTCCACCACCGGCGCCAGACGCGCCGCTCGGCTCAGGGCCATGAGCGGTTACCCGCCGGCCGCTGTGGCGAAAATTGTTTCGAGGTGCGCCTCGCTTTCGCCCAGGCTGATGCTGTCGTTCAAGCCCTGACGCAAATATCTGACCAGTTGCGGCTGGAGCGAGATCGCCAGGTCCGTTTCACGATCGCCGCCGGCGACATAGGCACCGACGCTGATCAGATCGCGACTCTGCTGATAACGCGACCACAATTGCTTGAAATACTGCGCCCGGGTCATGTGTTCCGGCGGCACCACCGCCGGCATCACCCGGCTGATCGACGCTTCGATATCGATGGCCGGGTAATGGCCTTCCTCGGCCAGACGCCGGGACAGCACGATGTGTCCGTCGAGCACGCCTCGCGCGGAGTCGGCAATCGGGTCCTGCTGGTCGTCACCCTCGGACAGCACGGTATAGAACGCGGTGATCGAGCCCCCGCCCTTCTCCGCGTTACCGGCACGCTCCACCAGTTTCGGCAATTTGGCGAACACCGATGGCGGGTAACCCTTGGTCGCCGGTGGCTCGCCAATGGCCAGGGCGATTTCCCGCTGGGCCTGGGCGAAACGGGTCAGCGAATCCATCAGCAACAGGACGTTCTTGCCCTTGTCGCGGAAATACTCGGCGATCCGCGTGCAGTACATGGCAGCGCGCATCCGCATCAGCGGCGCGTCGTCCGCCGGGGACGCGACGACCACCGAACGCTTGAGGCCTTCTTCACCGAGGATGTGCTCGATGAACTCTTTAACTTCACGCCCCCGCTCGCCGATCAGGCCGACGACGATGATGTCGGCCTCGGTGAAGCGAGTCATCATGCCCAGCAGCACCGACTTACCGACACCCGTACCGGCGAACAGACCCAGACGCTGGCCGCGACCGACCGTCAACAAGCCGTTGATGCAACGGATGCCCACGTCCAGTGGCACGCTGATCGGGTCACGGTGGAGCGGGTTGATCGTCGGCCCGTCCATCGGCACCCAGTCTTCGGCCTTCATGCCGCCCTTGCCGTCCAGCGCCCGGCCGGCACCGTCCAGCACGCGACCGAGCATGCTCATGCCCATCGGCAAGCGCCCGGTATCGGTCAACGGCACGACCCGCGCACCCGGCGCGATGCCGGCAACGCTGCCGACCGGCATCAGGAACACCTTGCTGCCGGAGAAGCCCATGACTTCGGCCTCTACCTGCGACGGGTGATAGGAGTCGTCGTTGATCACCATGCAGCGAGTGCCCATGGCGGCGCGCAGGCCCTCGGCTTCGAGGGTCAGGCCGACCATGCGCAGCAGGCGTCCTTCGAGGATCGGCGCACCGGCGATTTCGGTGGCCTCGGCGTAGGTGCTCAGGCGCTTGGCGAAACTGGTGCGTTCAAGGCGCATCGGGGGCGTCCGCACGCGGCTCGTCAGTGATCGGCGACGGTGTTGGCGTTTCCGGCAGATCCAGGCTCATGTCCGGCGCGGCCGGGTGCAGAGCCTGTTCGTGCAACTGGTCGAACAGCTTGGCCATGATTTGGCTGACCCGGGTTTCGATGCTCGCATCGATCCGGCTGTGCTCGGTTTCGACCCGGCAACCGCCCGGCAGCAGGCTTTCGTCCTCGACGATGCGCCAGGTTTCCTCATGACGTTCGCGCAGGGCTTTGACCTGCTCGAAATCCTGCGGATTGACGTACAGCCGCACGTTGTCCACGCCCAACGGCAACAGCTTGAGCGCGTCGCGCATGACGTGTTCGATCTGTTTGGAGTCGATGGCCAGTTCGCGCTGAATCACCTGTCTGGCGATGTGCTGCACGAGGTCGACCAGCGACTTTTCGATCTGGGTGTCCTGCTCGGCGATGGGTTCGAACAGATGCCCCATCAGTTGCTCAAGACTGGCGATCTTCGCGGTCAGCGCCACTTCGGCTTCCTGGCGCACCCGGAGGGTCGCGCTGTGGAAACCTTCTTTTTCGCCGATGGCAAAGCCTTCGTTGTAAGCCTCCTGACGGATGCTTTCAAGCTCTTCCAGGGTCAGTGGCTGGACTTCCTCCAGCGGCACCTCTTCCATTTCCGGCGGTTCGGGTTCCGGCTCCGGCTCGGGTTCCGGCTTGGGCGGATCGAAGCTGGGCAGCGCCCAGGATTCGAAACCACGGACATCCCGGGCACGGATCAGGTCCGTCACAGACTCGTCATGCTTGTCCATGGGCTTAGATCATTTCCTCGCCGCCCTTGCCACCGAGCACGATTTCTCCGGCTTCGGCCATACGGCGGGCGATGGTGAGGATTTCCTTCTGCGCGGTTTCCACGTCGCTGACGCGCACCGGGCCTTTGGCCTCGAGGTCGTCGCGCAACAGTTCGGCCGCACGTTTGGACATGTTCTTGAAGATCTTTTCCTTGACGCTTTCGTCCGAACCCTTGAGGGCCAGTACCAGCACGTCGGAGGACACTTCGCGCAACAGCGCCTGGATGCCACGGTCGTCGACGTCGGCCAGGTTGTTGAACACGAACATGAGGTCTTCGATCTGACCGGACAGGTCTTCGTCGACTTCGCGAATCGAATCCATGAGCTGGCCTTCGATCGAGCTGTCGAGGAAGTTCATGATGTCCGCCGCCCGCTTGATGCCACCCAGGGTGGTGCGCGAGGCATTGGAGTTGCCGGAGAACTGCTTCTCGAGGATCTGGTTCAATTCTTTCAGCGCGGCCGGCTGCACGGTGTTCAGCGACGAGACGCGCAGGATGATGTCCAGGCGCACCTTGTGGTCGAAGTTGCCCAGCACTTCACCGGCCTGATCCGGATCGAGGTACGCCACCACGATCGCCTGGATCTGCGGGTGTTCGTAACGGATCACGTCGGCAACGGCACGCGGCTCCATCCATTTCAGGCTGTCGAGGCCACTGGTGTTGCCACCGAGCAGGATGCGGTCGATCAGGCCGTTGGCCTTGTCTTCACCCAGGGCCTGAGTCAGCATTTTGCGCACATAGTCGTCGGAGCCGACGCCCAGGCTGGTCTGGTCGCCGACGATGTCGACGAACTCGCTCATCACCTGCTCGACCTGCTCACGGTGGACGTTGCCCATCTGGGCCATGGCCACACCGACCCGCTGAACTTCTTTGGGCCCCATGTGGCGCAGCACTTGGGCGGCATCGGTCGAACCCAGGGACAGCAGCAGAATCGCGGCTTTATCGACCCGGGACAATTTGGCGACGGCGGCTCGGTTATCACTCATCTGCGTTAATCCACTCTTTCACGACCTGGGCCACACGACCCGGGTCTTCTGCCACCAGACTCTTGATTGCGTTCAACTGTGCGTCATAGCCTTCGCTCGGGCTCGGCAGCAGGATGCTGGTCGGGCCGCCGAGGCTGACGCGGTCGTTGGACAGTTCGCCATCCAGGCCGCCCATGCCACCGAGTTCGACGTCACCACCCAGGCCAGCCAGGTCTTTGCCCTTGCCGCCGTTGGTGATGTTGTTGAGCACCGGACGCAGCACGCCGAACACCAGCACCAGGATGAACAGCACACCCAGCACTTGCTTGACGATGTCCCAGAACCACGGCTGGGAGTAGAACGGAATGTCGGCAACCACTTCACCGCGCTCGGCGGAGAACGGCATGTTGATCACGCTGACGCTGTCGCCACGGCTGGCATCGAAGCCGACGGCGTCCTGCACCAGACGGGTGAAGCGCGCCAATTCGTCGGCGCTCCACGGCGCGCGGGTGGTTTCACCGTTGGCCGGGTTGATCTTGACCTGATCGTCCACCACCACCGACACCGACAGGCGATTCAGGCGCCCCTGCTGCTGCTTGGTGTGGCTGATGGAACGGTCGAGCTCGAAGTTCTTGGTGGATTGTTGACGCTTGTCCGCCGGATACGGGGCGAGCATCGGCTGGCCGGTGGCCGGGTCCATGATCTGCTGGCCGTTGGCGTCAACCAGTGGCTGGCCCGGCTGCACCATGCCGGCAGCGGCTTGCGCACCACCGGTGGTCTGCGGCGCTGAGGCCGGCGACGGCGGCTGGTTGCTCAGGGCACCCGGCACGCCTTGCGGGCCATTGCTGGCGGTACGCTGTTCGTTGACCGACTGTTCGCTGCGCAGCGCCGGCTGATCCGGGTTGAACTGCTCGGCAGTCGATTCGACGGCATTGAAATCGATGTCCGCCGAGACTTCAGCCTTGTAGCGGTCGTTGCCCAGTACCGGTTGCAGAATGTTGTGTACACGCTGGGTGAGCATGCTTTCCATGCGGCGGCTGTAATCGAACTGCTTGCCGGCCATGGTCATTTCAGAGTTTTCCGCCTGATCCGAGAGCAGGTTGCCCTTTTGGTCGACGACGGTGATCTGCGATTTGCTCAGCTCGGGAACGGAAGTCGCCACCAGATTGATGATGGCGACGACCTGACCCGGCTCCAGCGAGCGGCCGGAGTACAGCTCGACCAGAACCGAAGCACTTGGCTTGCGTTCGTCACGCACGAATACCGAGCTCTTCGGAATCGCCAGGTGAACCCGCGCGCCCTTGACGTTGTTCAGGCTGGAAATGGTGCGGGCCAGTTCGCCTTCGAGGCCGCGACGATAACGGGTCGCTTCCATGAACTGGCTGGTGCCCAGACCCTGTTCCTTGTCGAGGATTTCAAAACCGATATTGCCATCGCTGGGAGTGACACCAGCGGCCGCGAGCTTGAGCCGCGCACGGGACAGGTCATCGGCCTTGACCAGCAAGGCGCCGGAGTTCGGTTCGACGGTGTAGGGAATGTCGGCGGAGGCCAGGGTGTCCATGACCTGTTTGGCGTCCATGCCGGCAAGGCTGCCGTACAACGGACGGTAATCCGGCTGCTGCGACCACAGCACCACGGCAAAGCCAATCGCCACGCTCGCAGCCAGGCCGACCAACAGGCCCACCTGACGCAGCATGGTCATCTGGGAGAGGTTTTCCAGGAAGGACAGGCCGAACAACGGCGGTTTGCCGTCTATCGGGGTGGCCTTGGCCGGAACGTTATCGGCGACTGCTTCTGCCATGACTCAATCTCGTCCTTAAACCGGCATCTGCATGATGTCTTGATAAGCCTGAACCAGTTTGTTGCGCACCTGGGTCAGAGCCTGGAACGACACGCTGGCTTTTTGCGACGCGATCATCACGTCCGTCAAATCGACGCCGCTCTTGCCGATTTCGAAGGCATTGGCCAGCTGGGTCGACGCCTGCTGGGTATCGCTGACTTTGTTGATGGCCTGACCGAGCATGTCGGAAAAGCTGCTGCCCGCCATTTCAGGGACAGCGGCAGTCGATTGCGGCTTCGACATGGCGTCCATTTTCATGGCCTTCATGTCCATCATCAATCGATTAAATTCAATACCTTGGCTCATGGTCTACTCTCTTGGGCGGCCCGCAATTTTTTGACACTCACTCAGCGGGTACACAGGTATTAGCAACAACGGTGCCAGCTCGCCGACAGCGTTTTGAGAAAACGTTTGCGCCATCACTCAAGTGGCGAACAGATACCCTTCGACATCCATGCCCGCATCACGCATCTGTGCCAGTTTGTAGCGCAGGGTGCGGGGGCTGATGCCGAGCTTTTCCGCCGCTTCCTTGCGCCGGCCACGCTCGGCACGCAGGGTATCGATAATCATCTGGAACTCACGACGACGCAGGTCATCACCCAAAGCGCCGGCCGAATCGCTTTCAACCTCGACCTCTCGCACAGCGTGTGGCACCGCTGTCGCTACAGGCAGCGGCGCGAACGTCACAGGCCCGGCGAGACAGAAATCCTGCGGCTGAATCAAACCGCCCTGCTGCAGAATCAACGCGCGCTGGATCGCGTTATCCAGCTCCCGCACGTTGCCCGGCCACGGATAAGCCGTCAGACAGGCCTGCGCCTCGACCGACAGTCTGGCGGCCGCATGCTTCATTTTATTGACGTGTTTGGCCAGCAGGCGCTCGGCCAGTGGCAGGATATCGGCGGTACGCTCGCGCAGCGGGCGCCAGGCCAGCGGAAACACCGAGAGCCGGTAGAACAGGTCTTCGCGGAAACGCCCCGCCGCCACCTCCCCGGCCAGATCGCGGTTGGTGGTCGCGACCACGCGGATGTCGAGGGTGATCGGCTTGCGCGCACCGACCCGCTCCACTTCACGCTCCTGCAACACCCGCAGCAACTTGGCTTGCAGGCCCAGGGGCATTTCGGAAATTTCGTCGAGCAGAATGGTGCCGCCGTCGGCCTGTTCGAATTTGCCGGCCTGGGCCGCGATGGCGCCGGTGAACGAGCCCTTCTCGTGACCGAACAGGGTCGCCTCGAGCATGTTGTCCGGAATCGCCGCGCAATTGATCGCAATGAATGGCTGATTGGCGCGGTGGGATTGCTGATGG
This sequence comes from Pseudomonas sp. B2M1-30, assembly GCF_025447575.1. Taxonomy (NCBI): domain Bacteria; kingdom Pseudomonadati; phylum Pseudomonadota; class Gammaproteobacteria; order Pseudomonadales; family Pseudomonadaceae; genus Pseudomonas; species Pseudomonas sp. B2M1-30. The sequence continues at coordinate 81,124 of NZ_JAOEJT010000011.1, read as the reverse complement.
ATGTAGCGCGCCAGCACTTCCTTGCCGGTGCCGGATTCGCCGGAAATCAGCACGGTCGAATCGCTGCGCGCCACTCGCGCCGCCAGATCCAGCAACTGGGCGCTGGCCGGCTCGACCGCCACCGGCCCTTCGACATCACTGCCGCCGACACTGCCCAGCGCGTGGCGCGCCACCAGATCCAGCAAGGCCTTGGGCTCGAACGGCTTGACCAGATAGTCCGCCGCGCCCTGGCGCATGGCGTCGACGGCACGCTCGACCGCGCCGTGAGCCGTCATCAGCAGCACCGGCAATTGCGGTTGACGGGCGCGCAGCAGACCCAGCAACTGATGACCGTCCATGCCCGGCATGTTGACGTCGCTGACCACCAGACTGAACGCCTCGCGCTCGACCGCCTTCAAGGCCTCCTCGGCCGAACCCACCGCGTGGTAATCGTGGCCGGCAAGCAGCAGCGTATCGGCCAGCGCCTCACGCAGCGCGCGGTCGTCCTCGACCAGCAGAACCTTGATGCCCATGTCCTTCACTCAGCTCCCTGTGCAGCGGAAAACAGCGGCAGGATCACCTGCGCGCACGTGCCGCGCCCGACCCGCGAGCGCAACTGCAATTCTCCCTGATGCGCCCGCGCCACAGCCTTGACCACGGTCAGGCCCAGGCCGGTGCCGGTGACCTTGGTGGTAAAAAACGGTTCGCCCAGACGCGCCAGCACCACCGGATCGATGCCGCTGCCGCTGTCACTGACAGACAGGCGCAAGGTGTTGTCACGAGTATAGAAATGCACTTTCAAACGAATATCACCGCCACTGGCCTGGATCGCGTTTTCAATCAGGTTGAGCACGGCGCCGACCAGGGTGTCGCGATTGCACAGCAACTCACCGGTATGGCTGTCGCACTGCCAGCGGATCGGCAGGTCCTGCACATGGGTCAGCGCAGCGGCCTGCAAGGACTGCATCAGGGCATTGGGCGTGATGCGATCAGTCAGCGGCAACTCGCCGCGCGCAAATACCAGCATGTCGCGCACCTGATGCTCCAGCTCGTGCAGGCGCTCCTTGAGGCGCCCGGCGAAACGCTGCTGGGTGGCGACCGGCAATTCCTGCTCAGTCAAATGACTGGCGTAGAGCAAGGCGGCGGACAACGGGGTACGAATCTGATGGGCCAGCGAAGCGACCATACGCCCCAGGGATGACAGACGCTCGTGGCGCGCCAGTTGATCCTGCAGGTGGCGGGTTTCAGTCAGGTCGTTGAGCAAGACCAATTGCCCGGGTTCGGCATCCAGCGAACGGGTGGCAATCGACAGGCGTCGACCGTTCTTCAGGGAAATCTCATGGCCGTCGTCTTCGCGCGGCGCGAAGCAGCGGGCAATCACCTGACGCCACAACTCGCCTTCCAGCGGCGGGCCCAGCAGTTCGATGGCCGCCGGATTGGCTTCACGCACAATGCCGTGCCCGTCGATGACAATGACGCCACCGGGCAACAGATCGAGAAGGTTTTGCAGACGGTTGGCCAGCCGCTCTTTTTCCGCCAGCTCCTGCATGCGCTGGGCGCTGACCACCGCCAGCTCGCCCTTGAGCTCGGTGACCCGCGCTTCGAGCATGCTGTAGGAATCGGTCAACTGGCTGGACATCTGATTGAACAGGGCGAACGCCTGCTCAAGCCCCTGACGGCTCGCCTGCTCAACGGACGGCAGTTGCCCCGAAGAATCGGCAACAGAAGACATCTGGGAGGCTTGGGGCATTGTGCTCACTCGCTTGGCTGACCGTCAGTGAAACGGAACGTTGCGAGGGACGTAGCAATACCCGTGCCTAAAAAAAACCGCTTATAAATGAAGCGGTTGAAAAACAGGCGTCAATCATCCGCCTGTTCATCACCTTCGCGCCGGCTCATGCCGTACTTGCGCATCTTCTCCACCAGCGTGGTGCGACGGATACGCAGGCGTTCAGCGGCGCGCGCCACAATACCGTTGGCGTCGTCCAGCGCCTGCTGAATCAGGCCCTGCTCCAGACCACCGAGGTAGTCCTTCAGGTCCAGGCCTTCCGGCGGCAGCATGGCGTTGACCGTGAAGTCCGGAGTATGACCGTTGATCGCCACACGCTCTTCGAGATCGCTGCGCAGGCTGTCGACCATTTGCTCGTCTTCGTCGTCGACGTAGCGGAATTTCTTCGGCAACTCGACCACGCCGATCACCCCGTACGGGTGCATGATCGCCATGCGCTCCACCAGGTTGGCCAGTTCGCGGACGTTGCCCGGCCAGCCGTGACGGCACAGGGACATGATCGCGGCGGAGTTGAAACGGATCGAACCGCGCTTCTCGTGCTCCATGCGCGAGATCAGCTCGTTCATCAGCAGCGGAATGTCCTCGACCCGCTCACGCAGCGGCGCCATCTCGATCGGGAACACGTTCAGGCGATAGTAGAGATCTTCGCGGAAGGTGCCGATCTCGATCATGCTTTCGAGATTCTTGTGGGTCGCAGCGATGATGCGCACATCGACGCTCTGGGTCTTGTTGCTGCCCACGCGTTCGAAGGTGCGCTCTTGCAACACGCGCAGCAGCTTGACCTGCATCGGCAGCGGCATGTCGCCGATTTCGTCAAGGAACAGCGTACCGCCGTTGGCCAGCTCGAAACGCCCGGCACGGCTGGTGATCGCACCGGTGAAGGCACCCTTCTCGTGACCGAACAATTCGCTTTCCAGCAACTCGGCCGGAATCGCGCCACAGTTGACCGGCACGAACGGCGCATCGCGGCGCTTGGAATGGTAATGCAGGTTGCGCGCGACCACTTCCTTGCCGGTCCCGGACTCGCCAAGGATCAGCACGCTGGCGTCGGTGTCGGCCACTTGCTGCATCATCTGGCGCACGTGCTGGATCGCCCGGCTGGTGCCGACGAGGCTGCGGAACAGATTGGGTTCGCGATGCCGGCCGCGCTCGCGGGCCTGGTCGTACATCTCGCGGTAGACCTGGGCACGGTGCAGGGAGTCGAGCAGCTTGCTGTAGCTCGGCGGCATTTCGAGGGTCGAAAGCACCCGGCGGCGCTGGTCTTCAGGCAAGTCGACGGAAGAATTATCGCCCATCAGCAAAACCGGAAGGAACTCATCCCAGGTTGAGAGTGTCTTTAACAAGCCCAGAAGCGCACCCGGAGCATTGACCGTCCCGATCAGCACACAAATGACTTCACGACTTGACGACAAAGAGCCGACAGCCTGCTGCCAGTCATGGCTACCGCAGGGTAAATTTTCTTCACCGAGAAAATTTAAAATCACCGCCAGATCGCGGCGGCGGACGCTATCGTCATCGATCAGCAGAATTTTGGTTTCACGCCACATGCAATAGCAACTTCCCTAGTCAACTCAATGCCCGAAATGAGTGGGCAAGCGAGACGCTTGCAGGACACCTTGTGCCTGTAGACGCCTTCAATCTGAAAACAGCCACTAGTTAAGTCAAAAAACCGTGCACAGTCAAATTTATGGCGCACATGCCTGGATTAACTGGGGGTTAATTAACCAAACAGATGGTAAACCTTTGCCGCATTCTTCGCTTGAGTGATCTGCGACATCTCGTCGACTATCGCCTGGCGCTCGCCCATGGCCACTTCCAGCAACTCCTTGTAGACGTGCAGCAACTCCTCGAGATTACCGCGCAACGCCTCTTCATCCAGCGACGCTTCACTCAAGACGTCTTCCATGCAGGAACGGCAATCCAGGTCCAATTGACCGATGGCCTCCCAGTTGCGTTCGGCCAGCGCGCTGACCAGCGCCATGCGGGTATCTTCGATTCGCTGCAATACGGCACTCATGACAACCTCCTTAAAACTGAGGAGCAGGCACAGGCGCGATGGCGTCCCAGCCCTCTTTCACCGTGCTCAGCAGGCCGGCAACCTCGTCGAGAACGCGAGGGTCGCTGCTGATATTCGCCTCGGCCAGACGCTTCATCATGTAGATATAGAGGCCGTCCAGATCCCCCAGCGTATCGGCGGAATTCTCCAGATCCAGACCTTCGCGCAGGCCACTGACAATGCCGATGGCCTTGCTGATCGCCGTGCATTTGCCCGGAATATCCTTGCGCTCGATGGCACCCTTGGCCTGAGCGATACGGTCCAGGCCGCCTTCCATCAGCATCTGCACCAAGCGGTGGGGACTCGCTTCGGACGTCTGCGCCTGCGCGCCGACTTTCTGGTATTGCCGAAGGGCCAACATCGGATTCATGTTCTACCTCATTTGCCACAATGACTCGTATAGCCAGTGTATCGCCTGCGAGCCTGGAAACTTTAGATGAAAAGACAAAAACCCGGCGCGCGCCTGAAAGCGCAGCCGGGTTTTTGTCGTTCCTGCATGTTACTTCGCGGATTGCTGGGCGTTCAGCGAAGAGAAGAACGACGTGATGTTGCTCGCCGTTGCCTTCATTTGCCCGACCAGCAAGTCCATGGCGTTGTACTTCGCCGTCAGGGTCTTGGTCAGGTTGGCCACACGCAGATCCAGCGCCAATTGCTGATTGGTGATGTTCTTCGTGTTGTTGTTCAGGATCGTCAGGCGCTGATCCAGCAAGCCACCGGTAGCGGTGCTGCCGGTTGGCGCCTTGAGGTACGGATCCACTGCCTTGCTCATCCGCGCCAGCAGACCGTTGGTGTCATCGGTGCCGGTGAACAGCTGCTGAACCTGACCGGTCATGCCCGGCTGGGCCATGGTCTTGGTGAATGCGGCGGTGTCGAACTTCAGGTTACCGGTATCACGGTCGGTCAGAACACCCAACTGCGACAGCACGGCCAATGGTCCGCCGGCACCGGTAGCGGTCAATTGACCACGGATATCGGCAATCAGCGAACGCGGCAGCGCATCGCCAGTGAACGCCGCCTGAACGGTCAGCTTGCCATCTTCGTCCGGCGTTGCCTTGGACAAGGTGTCAACAGTGCTCTTGAGCGTGTTGTAGGCATCGACAAACGCCTGAATCGATGTCTGCAAGCCCTTGGTGTTGGCATCAACGCTGACAATCGCCGGCGTTGGCGGCGTGCCAGGGCTGGCAGCGACCAGGTTCATGGTCAGACCACTGATTGCACCGGTCACAGTATTGCTCTTGCTGGTCACGGCCAGGCCATCGATGGTCAGCGACGCATCCTTGGCCAGCGCACTGACTGCACCGGAGGCGCCAGGCGCCGGGTTGGTGGCCATCACCTGGGTACCGTCGATTTCCAGACCGGCAATACCGCTGACCGTCATGTCGGAACCCGCACCCGTCTTGCTCGAGTTGATCACCAGGCGCGAGGCGCCAGTGGCGTCGGTCACGATGTTGGCGGAAATGCCGTTGGCGCCCTGAGCCGTGTTGATGGCATCACGGGTGCTCTGCAACGTCGCATTGGCCGGAATCGTGACATTGTAATCAGTGCCATTCTGACTGATTTTCAGAGTACCACTCGGAATGGCACTGGTAGCACCGCCGGCAAAGGATGCGCTGGCAATTTTCGAGCCGGTGGCCAGTTGACTCACAACCACACTGTAGCTGCCCGACACTGCGGTGTTATCGGAGGTCGCGGTCAGGATCGACGGCGTGCCCGAAGTCGCCGTGAAACCGGCAAACGCAGGGTTGGTCTTGCTGCTCAGGTTGGTCATCGCCGTCTGGAATGCGGTCAGCGCACTCTTCAGCGTGCCGATACCGGAGATCTTCAGCGTATTGGTTTTTGTCTGGGAATCGATCTGCGTCTGTTTCGGCGACTTGTCAGCGTTGACCAGCGCAGTAACGATTGCACCGATGTCCAGGCCGGAACCCAGGCCCGTACCCGGTAAAATTGGACTTGCCATGTGCCTCTCCCTTCAAATTGCTGCCAGTCTTTTGACCCTTCCAGGCGTCATGCGGAATGACAAACACTATTCATGCCAGCTATCAGACCTTGGCGTCGAACAACACATGACTCGCATTGGCGAGACTGTCTGCCAGTTTGAGAGCTTCAGCGGAGGGGATCTGTCGTACGACCTCGCCCGTCTCGCTGGCGATCACCTTGACGATGACCTTGCCGGAATGCTCGTCGATCGAGAACTCCAGGTTGCGCTTGATCGACTGGACGAATTTTTCGATCTCTTGCACCGCCAGCTTCAATTTCGCCTCATCCGTATCCTGATGCTTTTCTGCAGCCGAAGCATCGGTGGTACTGGTGACTTTAGGCGTCTCTGACGGCTTTTCAACAACAGGGGTTGCTGGCTTGGGAGCCGGATAAGACACGTTAAGCTTTACGCTCATGTCCATGTCCATCACCTCCTAACGTGAAAAAGCGAGAGAGCACGACAAGCGCACTCCCCCGCCAAAACTCATTCCGAAATTACTGAAGCAGCTTCAGTACAGCGGAAGGCAGTTGGTTGGCTTGAGCCAGAACGGAGGTCGAAGCCTGTTGCAGGGTTTGCTGCTTGGTCAGGTTAGCAGTCTCTGCGGCGAAGTCGGTATCTTGTACGCGACCTTGTGCAGCAGTGGTGTTTTCAGTGATGTTCTGCAGGTTGGAGATGGTGCTGGTCAGACGGTTTTGCGAAGCACCCAGAGCGGCGCGGGTGGCGTTGATGTTCGCAATTGCAGCGTCGATCGCGGTGATCGCGTTGTCGATGTTCGAAGCGGCGGCTGCGGAAGTAGCACCGGTCAGAACAACAGTACCGCTACCTACCGACAGGCTTGCAGCGTCGAACTTGCCGCTCAGTACCAGGTCGATGTGGTTAGCCGAACCGGTGTTTGCGCCCACTTGCAGGGTCACAGTACCAGCCGAACCGTCCAGCAGGTTTTTGCCGTTCAGGTTGGTAGCAGCCGAGATACGGGTGATTTCGTCAGACATCTGAGCGAATTCAGCGTTGGTTGCGGTCTGGTCAGCAGTGCCGTTGGTGCCGTTACGTGCTTTAACAGCCAGTTCACGCATACGCTGCAGGATGTCGGTCGAAGCTTGCAGAGCGCCTTCAGCGGTCTGAGCAACGGAGATACCGTCGTTGGCGTTCTGGATCGCCTGGGTGTTACCACGGATCTGCGAAGACATACGGGTAGCGATTTGCAGGCCAGCGGCGTCGTCTTTAGCGCTGTTGATTTTCAGGCCGGAAGACAGGCGCTGCATCGAAGTCGACAGAGCGTCAGAAGCGCGGTTCAGGTTTTTCTGAACGTTCAACGACGTGGTGTTGGTGTTTACTGTTAAAGCCATGACGAATTCCTCGTTGGTTGGGTACTGCGGCTTCCGGCCCTGGCAACCGCCGGGTATGGCCTAGAGAACCTTCGTAATAGTTATCGTCGGGTTTGCAGGTTGCTTGAGGGCTTTTTTGAAAAAATTTGCCATCAACCTGCCACCCCCTAGAAAACAAAGACTTAGCAGCACTTTCCCTTCAATAAAATGACGTCAAAAAGCGCACACGGCGCAAACCTGCGCGCCAAAGCGCTCGGGCATTTTCAGCCCGGCGCCCGCTCCAGCAAATCGATCAACTCATACTCCATGAAGTCGGCCAGCCCGAGCCAGTCCTGGCGCTCCTGGCAATCGAGCATTTGCGTAAGCACCTGCGCCCATGACTGCCGGACTTCGGCAGACGCGGACACCAGCCACTGCTGCGCCCCCTCGAAGACCTCGACCATGGTCAACGCCGCCTCGACATCCCGTCCCAGCCGAAACAGCCCGGCGCACTGCCGGCATTCGTCGACACACTTGCGCAGCGCACTCATCGCACGAACTCCTGATTGAACGTAGTCCCGGCAATCTGCGCGCCCGCGCGACTGCTGTTGAGGAACTGCACCTGCGGCTGGGTGGCGATATAGCGCTCCAGCACACACAAATAGCCGCGGAAGTTGAGTTGCGTACTGACCCGCTCACCGAACCCGTCACGCACCCAGTGCCGCGCCTGATTCACCGACGGCCCCAGATCACCGTCGTTCCAGCCGGCGTGGGTCTTGTTCATCGGAAACGCGAAGTCGGCGCCAAACAGAGTGATCCGCCCTGCGCCCATCTTCACCGCCAGATCCACCGCCGGGTGAATCACGCTGCCACCCACATGCAGCAAGGCCCGTGGATGCCGTTCACGCAGGCCGGCGTACACCGGGCTGGCCGAATAGCCGCCATAGCGCTTGCCCTTCCAGGCTTTCAACACCTGCGGATCGCTCATCGGCAGATACACCAGCGGGATGCCGTCGGAGTCTTCCCAGGGCAAATGGCGAAAGCTGATGCGCTGATCGATGCTTACCACGAAGTCAGGCACGATCCCGTGCTCGCGCAGCGGCCGATAAGCGGTGTCGACGCAAATGAACAGCGGACGCTGCGCCTGGCCACGCACTGCCGCCAGGCGCTCGAAATGCCCCTCAAGGGTCGGTCCGGTGCCGATCACATAGATTTCCCGACCCGCACAGGTGCCAAACAAGGTCGCCACGTCATCGTCAGCCAGCAACACCGGCAAGCACTCCTGCAAGCGCTGCTGGATGAAGGGCGATTGCGGGTCGAACTCGCGGTTGTTGAAGCTCAGGTGCACTTCACTGACCAGGCGATCACGGATCTTCGCGTTGAAGTCATCCGCCAGCAGCATTTCGGCAGGCAAGGCAAAGAACGGCGTGCAGATGTCCGCCAGATCGCCGGCATACAACAGCTCCACCCGAGGGTCTTGCAGCCAATGACGCTGGTCGAGCAATTGCAGCACGAGACTGAACAGCGCGCCGTTGAGGATATGCACATACAAGCGCTCGAGTCCGGCGCGCTCCAGCAATACCGTCGGCAAATCGCCAAGGCCGGTGCCGTAGACATGCAGTTGCGGCTTGTCCGCCGGCAGGCTCGCCGCCTGGACCCGCGCTTCGTGAACACGATCATGGCGACTGGTGAGCTGAATCCCGGCAATGCTCAGCGTCGAACCCAGCCCCTGAGTCAGTTCCGCGTCGATCGCCGTGCTGTCTTCACCCAGCAGACGGGCGAGCAGGCGCGGCCAGCGGCGCTCGATGACCTCGGCGTTGGATTGGAAAAACTCGCTCATGACGCCTCGCGCTCCCTTCAGGCAAAAAAATAGCGTTCAAGGTTAGCCTTGAACGCTATTTTTGTATCGACTGTTTTTACCGACTCACGGGCGATAGATGATCGCCGAGCCCCACGACAGACCGACCCCGAAACCACTGATCGCAATGCGCTGCCATTGGGAATCGAGAGCGTGTTTCTCCAGCAGCAGCGGAATGCTCGACGACACGGTGTTGCCGGTCTCGACCATGTCCTTGATGAACTTCTCCGGCTCTCCCTCGAAACGCCGCGCCACGGCGTCGACAATCGCCGCACTGCCCTGGTGGATGCAGAACGCATCGATGTCATCGGCCTTGAGGGCGGAATCGTCGAGCAATTCGTGCAAATGCGCCGGAACCTTGAGCAACGCGAAGTTGAACACCTGGCGCCCGTTCATGAAGAACACGCCGTCGGTGACTTTCAGGTGCGGTGCGCCGGAGCCGTCGGTGCCAAACTTGGCCTTGCCCAGCGCCCAGGTCGGATCTTCACCCATCCAGGTCGCAGTGGCGGCATCGCCGAACAGCATGGTGGTGTTGCGATCTTCCGGGTCAACGATCTTCGAGTACGGGTCGGCGGTGATCAGCAGGCCGTTCTTCAGACCGGCGGCTTCCATGAAACCCTTGATCGCGTAGATGCCGTAAACGTAGCCGGAGCAGCCCAGGGAGATGTCGAACGCAGCAACGTGGGTCGGCAGACCGAGCTTGTCCTGAACGATCGCCGCCGTGTGCGGCAGGCCTTCTTCATCACCGTTCTGGGTGACGACGATCAGCGCATCGATGGATTCACGTTTCAGCTCAGGATTGCTGGCAAACAGCGCATTGGCCGCTTCAACGCACAGATCGGAAGTTTCCTGGTCCGCATCCTTGCGGGGCAGGAAGGCCGAACCGATCTTGCCGAGGATGAATTCTTCATCCTTCTCGAATTTTGCACCTTGTGCGTAATTGTCCACGCCGGCTACAGGAACGTAGCTCGCAATGCTTTTTATGCCAATCATTACGGCTTCCCAATAATAAACAGCCCAATACCACCGCTCGCAAGGATTCGAGGGGCGCCGACAAACAGAAAACGGCCGCCACAACGGGCAGCCACGGGGAGCGCAGAGGGCTATCACTGAAACCGATAACGGGTCAGGCGCCATCTCCCCGGTCATTACAATACAGTGAAGATGCGCGTTATGACTCGCAGGTCACGCCATTTTGCCGAATCGGTTGCAGATCGGGTTATTCGACCAACGACCAGTCCAGCGGCGTGCCACGTTTGATCGGCGCGCGCGCGCGGCGGCCGAGGACGGCATCGGTGTGCTTGGGCGGCAGACCGAGGCCGGGACGGATGGCGCGCAGGTTGGCCGCCGTGAAGGGTTCACCGGCAGCCATGTCGGCGGTGACGTACAGCGACCGACGGTACACCAGCGACTTGCGCTCGGCCTCCGTCACCCCGTAATGCACCTGGCCCATGGCCTGCCAGGCGCGTTCGGTTTCCAGCACCAGGCTGGCAAGTTCCGCCGGCTCCAGGGAGAAACTGGCGTCGACCCCGCCGGCAGCGCGATCAAGGGTAAAGTGCTTTTCCACCACGGTCGCCCCGAGCGCCACGGCCGCCACCGAGACACCGACGCCCATCGAGTGATCCGACAGCCCCACTTCGCACCCGAACAGCTCGCGCAGATGCGGGATCGTGCGCACGTTGCTGTTGACCGGGGTTGCCGGGTAGGTGCTGGTGCATTTGAGCAGCACCAGATCCTTGCACCCGGCCTCACGGGCGGCGCGCACGGTTTCATCGAGCTCGGCGATGCTCGCCATGCCGGTGGAGATGATGAGCGGCTTGCCCGTGGCGGCCACGCGGCGGATCAGCGGCAGGTCGGTGTTTTCGAAACTGGCGATCTTGTAGGCCGGCACGTCGAGGCTTTCGAGAAAATCCACTGCCGAATCATCGAACGGCGTCGAGAACGCGAGCATCCCCAAGGCTTTGGCCCGGGCGAAAATCGGCGCGTGCCACTCCCATGGGGTATGGGCCTTTTCATACAGATCGTACAAAGACGTGCCGGCCCACAGGCTGTTCGGGTCCTTGATGAAGAACTCGCCCTCGGCCAGATCCAGGGTCATGGTCTCGGCGGTGTAGGTTTGCAGCTTCAAGGCGTGCGCCCCGGCCTTCGCCGCTGCATCGACAATCTGCAGCGCCACGTCCAGCGACTGGTTATGGTTGCCGCTCATCTCGGCAATGATGAACGGCGGTGCGTCGGCACCGATCAGACGGTCGCCAATCCTGAAACTGCTCATGGGCGGTGTTCCTTCAAAACCTTGATGAACGCGCAGGCAGCCTGGCTGAACCCGGCGTCGTGAAATACAGTCAGCGAGGGCCGATTGGCCGGCAGCACCTGCGCGGTGATTGCCGTGAGGGACGGCCAGTGCGCGCTGACGAACGCCTCGCCCCGCGCCAGCAGCGCCCTGCCCCAGCCGAGGCCGAAGCGGCCTTCGAACAGATACAGCGAGACTTCGGCCTCGAAACCGCGCAGGTCGTAGCGCAAGACGCCCACCGGGCCGTCGTCGGCCTCGGCGATCAGCAACAGACGCTGGGGATTGCTCAGACTCGCGGTCAGCCAGTTCAGGTGCGCCGGCCATTCGATCACCCCGGTCTCCAGCGACCAGCGCCGCACCGCCTCGGCATTGCGACCGTCGAACAGCAACGGCGCGTCGTCCAGCGTCGCCACACGCAAGGTGAGGACCGCGCCAGCCAGTGCCGCCGCCACCCGCTGCGCCCCGCGTCCGTCGACCAGTTGCCGCGAGCGCTCGGCCAGGCTCTGGCGCAGGTAAAAATTCTCGGCAACAAAACCGATGGCATCACGCAGTTGCTCGACGCTGACCTGCTCCCGTGCGCCCATGAACACATGCGCACCCGCCGCCGCCATCACTTCGCCGTTGGCCTGCTGGTTGTTCGACACCGCGACGCAGATCGTCGGCAACCCCATCGCCGCGCGCTCCCAACTGGTGCCGCCGCCCGCGCCAATGAACAGATCGGCCTCGGTCATGCGTTGATAAAAGTCACTGACAAAACTGTGCAGGCGCCAGTTCGGCCGCGTCTCGGCCAGGGCCTGCATCTGTGCCCACGCCGGGTTGTCGGCGCCAGCAACGAAGTCCACTTCCAGTTCGGGAAAGTTCGCCAGCGCAAGCATCGCGTGGTGCGTCTGCCGCGCCGCGTCGAAACCGCCGAAGTTCACCAGCACCCGCCGCGCGACCGGCTTGATCGCGATGGCCGGGCAATTGAACTCGTCGCGCAGCATCGCGTAACGCGGGCCGAGCAGCGTCCGGCAATTCTCGGGCAGCAGCGGCGCATAGTTTTCGCTGAGACCCGACAGATTCTGGTTAAGCAACAGATCGACGCTGTAGCGACGGGTCGCCAGATCATCCACGGCGGCAATCCGCAGCGCCCAGCGGCGCGCGGCGGTCTGCCAGTGATGATCGAGGCCGTAATGATCGACGATGATCCAGTCGAAATCGGCCTGGCCGTCGAGCAGCGCGGCCAGGGCGTCGATGTCCGCCTGCCACGGCAGCATCGACTCGATGGCTTGCTGTGGGTCCTCACCGGGATAGCGATCCGGCAACGCGAAGGTTGCGAAGCCCTCGGCCTGCAAGGCCTCCAGCCGATGCCCCGGCAAGCGACGACAGGCAAACGCTACGTGACTGCCCTGGGCGCGCAGCACCCTGGCCAGGGTCAGGCAGCGGGCAATGTGACCGCTGCCGATGGTCGGCGACGCGTCGGCGCGAATCAGCACTCTCATTGCAGTTCTCCGCCGGCCTTGAGCGCGGCGTAAAGGTATTCGGCGCGCGTCCAGTCTTCGGCGGTGTCGATGTCCTGTACCAGATGCCGGGGCAGGATCACCGGCAGGCTGGCCGGCGAATAGAGCACCTCGCCGCGCAGCCACGCCTCGCGCCGGCCCCAATAGAACTGGCCGGCATCCTGGAAGGCCTCGGGCAAATCCTGGGAACGGGTGTCGCGAAATTGCGGATACAGCGCGGTCAGGGCGCCCTGCCCGTCGAGAGTCAGCGCGCGCTGCACCGGAAAGCCAAAACCCGTTACCGAAAAGGCGAACGACTTGTCCGCATGCTGTTCCAGCAACTCAAACCCCTCACGCAGATACCGTGCCTGCAACAGCGGCGCCGTGGCGTACACGCAGCAGGCGTAATCGAAGGCCGGCAGTTGCTGCAAGGCATGCACGATCACGGCCGCCGTGCCGGTGAAATCATCGGCCAGTTGCGCCGGACGCAGGAACGGCACGTCGGCGCCATGCGCCCGAGACACGTCGGCGATTTCCTCGTCATCGGTGCTGACCACCACCTGATCGAACAACCGCGAATCCAGTGCCGTGCGGATCGAGCGGACAATCATCGGCACCCCATCGAACGGCTTGAGGTTCTTGCGCGGGATGCGTTTGCTGCCACCGCGCGCCGGGATGATCGCCACGTTGCTCAAGAGCGTTTTTCCAGAAGAAACCAGGTGATGTCGTCGACCGGGAACTGCGGATCGCGGTGATAACCGAAGCCGTAGTCCAGCAGTTGCAGGTCGGGATAGCGATCGAGCATTTCACCGGCAAAATCGCGCTTGAACAGCTTGCCGCTGTTGCCGCGATAAGACACTTCCACCGGCGCCGGGTTGTAGTACTCAGCGATCAGGATGTAGCGCTGGCTCAGCTCGTACAGCTGCGCATAGGCGGCCGGTAACAGTTCCGGCGCCAGGTGAATCAGCACGCCTTTGCTGAGGGTCAGGTCGTAGCGGCGCTCGCGAGGAAAGTCGAACAGCGAACCGTGCCAGATCTGCGCAATGTCCAGTGCTTGCGCCTGGGCGCAGGCACTGGCGTTGATCTCGACGCCGAACAACGCGCATCGCGGCAGCAACTGACGCAGCGCCTGCAAATTGTTGCCGGCGTTGGTGCCCAGCTCGACCAGACTCTCGATGCGGCCGGCGCGGGTCAGCGCCTTGGCGAACAACGCCAGATTGGCCGCCACCAGCGGCTGGCCGACGTTGCGTTCGACGTACTGGTTACCGAACTCGCCCTGCCAGAATTTTTCCTGCTCACTCAGGTCACGCATTGCAGATTCCCATTCGTCGCCACAGGCAATTTATTCGGTCAGACGACGCAGTTGCTCCACCACATGATCCTGTTGCGCATCGCTCAACAGCGGAAACATCGGCAGGCTGATCGCTTCGGTGTAATAACGTTCGGCCTCGGGAAAGTCCCCTTCGGCAAAACCCAGGTCACGATAGTACGGCTGCAAGTGCAGCGGAATATAGTGCAGGTTCACGCCGATACCGGCCGCGCGCAAGCCTTCGAACACCTGACGGTGGCTGAGGCCGATGCGCTCGTTCTGCAAGCGAATCACGTACAGGTGCCAGGCGGATTCGGCCTCAGGCTGCGCGCTCGGCAATGTCACCGGCAGGTACGCCAGCAACCGGTTGTAGCGCGCCGCCAGTTCACGACGCCGGGCGATGAAAGCATCCAGTTTGTCGAGCTGCGACAAACCCAGCGCGGCTTGCAGATCGGTGATCCGGTAATTGAAGCCCAGCTCGATCTGCTGGTAGTACCACGGGCCGTGGCTGGGTTCGGTCATCTGTTGCGGATCACGGGTCATGCCGTGGCTGCGCAGGCGTTGCAGGCGCTCGGCCAGTTCCGGGCGATTGGTCAGCACCATGCCGCCTTCGGCACTGGTGATGATCTTCACCGGGTGGAAACTGAACACGGTCATCGCGGCGAATTCACCGCACCCGACCGGGCGCCCCGCATAGGACGCACCGACTGCGTGGGACGCGTCTTCGATCACCGTGAAGTTGTAGCGCTCGGCCAGTTCGGCAATGCGCCGCATGTCGCAGCTCTGCCCGGAGAACGCCACCGCCACCAACACTTTGGGCAGTGTCCCGGTTTGCTCGGCGCGGTCGAGTTTGCCGGCCAGCACCTCGGCATCGAGGTTCCAGGTCAGCGGATCGATGTCCACGAAGTCGACATCGGCGCCGCAATAACGCCCGCAGTTGGCCGAGGCGAGAAAGGTGTTCGGCGTCGTCCACAAATAGTCGCCCGGCCCCAGCCCCGCCGCCACGCAGGCAATGTGCAGCGCCGCCGTGGCGTTGCACACCGCCACGGCGAAATCCGCCTGGCACCGTTCGGCCACCGCTTGCTCGAAGCGTTCGATGGTCGGCCCCTGGGTCAGCCAGTCCGATTGCAACACCTCGACCACCGCGTCGATATCGGCCTGATCGACGCTCTGCCGGCCGTAGGGAATCATGCCGACAGCTTCGCGTGCAGGTCGGCGATCTGGCCCACCGAGAGGAAATGCGGGTTGGTGTCGGAGCGGTATTCGAAGTCCTCGCCTACCGGCCGGCCGTGCTCGCCGAGACGGTCCACGGCAAAATCCACGTCGACGCTGGTGAAACGGATCGACGGCTGGATGGTGTAGTGATCGGCGAATTCCAGGGTCATCCGCGCGTCATCCAGCGGCACCATCAGCTCGTGCAGCTTTTCTCCCGGACGGATGCCGACGTTTTTGTGCGGCAGATGCTCGGCCATGCCCCGCGCCAGATCGACGATGCGGATCGACGGGATCTTCGGCACGAACACTTCGCCGCCGTGCATCCGCGCGAAGCTGTCGAGAACGAACTGCACGCCGTGGTCGAGGGTGATCCAGAACCGGGTCATGCGCTCGTCGGTGATCGGCAGCTCAGTGGCGCCATCGGCGATCAGCTTGCTGAAGAACGGCACCACCGAACCGCGCGAACCGGCAACGTTGCCGTAGCGCACCACGGCGAATCGCGTCTGTTGCTCACCAGCGATGTTGTTGGCGGCGACGAACAATTTGTCCGACAGCAACTTGGTCGCGCCGTACAGGTTGATCGGGCTCGCGGCCTTGTCGGTGGACAGCGCCACGACTTGCTTCACGCCGTTGTCGATGGCAGCGGCGATGATGTTTTCCGCGCCGTTGACGTTGGTGCGGATGCATTCGGTCGGGTTGTATTCCGCCGCCGGCACCTGCTTCAACGCGGCGGCATGCACCACGTAGTCGATGCCGCGCATGGCCTGGCGCAGACGATCGGCGTCGCGCACGTCACCGAGGAAGTACCGCATGCACGGCGCGTTGAACGTCTGCTGCATTTCGTACTGCTTGAGTTCATCGCGGGAGAACACCACCACCCGCTTGGGCTGGTATTGCTCAAGCAGGCGGCGGATGAAGTTGCGACCGAACGAGCCGGTGCCACCGGAGATGAAGATCGATTTACCGTTGAACATGTCTTGAATCCTGTTCCCTGTGCGAAGGCTTAGGCGAGCAACTGCGCCCAGTCCAGCGAAGCACTTTCGTTGAGAACAAAACCTTTGCCGCTCAGGCTCAGGTTGGCGTTGTAGGCGGCGTCCTGGGCGAAAGCCGAGGACCATTTTTCACGCAGCGCTTGCAGCGCTTGCGGGGACTGCGCCACGTCACCCGAATGGATGACCTGAACCAGCGGCGTCCACACGTTGAGGAAACCGGCCTGACCGGCCTTCAGGCACAGGTCGACGTCGCTGAAGCCTTCGGCGAACTGCTCGTCCAGGCCTCCCAGCGCGTCAAACAGCTCCTTGCCGATCATCAGGCACACGCCCGACACCGCCGAATAGTTCTGCTCCACGGCCAGACGCTGCATATAGCCGTCGGCATCATGCTTGTCACCGACGAAGGCCGAGCCGACACCGCCATTGAGGCCGAGAATCAGGCCGGCCTGGGCGATCTTGCCATCGCGGTCGACCAGTTTCACGCCGACCACGCCGACTTCCGGACGCTGGGCATGGTTGAGCAGCGACTCGATCCAGTTCGGATTGACCACTTCGCTGTCCGCCGCCATCAGCACCAGGTATTCACCCTGCGCCTGCTGGCTGGCGGCGTTGCACAGCGCCACGCTGTCGAGCGGCTGGTCGGCGTGCAGCACCCGCACCCTGGCCTGGCTCAGTGTGCCCAGCCAGTCATTGACAGCGGCCGACTGATTCGAGCTGGCCGCGATCAACACTTCATAGCGGGTGTAGCGGGTTCTGAGCAGCAGGCCTTCCAGGCAACGTTGCAGGGCCGGCAGGTCATCGCTGGCCGGCAGGATGACCGACACCAGCGGCTGTTCGGCGTGGCGATAGTCGACCTGATAGGTGCCCGGCTTGGCCGAGGTAATCTTCGCCTTGTAGCCACGATTGCCGAGATGACGCAGCAGCGCCTGACGCTCGTCGGCGTTCTCTTCCAGCACCGAGGCCTGGGCAATCAGCAGCGGTTCGTCGAGGTGAGCCAGACCGCCCAGCCCGCCCTGCTCGATGATGCGCAGCAGCAGATCGAATTCCAGCGCCTTGCTGAAATCGGCCTGGTAACCACCGACCTCGATCAGCACGTCACGCCGGATCAGCCAATGCCGCGCCATGAGGGCCGGCAGGCTTTGCAGCAGGTCAAGGTTGAAGCCGGGACGGAATACATCCACCAGGGCGCCGTCGGCGGTCCGCTGGATTTCGTCGGTGGCGACCGCGCGGCATTCAGAGGCGCACGCCAGCTCCAGACCGGCGCGCAGCAGGCCGCCAGCGGTGAACTCGTCGCCCGCCTCGGCCAGCAGCAGCCAGTCGCACGGCGACTGACGGACGCTCAGGTTCAGTTTGTCGACGAAGTTGCCCGCCGTGACGCGTACGAAGTGCAGCGTGTTCTGCGCAGTGGTCGCCGCTGGCGGCTCACCGGTGGTGAACACCACCACTTTGAACGCCTTGCTGTGACCTTCAAGCAAGCTGTCCAGGGTGGTCTGCAGCTTGCCGATGTCGTTATCCAGATCGAGCAGGAAAATACCGAACTGCGGGCCGCCGTCATTGGCCGCCAGATGGCTGGCAATCGCCTCGGCCTGAGCGGCATCCGGCTGGCGCGCCGCGAGCCACTTGAGCAGGCGGCCGGTGAGCATCTTGCCGAAGGCCTGATCGTTGCCTTCCACCGCTTGCAGGCGCGCGATCCAGTCACGCAGTTTTTGCGCGTCTTCGTCCTCGCCCATCGACTGCAACTGGTCGATCAGACGGCTGATGACTGCGCGGTTGAAGACGTTGCTGTCGTGGGCCTGCCACAAGCGGTCAACCACGCTTTCCGGCGTGTCGTTGTTGCGGGCCAGCATCAGGTTCTGCTGACGCGCCCAGATGCCTTCCAGGCCCTGCAATTGTAAACGTCCCGCCGGCATCGAATGCAGCAGGAATTCGAATTGGGTCAGCTGATCGAAGAATGGCTGATTGTAGAACGGCATTTCGACGTACTGTTTCGGGCCGAAACGGCGCTGCGGACCGGCCTCGATATCGGTCCAGGCCGATTCGAACACCAGCTCGGCGGTCAGCGCGCGACCGACCCGCAGGCCGTCGGCCAGGGCCTCGAAGCTGTCCAGCACGCTCTGCTTGCCCTGCTGCGGATCCTGATGCTGGACCTGGGTCGGCAACCCGGCCAGGAAACCGGCAAAGGCGTCGCGCTCGGCGACATGCTTGGCATCGGTGTAGGCCAGCGAGTGGTAGATCTCGGTGTTGTGGTCGGAATGCTGGTAGTTGAGCTCACGCACCACATACGGGATCGGCAGAATCCGCGCCTTGCCGCGCGCCAGCAGATAGTAGGTGTGCCCGACTTCCTGCCACTGGAAGGACGTGTCGTGTGGCAGGACTTCATACCACTCACGCAGGACGGCTGTGCGCTGTACGGCATAGAACGGTGGCAGGTACTGATACAGGTAATCGTGTATACGCTCCTGCGCCACGTCCGAGGCGTAGTCTTCGCAGACTTTCTTGTCGCGCCGGTAGTAACTGACACTGTTGGCCAGCGACAGATACATCATGCTGTAGCCGTGGCAAAGGCTGTAATCAGGGTTGGCCTGCATGAACGCTACGGACTCGTGCAAGGCCTCGGGCACATGGAAATCGTCGTCGGCGGCAAACACCATCAGAGGCGTGGCGACCTGATCCACACCGTAGGCCAGCTTGGCCCGAATGCCCCAGTAACCGTATTGCGGCAGGTGCTGGTAGTCGACGTTCGGGTAGCGGCCGGCCATGCCTGGCTGAGCCTCGGCAGAGGAGTCCAGGACGAGAATCCTGTAAGGCAAGCTGCTGTAAAAAGTCACCGCCCGCCGCAGGAACGCCGGTCGTTCGTGTGAGATCAGCACCACGGTCAACTGTTCGTGGAGTGCCAATTGCGTTTCAGAGCGGTTCTTGCCTTGCATAAAATTTCCCCAACCGGCGAGTAGCCGAAAGAACTCAACGATGTCGTGTCGATTAACGTACGCGGCGCAGATAGCCATCCGGCGCGACAGTGATCAGCAACTTGCCGTGAACGGCATGGTCGATCTCGAAATCGCGGTTTTCTTCCAGATAGGCCCAGACCGCGGTTTTCGGATTGTCGCCCTTGCCCCACGGACGATCAGGGAACGCGTCCTGCGGCATGTCCTCCACGACGGTATCCATCACCACGCAATAGCTGTCCACCGAGGTCAGCGGGGCGTAGGCCTGCAACTCCGCCAGCACATGTTCGTGAGTGTGGTTGGAGTCCAGCACCACCAGCACTTTCTTGCCGGCGACGCGCTGACGCACTTCATCGACGATCGCCGGGTCGATGCTCGACCCCTGGATCATCTGAATCCGCTTGCTCATCGGGTGAGTTTCAATGGCTTCACGGTTGTGCTGGCGGATGTCGATATCGATGCCCAACACTTCGCCATGGCCGATCAGTTCCAGCATCGAGGCGTAGAACACCAGCGAGCCGCCGTGGGCGATCCCGGTTTCAACGATGATGTCCGGCTTCACCGACCAGATGATCTCCTGCATGGCGATCATGTCCTGGGGGAACTGAATGATCGGGCGGCCCATCCAGCTGAAGTTGTAGGTGTACTTGTGCTTGGCGGTCGTATCGATCCAGTCCTGCGAGGCCGCTTGCAGCGCCTTGTCCTGCTGCAGCCCCTGGATGTTCTCTTTTACTTCTTCGCGAAACTGTTCATGCGGATTCATTGCACACTCCAGAATTTGATTGGCGGCGGTTACTTGAAAACCCGGCCGTCTTGAAAGGAATCAGGATTGGACTTGATGATTTTGCCGGGATTGCCGACCACGACCGCGTAGTCCGGAACGTCCTTGGTCACCACGGCACCGGCACCGATCGTCGCCCAGCGACCGATTCGAATGCGCGGCAGAATGCTTGCGTTGGTCCCGATGAAGGTCCCGTCGCCGATCTCGCAGCAACCGGAAACGCTCACGCCATGGGCAATGAACACCGAGTTGCCGACATGGCTTTCATGGGCGATCAAGGCGCCCATGTGAATACTGCTGTTATCACCGATGGAAACTTCTGCCTGGAGAATCACCCCTTCCTGCAAATAGTTGCCGGTGCCCATGCTCGTCATCGTCAGGTCGATGCTCGGGTGAATGAAGTTGCCCAGTTGCCCTCCGGCCTCGACGATGCGGCAGGTGGTCTGGTATCGCGTGGTCGTGCTGCCGGTGATCAGATTGACGAACCGCACATCGTCGCCCTTGAGCTCTGCCACCCGATCCAGACCACCAACCACCGGCAAGCCGTGGAACAGCGTGCCCTGCTTGGCCGGATCGTTGTCGAGAAAGGCGAATTCCTGGTTTGGCAGCGCGCGCTGAATCGCCAGGATCATGCGCATCGTTTCAGGATTGGCGGCACCCAATAGATAGATCTTCACAGTATCCCCTTGTGCTTGAGAACAACGCGCACGACCTCGATGACCCGGTTCTGATCCGCTTCGGTCATGTCGTGATAGCTAGGCAGGTTGATGGCACGCCCCGGCAACGCAAAGGCCACGGGCGTAGTCACAGGTACGTCAAACATCGGCAGCGAAGACAGCGGCCAGAAGAACACCCGGGCATCGATGTTGGCCGCCTGGAACGCCTCGATCAGCTCTTCGCGAGTCACGCCGGTGCTTTCATCGAACACCACCGTCGGCATCCAGTAGCCATTTTGCGCATGGGCAGGCTGCGGGTTCATCGAGACACCCGGCAGCCCGGTCAACGCCTGGGCGTAGTAAGCGAAAATCGCCCGCTTGCGCTCGATCAACTCGTCGATCCGCTCGACCTGCGCGCAGCCGACCGCCGCCTGCAAGTTGCTCATCTTGTATTTGAAGCCGACGAACTCCGGCCAGAACTGCTTGGTGCAGCCCGCCACCCGACCGTGGTTGGACAGGGTCAGGACCCGCTCGTACAACGCCTTGTCGGAGGTGACGAACATCCCGCCTTCGCCGGTGGTCATGGTCTTGGTGCCATGGAACGAAAAAGCCCCGAAAGCGCCGAGCGAGCCTGCTGCCTTGCCGCGCCACTGTGAGCCTATGGCTTCCGCCGCATCCTCGATCACCGGAATGCCGAACTCGCGACCCAGGGCCAGCAACGCATCCATGTCGCACAGGTTGCCGTACAGATGCACCGCCAGAATCGCCTTGGTGCGCGGGGTAATCGCCTCCCGGACCCGCTGTGGGTCCAGGCACCAGCTATCGGCCAGCACATCGACGAATACCGGCGTGGCACCCAGGTAGGTGATCGGCGCCGCCGAGGCGATCCAGTTGGTGTTGCCCAGGATCACCTCGTCACCGGCGCCGATGCCCAGCGCCGCCATGCCCATGTGCAAGGCGCCGGTGCAGCTGGAGGTAGCGATCGCGTAGGTCGCGCCCAGATGCTCGGCGAAGCCGTGTTCGAAGCGGGTCAGGTATTCGTAGCAACGGGCGCCCCAGCCGTTCTGCACGGCATCCAGGGCATAGCGGGCCTCGAGTTCGCCGACGCTCGGCTTGGTGTAATGAATTCTGCTCATTGGATGCTCAACTCCGGAACGGCGACAACGAAACGCGCGCCCCATGTTTTGGCCGAAGACAGTTGCCGGGTCACTTCACTCAACAGGTTCCATGGCAGAACCAGGATGTAGTCGGGCTTTTCCAGTTCGATACGCTCGGGCGCGACGATCGGAATGCGACTGCCCGGCAGGTATTTGCCCTGCTTGTGCGGATTGGCGTCGGCCACCCAGGCCAGCAGATCCGCGCGGACACCGGCGTAGTTGAGCAAGGTGTTGCCCTTGGCCGCCGCGCCATAACCCACCACGCGCTTGCCCTCGGCCTTGGCCTGCAGCAGGAAACGCAGCAACTGGTGTTTGATGTTTTCAGCGGCCGGCGCGAGGGTCGCGTAGTAGCCGGGGGTTTTCACGCCCGCATCGAGTTCGGCCTGCAACTGCTGCTGCACTGCCGGCTGAACGGCACGGCGCTCACCGTCCTGGCGCTGGACGAACACCCGCAGCGAGCCGCCATGGGTGGTCAACTGACTGACGTCGAACACTTCCAGGCCATTGCGCTCGCACAGGGCCTGCACGGCGGTCAGGGACAGGTAGGAATAGTGTTCGTGATAGAGCGTGTCGAACTGCGCGCCGGCCATCAGCGTCAGCAGTTGCGGGAATTCGAACGTGGCCACGCCGGTCGGCTTGAGCAGCGTCGCGAAACCACCGAGGAAATCGTTGATGTCCGGCACATGGGCCAGCACGTTGTTGGCCGCCATCAGATCGGCGCCCCAGCCTTCGCTTCGCAGTTGCGCGGCGGTGTCGCGACCGAAGAACAGCTCACGAATCTCCAGGCCTTTTTCCCGTGCGGCCTGTGCGGTGCTGCGGGTCGGCTCGACGCCCAGGCACTGGATCCCGCGCGCGGCCACGTACTGCAACAGATAACCGTCGTTGGCGGCGACTTCCACCACACGGCTGTCGGCAGTCAGGCCAAAGCGTTCGGCCATCTCGGCCACATAGCGCTCGGCGTGGGCCAGCCAGGTGCTGGAGAACGAACTGAAGTAGGCGTACTCGGCGTCGAACAGGCTTTCGGCGCTGGTGTAATCCTCGGTCTGCACCAGCCAGCATTGCTGGCACACGGCGACCTTCAGCGGCACCCACTGCTCGGCCTGCTCGAGGCGATCGGCGTGCACATAGGCGTTGGACGGCGGCGAAGTGCCGAGATCGATCAACGGCAGGCTCAGCGGTGCGGCGCACCCACGGCAGTTCATAGACGCACTCCAGCAAAATGTTGATCGAGCACGGGATGGCTGGAGTCCCGCACCGACAGATTATTGACAGGCAACGGCCAGGCAATCGCCAGCCGTGGATCGTTCACCGACAGACCACCCTCGTGCTCCGGCGTGTAATCGGCGCTGTGCAGGTAGAGCAGTTCGGCGTCGTCGGTGAGGGTCTGGAAGCCGTGGGCGAAACCGGCCGGGATCAGCAGGCTGCGGCCATCGCCGGCCTTCAGATGCTCGGCGTGCCAGTGCAGAAAGGTGGCCGAGTCCGGGCGCAGATCCACCGCCACGTCCCACACTTCGCCGCGCAGGCAGGTGATCAACTTGGCTTCCGGCGCGTTGGCGTTCTGGTAATGCAGACCGCGCACGCTGCCCTTCTCACGGGTGCAGGAGTGGTTGATCTGGCGGATATGAAATTCGCTGCCGAACGCCTTCAGGCTGCCTTCGCAGAACAGTCGGGCGAAGTGCCCGCGCTGGTCTTCGAAGCGCTTGTGCCGCACGTTGAACAGCCCGGCCAGCGGCAAGGCCTGCAAGGAAAATTCGCTCACAGCGCGCCCCGGTACAGGTTCAATTGACCGAGGGTCACGGTGCGCATGTCATCGCCGTTCTGCCAGGCCAGGTGCCAGTCGAGGGTCTGGGTCAGGCATTGCTGCAACGACCAGCGTGGCTGCCAGCCGAGCACCTGACGGGCGCGGCTGCTGTCCAGGCGCAGCAGGCCGGCTTCGTGCAGGTCGCTCGGTTCGATGCGCAGGCCACGGGCCTGGGGCCAGCGGTTGGCGAGCAGTTCGACCACTTCGCCGACGCTGCACATGTCCGCCTCGCCCGGGCCGAAGTTCCACGCCCCGGCGTATTCCGGGCCTTGTTCGTAGAGCCCGGCGGCCAGTTGCAGGTAACCGGCCAGCGGCTCCAGCGCGTGCTGCCACGGGCGCACGGCTTGCGGGTAACGCAGGGTCACCGGCTCATCCGCCGTCCACGCCCGGAGTACGTCGGGAATCAGTCGCTCAGGGGCGAAATCACCGCCGCCCAACACGTTGCCGGCACGCGCGGTGGCCAGTGCCAGACCGTGCTCGGCGTACTTGTCGGCCGGGAAGAACGATGCCGCGTAAGACTGTGCCAGCAATTCGCAGCACGCCTTGCTGCTGCTGTAAGGATCATGACCGCCAAGGGCTTCGTCCTCGCGGTACGGCCACAGCCATTCCTTGTTGGCGTAGACCTTGTCGGTGGTCACCAGCACGCAGGCCCGCACGCAACCCACCTGACGAATCGCTTCCAGCAGGTTGAGGGTGCCCATGACGTTGCTGGAGTAAGTGCCGAGCGGATCGCGATAGCCCTCGCGCACCAGTGGCTGGGCCGCCAGGTGCAGGACGATCTCCGGCTCGGTGTCGGCGATGATTTCCAGCAAGGCGCCGAGATCGCGCAGGTCACCGCGCTGATCGTTGATGCCTTCGCCGACCCGCGCCAGTTCGAACAGGCTCGGCTCGGTCGACGGGTCGAGGGAAAACCCGCTGACCTGCGCACCCAGGCTTTGCAGCCACAGGGTCAGCCAACTGCCCTTGAAACCGGTGTGGCCGGTCACCAGAACCCGTTTGCCGCGCCAGAATTCCGGACTCAGTCCCATTGCTTCCATGGGGCCTCCCCGCTCTGCCACAAGGCTTCGAGATGGTTCTTGTCACGCAGGGTGTCCATCGGCTGCCAGAAGCCTTCGTGCTGGAACGCCATCAGCTCGCCGCGCTCGGCAAGGCCGTCCAGGGGGCCGGACTCCCACGACGTTTCGTCGCCGTCGATCAGCGGCAGGACTTTGGGCGACAGCACGAAGAAACCACCATTGATCCAGCCACCGTCGCCGCGCGGCTTTTCGGTGAAACCCAATACCCGGTCGCCATCGCGATCCAGAGCGCCATAGCGTCCCGGCGGTTGGACGGCGGTGACGGTCGCCAGTTTGCCGTGAGTCAGGTGGAAGTCCACCAGTGCGCTGATATTGAGGTCCGAAACGCCGTCGCCGTAGGTGAAGCAGAACGCCTTTTCGTTTTCCAGATAGCGCGACACACGACGCAGACGACCACCGGTCATGGTTTCCTCGCCGGTGTCGACCAGGGTCACTCGCCATGGATCGCTGTAGTTCTGGTGAACGTCCATGCGGTTTTCACGCATGTCGAACGTCACGTCGGAGGTGTGCAGGAAGTAGTTGGCGAAGAAGTCTTTGATCGCGTAGCCCTTGTAGCCAAGGCAAATCACGAAATCGTGAATTCCGTGCGCGGAATACTGTTTCATGATGTGCCAGAGAATTGGCTTGCCGCCGATCTCGATCATCGGTTTCGGCTTGAGGTGCGACTCTTCACTGATGCGCGTGCCCAGGCCACCCGCCAAAATAACTGCCTTCATCGTCTCCCCTCTCGTTCGTCACCGGGCTGCGCGCTGCTTTCTGCGCATGGCGGCCACCTGGCTAAACCTGTCTGCCGTTCCGGGCGCAGGGGCGATGACCGCGAGCGCTCGTTTTATGGCGATTTGAGGGGGACTTGCAGGAAACGCGCCAGCTCCGCAAGCGCTGCGTCGACGGGACGCGCAGGCATGAAAAAAGGGATGAACCCGTCACCGGATCCATCCCTTTCGTGCAGCGACATCAACGGTTCAGTTATCAGCCAAACATGGCGAACGCATCACTGTTGGCTGGCAGATTGATAATCTGGTTATCAGCCGTCTGGATCTGTTCGATGGTGTCGGAGCCGGCGAACCAGTCCTTGAGGCGTACGCCCTCCTCCGGTGTCTGGCCTGCGGCGAATGTCGACCGGTGCAGGTACAGATCATCACCCACGCGATCGAGCAGCAACTCCCTGGAACTGATATTGGCCAGGATCAACTTGTCGCCACGGCTGGCGCCAGTGTCCTGAATGGTTACCAACAGGCTGGTGTTGACGGTGTAGGTGTCATCCCCTTCGCCGCCGTTGGCAAAACCTCCGGACTTCATCTGCCATGGGTACACACCCGCCAGGCCCAGTTTCAGCGTGTCATTGCCCGCGCCACCCAGCAGCACGAAGTTGGCGCCGGTG
Source organism: Pseudomonas sp. B2M1-30 (assembly GCF_025447575.1). Taxonomy (NCBI): domain Bacteria; kingdom Pseudomonadati; phylum Pseudomonadota; class Gammaproteobacteria; order Pseudomonadales; family Pseudomonadaceae; genus Pseudomonas; species Pseudomonas sp. B2M1-30. The sequence goes on along the minus strand of NZ_JAOEJT010000011.1, from coordinate 55,079 downwards.
CCGGTCAAGGCGTCTGCGCCATCGCCACCATCGGCGGTGCCGCTGACCACGGTGATGCTGTCGTTGCCCGCTTCGCCGAAGGCGAAGGTTCCGCGGTCATCCGGCGCACTGACGATCGTGTCGTTGCCATTGCCGCCGTACAGCATGTCCGCTTGCGGGCCGGCAGCGAGCGCGTCGACCGCGAACGGCCCGAGCGCGGTGAAGAAGCTGCCGTAGAGGTAGTCGTCGCCGTCGCCGCCATAAATGACATCATTGCCCAGACCACCTTCAAGCCCGTTGGTCAGCGCATTACCGGTCAAGGTGTCGTTGAAGTTGGTGCCGATGATGCTCTCGACGCTGATCAGCACATCGCCCTGGGCGTCGCCGCCCTGATTGACGCCGGTCGCCAGGTTGATGTCCACGGCGGTGCCGTTGTTGACGTACCAGACCGTGTCGATACCCTCGCGACCATCAATGACGTCAGCACCGGCACCGCCAATGAAGTTGTCGTAGCCGGCCGAGCCCGACAACGTGTCGGCAAACTGGCTGCCCTGGAAGATTTCGATCCCGGTGTAAGTATCGCCAGCGGCATCACCGCCATTGGCCTTGGTCTTCAGGTCGATGGTGACCGCACTGTCCGAGTTCTCATAGCTGACCATGTCCAGACCCGTACCGCCGTCCAGCGCCATGGCGGCCGTACCGCCGACGAAGATGTCGTTGTAGTTCGAACCACGAATCGCTTCGATGCTGTTGTAGGTGTCACCCAGCGCGATCCCGGTATTGACCCCGGTCTTCAGGTTGATGCTGACGCCCACGGTGCTGTCGGTGTAGCCAACGGTGTCCATGCCGGCACCACCGATGAACTGGTCCGCGCCATCGCCACCAAAGAACGTGTCGTTGCCGATGCCGCCGGTCATGATGTTGTCGCCAGCGTTACCGTAACCGGTAAAGGCGCCCGTGCCGGTGTAGGTCAGGCGCTCGACGTTGGCGTTCAGGGACTGCGTGCCGTAGTTGGTGCGCACCTCGTCGTCACCACCGCCAGCCTGTTCGATCACCGTGCCGCCGATGCCGTTGATGATGTACACATCGTTACCTGCACCGCCCTCGAAGGTGACCGTCAGGGTATCGAGGTTGAAGGTGTCATTGAACGCGGTGCCGATGACTTTCTCGATGTTGATCAGGGTATCGCCCTGAGCATCGCCGCCAATGCCGGCACGGCCCGGGGTGCCATAACGAATGTCGACGTTGATTGCTTCGGTGGAACCCGAATAATCCACGGTGTCGATTCCCGTACCGCCGTCAAAGGCAAATACGCGGCTGTCAGCGACGAAGGTGTCGTTGTATTTCGAGCCCAGGATGCCTTCGATGCCAGTGTAGGTGTCGCCCGCTGCAATGCCGGAGTTGACCCCGGTCTTGAAGTTGAGCGTCACGCCGACGGTGCTGTCGGTGTAGCCGGCGACGTCGATGCCTGCACCGCCGATGAACTGATCCGCGCCGTCACCACCGAACAGCGTGTCGTTGCCAATGCCGCCAGTGATGATGTTGTCGCTGGCATTGCCGTAACCGGTAAAGGCGCCGGTGCCGGTGTAGGTCAGGCGCTCGACGTTGGCGTTCAGGGACTGCGTGCCGTAGTTGGTGCGCACCTCGTCGTCACCACCGCCAGCCTGTTCGATCACCGTGCCGCCGATGCCGTTGATGATGTACACATCGTTACCTGCACCGCCCTCGAAGGTGACCGTCAGGGTATCGAGGTTGAAGGTGTCATTGAACGCGGTGCCGATGACTTTCTCGATGTTGATCAGGGTATCGCCCTGAGCATCGCCGCCAATGCCGGCACGGCCCGGGGTGCCATAACGAATGTCGACGTTGATTGCTTCGGCGGAGCCCGAATAATCCACGGTGTCGATTCCCGTACCACCGTCAAAGGCAAATACGCGACCGTCAGCGACGAAGGTGTCGTTGTATTTCGAGCCCAGGATGCCTTCGATGTCGGTGAAGGTGTCGCCCGTAGCGATGCCCGAGTTGATCCCGGTCTTGAAGTTCACGGTGACGCCGACAGTGCTGTCGGTGTAGCCAACGGTGTCGACGCCTGCACCGCCGATGAACTGGTCCGCACCGTCACCACCAAACAGGGTGTCGTTGCCGATGCCGCCAGTGATGACGTTGTCGCTGGCGTTGCCGTAACCGGTAAACGCGCCAGTGCCGGTGTAGGTCAGGCGCTCGACGTTGGCGTTCAGCGATTGCGTGCCGTAGCTGGTACGTACCTCGTCGTTGCCGCCACCTGCCTGTTCGATGACAGTACCGCCCACGCCGTTGATGATGTACACATCATCACCCGCGCCGCCTTCGAATGTCGCGGTGAGGGTATCCAGGCTGAAGGTGTCGTTGAACGCGCTGCCGATCACCTTCTCGATATTGAACAGGGTGTCGCCTTCCGAGTCGCCACCGATACCGGCACGGCCCGGGGCGCCATAACGGATATCGACGTTGATCGCTGAGGTGGAACCCGAATAGTCCACCGTGTCGATACCGGTATCACCATTGAAGGCCATGACGCGGCCGTCGGCGACGAAGGTGTCGTTGTATTTCGAACCCAGGACACCTTCGATGTCGGTGAAGGTATCGCCGGCCGCGATGCCCGAGTTGACCCCGGTCTTGAAGTTGACGGTGACGCCAACGGTGCTGTCGGTGTAGCCAACGGTGTCGATGCCCGCACCGCCGATGAACTGGTCCGCACCCGCGCCACCGAACAGCGTGTCGTTGCCGATGCCGCCGGTGATGATGTTGTCGCTGGCGTTACCGTAACCGGTAAACGCGCCGGTGCCGGTGTAGGTCAGGCGCTCGACGTTGGCGTTCAACGACTGGGTGTAGTAGCTGGTGCGCACTTCGTCGTTGCCGCCGCCGGCCTGTTCGATGACAGTACCGCCCACACCGTTGATGATGTAAACGTCATCACCCGCGCCACCTTCGAAGGTCGCGGTGAGGGTGTCGATGCTGAAGGTGTCGTTGAACGCGCTGCCGATCACCTTCTCGATATTGAACAGGGTGTCGCCTTCCGAGTCGCCACCGATGCCGGCACGGCCCGGAGCGCCATAGCGGATATCGACATTGATCGCTTCGGCAGAGGTGGAGTAATCGACCGTGTCGATGCCGATATCACCATTGAACGCCATGGCACGGCCGTCGGCGACGAAGGTGTCGTTGTATTTCGAACCCAGGACACCTTCGATGTCGGTGAAAGTGTCGCCCGCCGCGATGCCCGAGTTGACCCCGGTCTTGAAGTTGACGGTGACGCCAACGGTGCTGTCGGTGTAGCCAACGGTGTCGATGCCCGCACCGCCGATGAACTGGTCCGCACCCGCGCCACCGAACAGCGTGTCGTTGCCGATGCCGCCGGTGATGATGTTGTCGCTGGCGTTACCGTAACCGGTAAACGCGCCGGTGCCGGTGTAGGTCAGGCGCTCGACGTTGGCGTTCAACGACTGGGTGTAGTAGCTGGTGCGCACTTCGTCGTTGCCGCCGCCGGCCTGTTCGATGACAGTCCCGCCCACGCCGTTGATGATGTAAATGTCATCGCCCGCCCCCCCTTCGAACGTCGCGGTGAGGGTGTCCAGGCTGAAGGTGTCGTTGAAGGCGGTGCCGATGACTTTCTCGATATTGAACAGGGTGTCGCCTTCCGAGTCGCCACCGATGCCGGCACGGCCCGGAGCGCCATAACGGATGTCGACATTGATCGCTTCGGCAGAGGTGGAGTAATCGACCGTGTCGATCCCGATATCACCATTGAACGCCATGGCACGGCCGTCGGCGACGAAGGTGTCGTTGTATTTCGAACCCAGGACGCCTTCGATGTCGGTGAAGGTGTCGCCCTTGGCAATGCCGGAGTGAATCCCGGTCTTGAAGTTCACAGTGACCCCGACGGTGCTGTCGGTATAACCGACGGTGTCGATGCCCGCACCGCCGATGAACTGGTCCGCACCGTCACCACCAAACAGCGTGTCGTTGCCGATGCCACCGGTGATGATGTTGTCGCTGGCGTTACCGTAACCAGTGAACGCGCCAGTGCCGGTGTAGGTCAGGCGCTCGACGTTGGCGTTCAGGGACTGGAAGTAGTAGTTGGTACGTACTTCGTCGTTACCACCGCCGGCCTGTTCGACGACAGTGCCGCCCACGCCATTGATGATGTACACGTCATCACCCGCGCCACCCTCGAAGGTCGCAGTAAGGGTGTCGATGCTGAAGGTGTCGTTGAAGGCGGTGCCGATCACCTTCTCGATATTGAACAGGGTGTCGCCTTCCGAGTCGCCACCGATGCCGGCACGGCCCGGGCTGCCGTAGCGAATGTCGACATTGATCGCCCCGGTCGAAGCCGAATAGTCGACGGTGTCGATCCCCGTGCCGCCATCGATCTTGTCCGCGCCCGCACCACCCAGAATCAGATCATTGCCAGCCAGGCCATTGATCTCGTCATCCCCACTGGTTCCCGTCAGCGTATCCGCGCCGTTTGTCCCGTTTATGACTGCCATTGTTTCTTCCTTGCCTTGTTTGTGAACCGGTACAGGCCTGCGGGGTGATCACACCTCAGCGCGGCGCAATTTTCGAAAACAGAGAATGTGTTGATATCGACAGGAAATACCCAATCCTTGAGGGGTCGAAAAAAATTGTATCGAGATTGATGCAAATACGAATTTCAAACGCAAAAAAAAACAGGCGACCGCCAAGTCGCCTGTTTTTTTTGCTGTAGCCGGTGCGGTTCGATCAGTCCGCCAGCCAGCCGTTTTCCCAATAGCGCAGGTTATCGCCACGCAGCACATAGTCGCGCAGAACGACTTCGCGCAGCTCATCGCCCATACGGTAGCTGGCATCCGGATCGGCCAGGTGCATGCGGATCGCCTGCAGCCACTCGTCCGTGGTGTTGGTCTTGATCCGGGTGCATGGCAGGTAACCGCGATAGGCCTCGGTGTCGGTGCAGATCACCGGGTAGCCACAGGCGCCGTACTCCAGCAGACGCAGATTGCTCTTGCAGTCGTTGAAGATGTGGAATTCCAGTGGCGCCAGGGCCAGGTCGAGGTTGAGGCTGGCCAGTTTCGCCGGGTACACGTCCAGGCCGATCACGCCGTGAAATTCGTGCATGTACGGACGCAGGTCATCCGGGCACATGCCGAAGAACACCCAGTCGACCTCGTTGGCCAGTTCGCGCACCACATCGGCGATCACCGCCAGATCGCCATGGTGGCTGGTGCCGCCGCCCCAGCCGACCCGAGGTTTTTTCGAGGTGCGGCGCTGGCTGCGCAGGTCGCTCCACAGGTGTTTGGCCAACATGTTCGGGACGACGCGAATGTCGCTGTGCATGCTCGACAGCGCATTGCCCAGCGGAGCGGTGGACACCACCACGCGGTCGCACATGGCGATCGCCCGGCGGACCAGCCTCTCCATCTCGTCCTTGTTCGGCATGTTGCGGATGTGTGCGTTGCGATGCGGAACGTCGATCACGTAGTCATCGAGTTCATAGATGCGCCGCGCGCTGGAGTACTTTTGCAGGCCCGGGATTTCGTTGATCGGCGCTTCGGCATAACGCCCCTGCAAAATGATCACGTCCGGAGACTGACGCTCGACTTCAATGATCGTCGGCAGGTTGTAGTGAATGCGCCCCAGCGCGCGACCTGCGGCTTCCAGTTCGATCAACGGCTGAGTCACGCGATAGTGGCCGATGGCGGAAGCGTTGACCGGCAGCGCGAGGATCTTCGGCAGTTGCGGCTGGGAAAACGGACTCCAGCCGGTACGCAGACCCGGATCGAGACTGAAGCTCGAACCGCCCAGGCCGTTCAGCGACAGGTTCTTGTTGTAGGCCGGGTCCCGCGCCACGATCGGCAACCAGCGCTTGTAGAACGTTTCCTGTTCCTGGCCGAGCTGCGCCTGCTCGCCCTCCTTCGGCGTACCCGCCGGCTGCGCGCCGAGGGCCACTTGAGCATATGGCGTCCAGACCACCAGATAACCTTCCTGACCGATCCGCAGGCACAGGTCCACTTCATTGAGCGACTGCGCCAGATCCTGCTCGTCGAGGCCGCCGACCGCGTCGAAAACCGCCTTGCGCACCAGCAGGCAATCGCTGCCCACAGCGCTCAGATCATGAGCCACCAGCAACCGGTACATGTAGCCCGTCGCTTGCAGCGACTCACCGTAAAACGGCACACCGGCCGGGCCTTGCAGGCCGAGGATCAGCCCGGAGTGCAATATCCGGCCATCCGGGTTGAACAGCTTGGCGCCCACCACACCGACTTCGGAACGCTGGGCGTGGTTGAGCATTTCCGCCAGCCACTCGCCGTGGGTGATCACGGCGTACGGGTTGAGCAACAGCACGTACTCACCACGGGCCTGGCCTACGGCGGCATTGCGTACCGCCGCCATGTTGTCCTGCTGCGGGCAGTCCAGCACGCGAATCCGCTCGCTGCCCAGTTGCGCCATGCCATCGAACCAGGTCTGCGCCTCGGCGCTTTCGCTGCCGTTGTCGACCAGCAGCAACTCGTATTCGGCGTAAGCGGTTTTCTCCAGCAGGCTCTCGACGCAGCGCTGCACGGCGGCGGTCTGATCCTTGCTGACAATGACAATCGACACCAGCGGCTGGCGCGCATGGTGATAGTCGACCCGGTTGAGCAGCGTCGATGCGCCGCGACGGATGTCATGGGCAATGCCCAGGCGATCCAGGTGCGCGCTGACCAACTGTGCGTTGTTGTCGGCCATTTGCGGCTCGGACAACCACTTGGCGAGGTCGAACGCCGACTCCAGCAACACCTCGGCGACATGCCCGACCACTTGCGTACCTTCGTGCTCGACCATGCGCCACAACAGATCGTGGGGCGCCAGTTCGCCGAACGCGGCATCGAAACCGCCGAGGTCCAGGAAGCGCTCACGCTCGAACGCCAGCGCCCTGCCGACATAGGGGTAGCTGCGCATCAGGTCGAGGTTGAAGTCCGGTTTGAAAACCGGTTCGCTCGATTCGCCCTGGCTCAAGCCACCTTCATCGCTGTACAGGCACGTCAGGGTGCGCGACAGCGCAATGCGCTCGGCCAGCACCAGCAACGCCGGCACCACCAGCCGATCGCCGGCACGCAGCAGGTAGAACCAGTCGGCCCCGTCCAGCTGCGGCAGCAGGTCATTGATTTGCTGCTGCCAGTTCTCCTGCAGCGGCATGCGCACCACGCGTTCGTCCAGCTGCGCTTCGGTACAGGACGCCGACAGCACAATGGTCAGCTCGGGCAAGTATTCCTGGGCGGCCAGCGATTGCAACGTCAGGTCCAGCGCCGAACGGCTGCCCTGCTCGTCGATAATCAGCGGAACGATTTTCGGCACACGCGGCCACGCGGCCAGCGTATCGGGCAGCAGCTCGCGCTGGCCTTCGGTCAGGTTGCGGCAGGCCAGCCACTGCGCGTACAGCTCGGCGAAACTGACACTGGCGATCCCGACGTGCCAATCCTGGGTGGTCTGTTTGGTGCCAAGCGTGCGGCTCAACGGCAGCTCTTCCCAGACGCGCGGGGTCTCGCTGGCCTTGCTCAGCGGCACGTGACGCACCCAGCCCGATGCGGGCGCGGATTCACCACTGCGCGCCTTGAGCATCTGCGTCAGCCATTGGCGTTCGGCCTCGATCGCATCACGCATGTGCTGCTGACCGCTCAATCGCTCCGGGTACAGCCGCTCGACGCTCATGACGTGATTCGACACCACCACGTTGCCCCGGCGCAGCAGGCAGACATACAGCGCGAAATCGAGGGAGGCGACAAAGCAATGCCCGGGCTGGGTCAGCGCCGGGAGCAGTTCCAGCACGTCGGCCCGACGAAACAGGGCGTTGCTGAAACCGCCAAGAATGTTGACCGGGAAATTCTCGAAGATCGCCAGCAGGTCTTCACCCTTGAACAAGCCGCAGGTCGGCGACAGCGGCGTGTTTTGCAGGCGCGACGGCAACGGCATATCGTCGGCGTCCCAGAACAGGCGCTGGGCCAGGGCCAGGTTGACATCCTGGTGATCGATGAGGATTTGTGCCTGGCGCTCGACACAGATGCCGAACAACTGATCGTCATCGCACAGGAATTTGATGAACTCACCCTGCGCCTGCTCCAGGCACGCATGCAGGTTGCCGACCAGCCCCAGCGTCCGGGGATTGCGCACATAACGCACGGCCACGCCGCTGCTTTCACTCACCGCCGTGACGATGGTTTCGATCTCCGTGCCGCGACTGTCATCGCAGACAATGATTTCGAGATTGCCATAGCCTTGGCTCACGGCACTGAGCAACGCCCGTTCGAAAAAACGCGGATTGAAGGCGGGAATGACCAGGCTGACGAGGGGAAGTGAATTCACGGCGGGCTCACAGGCGGTGCGAGCCCGCTCAGAAAAGCGAGCCCTTGAAACCGCTAAAGACATTAACTATTGAAGAAACAGGGCAACACGGGCGCTTGCGCGCCCGCCTGCCATCAGATCTTGTTGAACAGACCCAGCTGGCTGATTTTGCTGAACGCCAGTTGCGAGGCCTGCAGCATGGTCTGCTGCAAGGTCAGGCGCGTCATCACCTCGGCCGGGTCCGAATCACGGATCGAACCCTGGGTGGTGGTGTTGGCCTGGGTCAGGCTCTGGTTGGTGGTGGTCTGGTCATCCAGCGTCTGGCCACGGGCACCGATCGAGGTCACGGCGGAACCGATCTGGTTCGCGGCGCTGTCGATGTTGCCCAGAGCCGACTCCATCTGCCCCTGGAATTTCTGCTTGGCGACCGGATCACCATCGATCGGCGCATTCAGCGCGGTGACCATCTGGCCCAGAGTGTCGAGCACGTTCTGGGTCTGGTGGTTGTTGGACTGAATCGAGAACTGGTCACCGGCCGCTGGCGTACCGCCAATGGCGAAGGTCACACCGGCGGCCGTGGCATTGCCGGCGGTCACGGTGCCCGACGACACCGGCTTGCTGTCGGCAGTGATCGGCGCGGCGTACAGGTCGAAGTTGGTGGCGCTGGTGAACTTGAGGATCGCGCCGCCACCCGACGGGAAGGTGCTGTCGTACGCCGCCTGGTTGGTCACGCTGGAGCCGGTGATGACGGCAGTCGACGGGTTGCCCGGGCTGCGCGCGGTGGTGAACGAGTCCGGGGTGACCGACAACTGGAAGCTGTGACCGGCAATGACCGCGTCCGGGTTGGTATCGCCCGCCTTCAGGTTGATGTTCAGCTTCAGGTCGACGCCACGGAAGCTGACCGTCTGGTTGGCGCCGTTGGTGTTGACGATCGCGCCGTTCTGGCTGGCTTCGGTGGTCACGTCGTTGCCCAGGGCATCGGTGATTTTCAGCTGGGTGCTGCTGATGAAGTCCACGGTGTACGGCTGGCCGGCGGCGAACTTGGCGTTGTAGGTGGCAGCGGTGCCGACCGTACCGTTGGACAGCACCACGCGACCGTCATCCACCGCCGGAGCAGTCATGTTGGTCTGGGTGCGGCCGGTGTTGATGGTCTGCTGGAACGCGTCCCAACCGGTGGTGTTGGTCGCGACCGACAGGCCATCGCCGATGCCCAGGTTGATCTGGGTCTGGTCACCGTTGTAGGTGTAGGTGCCATCGGCGTTCTGCGAGTACGGCGCGGTATCGGTCTTGGAGCCGGAGAACAGGTAGTTGCCGTTGGCATCCTTGGAGTTCATCAGGCCCAGCACCTGCTTCTGGATCTCGCCCAGTTCGGCGGCGTAGGCCTTGCGGTCCGTGTCGGTGGCGATACCGTTGTTGGCGGCCAGACCGATTTCCTTGGCGCGCTGCAAGGCATCGTTGATCGACGTCAGGGTCGATTCCTGAACCGTCAGGCCACTCTTGGTGGTGTCGATGTTGGATTTGTACTGATCGAGCATCGCAGCCTGCTGACCCAATTGCAGCAGGCGACCGGCACCGATCGGATCATCGGCGGCGGTGTTGATGCGCTGCAGGCTGCTCGCTTCGTTGGCGGTCTCGACAGTCTTGCTGTAGTTGCGCTGATATTGAGCAGCTTGCGTCGCGTAATACTGAGCGGTGGAAATGCGCATGGATTACGACTCCTTAAAGGCTGTTGATCAGCACGCTGAAAGTTTCCTGCGCAGCCTTGATGATCTGCGAAGAGGCGGTGTAGTACTGCTGGTACTTGACCAGGTTGCCGGTTTCTTCATCCAGGTTGACCTGGGACAGAGAATCACGGGCCGTCTGCGCCTGGTCCAGGATCGCCGTGGTGGCGGTGCTGTCGGACTTGCTCTGGGCGGCCTTGGTGCCGACGTTGGTCACCAGTTTGTTGTAGGCGTCGGTCAGGCTGATGCCCTTGCTCGCCGTACCAGTGTCCACGGTCTGTTTGGTCTGCAGGCCGACCAGCGCCTGCGCGTTGCGGTTGTCCGAAGACGCGGCACCGGTCAGGTTCATGGTGAAGGTTTCACCGCTCTTCGGCGTCGCCGCCACCGTGGTCTGTACGGTGAAGGTTTTCTGTACGTTCGGCGTGACGCTGGTGTCCATCACCGGGTTACCGCTCGAATCGAGCATGCCGATCTTGAGATTCAGGGTGTTGGCCTGCCCCGGAACGATCGTGCCGGTGCCGATGCTGTTGCCCTTGGCGTCGACCAGGTTGTAGGACTGGCTGCCGCTGGTGGTAGCGCCGAACACCAGTTTGACCGGCGTCGAATACTTGAGCGCGTTCTGCAATTCCGCCTGGGAGGCCGGGTTGTAGATATCGACGGTGTCGACCAGGGTCGGCTGGGTGTAAGTACCGGCGTTGTTGGCACTGGCCACGCCGGTCAACGGTGCCGCCGCCGCGATTTTCTTCGGGTCGGTGAGCACGGTCTGGATGGTGGCCGCCGCGTTGCGGGTCGGGGTGATCTTGAACGTGTCACCGGCGCTCAGCGCGCCGCCGTTGAGGGCCAGGGTAAAACCGTCGATCACCGGCGGTGGTGTGGTCGTGGTGCTGAACGAGCCCATGTCGGTGCCGTCGGAACGCTTGACCGAGTAGTTGGTGGCGCTGGTGAAGGTGACCTGGTAATCGCTGGTGGTCAGCTTGCCGGTGTCCTTGATGGTGACATCAAGGTTGCCCGAACCGGCGCTGTTGCCCGCCTGGGCGATGCTGCGCTGGCTGACCAGGGCGGCACTGTTGATGTTGTTGAAAATCGCCGCGCCGAAGTCACCGTTCTTGTCGATGCCCTGGGCTTGCTGGCTGTTGATCTGGTCGGCCACCACCAGTGCCACGCGGCCCAGCTCGTTGAGCGAAGGGTCGAGCACTTCCTTGCGATAGGTCAGCAGGCCGCCGATTTCACCGCCGCTGATCACCGAGGTGATGTCGATGGTGCTCGAGCCGCGATCCATCTGGATGTTCATGCGCGACGGATCGTCTTTGCTCGGAACGGTGCTCAGGGTGTTGGTGGTGTTGCCGACGACCAGCGGCTGACCGCTGCCGACGTACACGTCGAAACTGGTGCCACGCTCGACGACCTGCGCGCCGACCAGTTCGGACAACTGGCGCACGGCTTCGTTACGGGTATCGAGCAGATCGTTCGGCTGGCCGCCGCTGGTGGAAATCTCGCCGATCTTCTGGTTCAGATTGGCAATCGAGGTCGCCAGCTTGTTCACCTGGGACGCCATGTCGCCCAGGCTGCCGTTGATCGTGGTGTTCTGATCGTTGAGCTGCTTGGACAGCGCATTGAAACGGCTGGTCAGCGCCTGGGCGCCGGTCAGCACCGACTGACGGGAGGTGTCGTCGGTGGCCGAAGTCGTCACGCCCTGCATCGAGGTGAAGAACTTCTGCAGCACGCCGGTCAACCCGGTGTTGGTATCGGACAGCGAGCCGTCCAGCGCGGTCGCCTGGGCACCGTACGCAGCCGCTTCGCTGTTGAGCGAAGTGGCGGTATGCAGTTGCGTCTCGAGGTAGGAGTTGTACACCCGGCGCACGTCGGCGAGGGTCGTGCCGGTGCCGATGAAAACGTTGCCGAACTGTTGCGAGGACTTGGTGCCCTGCACGGTTTGCTGGCGTGAATAACCGGCGGTGTCGACGTTGGCAATGTTGTTACCTGTCGTTGCCAGAGAGGACGAACTCGCGGCCAACCCCGACATCCCGATATTGAGCAAACTCATGGTTAAGACCTTATTCCTTGTGCCTTATAAAGGCGTGGTGGAAACGCCCGCCGCAGCGTAGTTCTGGAAACTGTTCATCTGCTTGGCTATCTGCGAAATCTTCGTCGCGTAGTTCGGGTCGGTCGCGTAACCGGCCTTTTGCAACTCGCGTACAAACTGTTCTGGGTTATCGGCCGACTTCAGCACATCTTGATAGCGATTATTGCTCTGCAACAACGTCACCAGATCGTGGAAGCTGTCCTTGTACGAGGCGTAGGAACGGAACTCGGCCGTCTCCTTGACCATCTGCCCGTTACGGAATTCGCTGGTGATCGCCCGGGCCGAATCGCCCTTCCAGTTGCTGCTCGCCTTGATGCCGAACAGGTTGTGACTGCTGGTGCCGTCCTGGGCGCGCATGACCGATTTGCCCCAACCGGTTTCCAGCGCAGCCTGCGCCACCAGATAACGTGGGTCGACGCCAATCCGCGCGGCTGCTTCCTGGGCCATCGGCAGCATGGTGTTGACGAATTCGTCGGCGTTGCTGAATGCCTTCTTCGCCGGCGCCAGCGGAATCTGCGCCATGGCGCGACCGTAAATCTGCATCTGCCCGCCCGAGGCCTTGTCCGCCTCGGCCCGCGCCAGCCAGTCGCCGTTGTACAACGGGCCGGAGCCGGTGGTGGCCGTTGCAACCGTCGTGGCGCGCTGCGGCAGTTGCGTGGCGGTCGTGGCGGTCGTGGCCGACGGCACCAGGCCGGCGAGCAAGCGATCAGCCAGTTTCGGCGGCAGCGCCAGACGGCGCTGGTTGATCAATTCCATGTCATTGCGATGGGCGAGCTGCGTGTTCGGTGCGCTCACCGAACGCGACGCCCACAACGGACGCTCACCGTTGACCCGCGACAACGGGCCGGTGGCGACGGTGCCGGCGGCAACCGGCGTCGCCACGGCGGCGGCTTTCGCCTTGGCTTCTTCCTGCTTGGCGGCGGACGCGGCCGCCGCCTCACCCGGAGCCATTGGTTTGTTTTTCGACATCTGGCGCATCAGCACGTCGGCCAGACCGATACCACCGCCCTCGCGGGACAGGGAAACGGCCAGTTGCTGGTCGTACATTTCCTGATACTGCTTGGCCGCCGGAGTATTCATCGGGTTGTCCTGGCCCAACGCTTCGGTGGCCGAACGCATCGACTTGAGCATCTCGCCCAGGAACAGCGATTCGAATTCCTGCGCCACCTTGCGCATGTTCGCATCGCTGTTCTTGTCGCCGACCTTGAGCTGGTTCAGGCGATTGAGGTCGGAGTAGGAACCCGAATCGCTGCTGCTGACCAGACCGCTCTTGCGCATATCCATGCTCGCCGTCCTCAGATCACGATCAGGTCGGCTTGCAACGCGCCGGCCTGCTTCAGTGCTTCGAGAATGGCCATCAGGTCACCCGGCGCTGCGCCGACCTGGTTCACCGCACGAACGATTTCGTCGAGCGTGGTGCCCGGGCCGAACTTGAACATCGGCTTGGCCTCCTGCTCGGCGTTCACGCGCGAGCGGGGCACGACAGCCGTCTGGCCGTTGGACAACGGGCCTGGCTGGCTGACGATCGGGTCTTCAGTGATGGTCACGGTCAGGCTGCCGTGGGTCACGGCGGCCGGCGAGACTTTCACGTTCTGGCCGATGACGATGGTGCCGGTGCGCGAGTTGATGATGACTTTCGCCACTGCCTGGCCCGGATCGATTTCGAGGTTTTCCAGGATCGACAGATAGTCGACGCGCTGGCTCGGATCGAGCGGCGCGGTCACCCGGATCGAGCCGCCGTCGATGGCCTGCGCGACGCCAGGGCCGAGCATGTCGTTGATCTTGTCGACGATGCGCTTGGCCGTGGTGAAGTCGGAACGGTTGAGGTTCAGCGTCAGGCTGTTGCCCTGGTTGAAACCGCTCGGCACCGCACGCTCGACCGACGCACCGCCGGGGATGCGACCGGCCGACGGAACGTTGACGGTGATCTTCGAGCCGTCACGGCCCTCGGCGTCAAAGCCGCCCACCACCAGGTTGCCCTGGGCGACAGCGTAGACGTTGCCGTCGATACCCTTGAGCGGGGTCAGCAACAGGGTGCCGCCGCGCAGGCTCTTGGAGTTACCGATGGAGGAAACGGTGATATCGACCTGCTGACCCGGTTTGGCGAACGCCGGCAGGTCGGCACTGATCGACACCGCCGCGACGTTTTTCAACTGCACGTTGCCCGACCCTGGCGGAACCTTGATGCCGAACTGCGACAGCATGTTGTTGAAGGTCTGCAGGGTGAACGGGGTCTGCGTGGTCTGGTCGCCGGTGCCGTTAAGCCCGACCACCAGGCCGTAGCCGATCAACTGGTTGGAACGCACGCCGGAAATGCTGGCGATGTCCTTCAACCGTTCGGCGTGGGCATTGACGGCCGCCGACAACAACAGCGCGGCCATCATGAGGCGCTTGAAATTCAAAGTAGCCACCTAGAAAGGGAACAGCGGGCTGAGGAAGAAACGGTCGAACCAGCCTGGCTGACTCGCATCGGCGAACGAACCGGTGCCCGAATAGGTGATGCGTGCATCGGCGACGCGGGTCGACGACACGGTGTTGTCGGTGGCGATGTCATCGGCGCGCACCAGACCGGCAATCCGCACCAGCTCGTCGCCGGTGTTGAGGGTCATCCACTTCTCACCGCGCACGGCGATGATGCCGTTGGGCAGCACGTCGGCCACGGTCACAGTGATCGAACCGGTCAGGGTGTTGCCCTGCGCGGCCTTGCTGTCGCCCTTGGTCGCACGGTCGCCGCTGTAGCCGACGTCCAGGCTCAGGTCACCGCTGCCGAACGGGCTGTTGGTGGTGGCGCTGCCGCCGAACAGCGAGGTCAGGCCGATGCCGGTCTTGCTGGTCTTGTCGACCTGCGAGTTGGCGTTCTTGCTGGCCTGGGTCCTCTCGTTCAGGGTGATGGTGATGATGTCACCGACCCGGAACGCCTTGCGGTCGCTGTACAGGTTCTGCTCGAAACCGGCCTGATAGATCGAGCCGTTGTTGGCGGCCGCCGGCAACGGTGTGCGCGGCAACACCGGCGCATAGTAAGGGTCATTGGGCTTGGGCGTCGGGGCGACGCAGCCCGCGAGCGAGACGACCCCACTCAATGCCAGAACAGATACGAAGCGATTCATGACCCTTACCTCACGGTGTTGCAGGCGACCTCATGGCCGCCTCGTAGACTTGATTACAGATTCTGCGTTACGAACGAGAGCATCTGGTCGGCGGTGGAGATCACCTTGGAGTTCATCTCGTACGCGCGCTGGGTGGTGATCATGTTGACCATCTCCTCCACGGTGCTGACGTTGGAGGTTTCCAGGGTGTTCTGCAGGGTAGTGCCGAAACCGTTCAGGCCCGGAGTGCCGACTTGCGGCGCGCCGGAAGCGGCGGTTTCCAGGAACAGGTTGTTGCCCACCGCTTGCAGACCGGCCGGGTTGATGAAGTCGGCGGTTTGCAGGTTGCCGATCACTTGCGACGCGGCGTTGCCGGGCACGGTGATGGAAACGGTGCCGTCACGGCCAACGGTGAAGGTCTGGGCGTTGTTCGGGATGACAATCGCCGGCTCCAGGGCGAAACCGCTGGCGTTGACGATCTGGCCGTTGGAGTCGAGGTGGAAAGTACCGTCACGGGTGTAGGACGTGGTGCCGTCCGGTTGCAGGATCTGGAAGAAACCGCGACCGTCGATGGCCATGTCCAGCGGTTGCTCGGTGGTTTGCAGGCTGCCGGCGGTGAAGTTCTTCTGGGTGCCGACGATGCGCACACCGGTCCCCACTTGCAGACCCGACGGCAGTTCGCTGTCCTGGGTCGACTGGGCGCCTGGCTGACGCTTGATCTGATACAACAGGTCCTGGAACTCGGCGCGGTCACGTTTGAAACCCGTGGTCGACACGTTCGCCAGGTTGTTGGAAATGGTGGTCAGGTTGGTGTCCTGGGCGGACAGACCGGTTTTGGCAACCCATAGAGCCGGAAGCATTCGATTCTCCTCGTGCGCCTGTTTTACGGCGCGACGTTCTGATAATTAGCTGATCTGCAAGACCCGAGCCATGGCCTGGTCGTCGTCTTTGGCGGTGTTCATCATCTTGACGTGCAACTCGAACTGCTTGGCCAGGGCCAGCACCGAGGTCATCTCTTCCACGGCATTGACGTTGCTCGACTCCAGGAAACCCGACACCAGCTTGACGTTGGCATCGGCCGGCGCAGGCTGTCCGTCCTTGGTGTAGATGGAACCGTCCAAGCCCTTGTTCATGTTCTTGATGTCCGGGTTGACCAGCTTGATCCGGTCGACTTCGGCCATGACGCGCGGGCCTTCGCCCATCGCACGAATACTGATGGTGCCGTCTTCACCGACTTCGACCTGCTGCTCCGGCGGCACGGCGATCGGCCCGCCATTGCCCATGACCGGCATGCCGTTGCCGGCGCGCAGGACGCCGAGGGCATCGATATTGAGGCTGCCGGTGCGCACGTAGCTCTCGCCACCGTTGGGGTTCTGCACGGCGATGAAGCCGTTGCCGCTCACGGCCACGTCGAGGTCACGCCCGGTCTGCACCAGCGAGCCGGCGGTGAAATCCGTGGCAGGTCGTTCGCTCATGGCAAACGCACGCGCCGGAAAGCTGTCACCAAACACCGGCATCGAACGCGCCTGCTCCAGGTCGCGCTGAAAACCGTTGGTGGAGATGTTCGCCAGGTTGTTGGCATGAGCCTTTTGCGCCAGTGCGTTCTGGCTGGCGCCGGTCATTGCCACATAAAGGTACTTGTCCACACTCTTTCCTCTGCATGCCGGACGTTTGCCGCCCACCGCTGTACTGCTGAGCCATAAGCAATTTGCAGACCAACTTTTTTCTGGCGGCTCGCGACCCGGTAAACAAAGGACTTGCAGGATTTTGGGGGAGGGAGGGAATGTATCGAAGTCGAAAAACCGGCGGTGTCATGCCGCCAAGCGGCATGATCGTTCCCACACAACGCCCGGGAACGATCATGCAGGCGCTAGGACTCGGTCTTGCCCACCTCATACTCGCGCAACTTATTGGCGATCGTGGTGTGCGAAACCCCCAGCCGCTTGCCCAGTTGCCGGCTGCTCGGGTGTTCGGAATACAGCCGCTCGAGTACCGCTTTCTCGAAACGCCCGACAATCTCGTCCAGTCCGCCATCGAGGGAAAAATCGCCAAGGGGCTGACGCACGCCATAGTCCGGCAAACGAATATGCTCGGCCTTGACCGTCCCGCCCTCGCACAGCGAAACCGCCTGGAACAGCACGTTCTCCAGTTGCCGCACGTTGCCCGGCCAGTGGTAGTGACTGAGCCGATCCATCGCTGCCGGCGCCAGTTTCGGCAGCGAGCAGCCAATCTGCCGACTGGCCTGATCGAGGAAGTGTTCCACCAGCGGCGTCAGGCCATCGAGGCATTCGCGCAGCGGCGGAATGTGCAGCGAAAGCACGTTCAAGCGATGGTACAGATCCTGGCGAAACTCGCCGCGCGCGCACAACTCGGACAAGTCCACCTGAGTCGCGCAGATCACCCGCACATCCAGGTAAACCTCTTCATCGCTGCCAACACGCCGGAAGCATCCGTCCTGCAGGAAACGCAACAATTTCACCTGCAGGCGCGGACTCATTTCGCCCACGCCATCGAGAAACAGCGTACCGCCCGCCGTCAGTTCCAGCAGCCCGAGTTTGCCCTCGGCACGCGCCCCTTCGAAGGCGCCAGGGCCATAACCGAACAGCTCGGTCTCGGCCATCGACTCCGGCAACCCCGCACAATTGAGCGCCATCAACGGCGACTGGCCGCGCGGACTCGCCAGGTGACAGGCGCGGGCCAGCAATTCCTTGCCGGTGCCGGTTTCGCCCTCAATTAATAATGGTGCGTCCAGCGGCGCCATGCGCCGCGCTTCGCGGACAACCGCCGCCATCACTTTCGAGCTTTGGAAGATACTGTCGAACCCCCGCAACTCCTGCTTGCGCACGTTATAGATGCGCTCGCCGACCCGGTCCGCGCGGTGCAGGGTCAGCACCGCGCCGGCCATGGCTTCGCTGTCGTCGTGCTCCGATTGCAGCGGCGCGATGTCGGCCAGAAAGACGTCACCCTTGACCTTGACCCGCATGCCATTGATTCGCGATTTGTTGGCGCGCACCAGCTCCGGCAAGTCGAAATCCTCGGCGTAGCGCGACAGCGGAATCCCCGGCACCTCATCGACCCGCACCCCCAGCAACTGGGCGGCCGCGCGGTTGGCGGCGACAATGGAGCCGCCCATGTCGATCGACAGCACCGGAAACTCCAGCGCGCCGAGCAACGCATTCAGCTCCATGTGCCGGCGTTCGCTAGGCATCAGCCCTACCCGCTTGACGCCGAACACCCCGGCAATTGCCTCGAACTTGGGGCGCAGCGCCTGGAACTGGATGTTGATCAGGTTCGGACAATGCAGATAGATCGCGTTGCCGTGCTCGCCGCCGACTTCGCCGCGAGCAACGTTGATCCCGTACTCCACCAGCAGATTGAGGATGTCGCGCAGGATGCCGATGCGGTTCTGACAATGGACTTTGATACGCATAGGAAAGGCCCGGAATGCGGTGGAATGAAGTGTCCGTTCCTGTGGAAACGGGCGTGCGCGGCGCAAATCTGGACAATTTTCTGTCGAGGCGCACAGATAATCGTCAAGATTATGTGACAGTCATCCACCATTTCAAACCCGAGACTCACCGCAAATACGACTTGGCCGACAAAGCGTAACGAAAATTTTACGAAATCTGCCGACTTTTCCTACGCAAACACCGCTCAACCCGCTGCAAGCCGACACGCCTTGGGTTATTTCTGAGTCCATCGCAGGACATAACAAGAACGAAATTTCCCTCGCAGGAGAGCAGTATGAAGCAGACGCAATACGTGGCCCGCGAGCCCGATGCGCAAGGTTTTATCGACTACCCCGCCGAAGAACACGCGGTGTGGAACACGCTGATCACCCGTCAATTGAAAGTGATCGAGGGTCGTGCGTGCCAGGAGTACCTGGACGGTATCGAAAAACTCGGTCTGCCCCACGACCGCATTCCACAACTGGGCGAAATCAACAAAGTGCTGGGCGAGACCACCGGCTGGCAGGTCGCCCGCGTTCCGGCACTGATCCCGTTCCAGACTTTTTTCGAATTGCTCGCCAGCAAACGCTTTCCGGTGGCGACGTTTATCCGCACCCGTGAAGAGCTGGACTATCTGCAAGAGCCGGACATCTTCCACGAGATCTTTGGCCACTGCCCGCTGCTGACCAACCCCTGGTTCGCGGAATTCACCCACACCTACGGCAAACTCGGCCTGCAAGCGACCAAAGAAGAGCGCGTGTACCTGGCGCGTCTGTACTGGATGACCATCGAGTTCGGTCTGGTCGAGACGCCGCAAGGCCGCCGCATCTATGGCGGTGGCATCCTGTCCTCGCCCAAGGAAACCGTTTACAGCTTGTCGGACGAACCTGAGCATCAGGCCTTCGATCCACTGGAAGCCATGCGCACGCCGTATCGCATCGACATCCTGCAACCGCTGTACTTTGCCCTGCCGAACCTCAAGCGCCTGTTCGATCTGGCCCACGAAGACATCATGGGCATGGTCAAGCACGCCATGCAGCTGGGTCTGCACGCACCGAAATTCCCACCCAAGCCAAAAGCGGCGTGAGCCGCGACTTTTGCTTACAAGTGAGTCTGTCAGTGGCCGCCACTTTGGTTTAGCTTGGCGGCATTGACGACCCGTTCAACCCTTATAAGAAAAACACGCCTTCTCAGGAAAAATGCCATGTCCAGTTTGAACCAAGCCCATTGCGAAGCCTGCCGCGCCGATGCGCCACAAGTCAGCGACGAAGAACTGCCGATCCTGATCAAGCAGATCCCTGACTGGAACATCGAAGTACGCGACAGCATCATGCAGCTGGAAAAAGTCTTCCTGTTCAAGAACTTCAAGCACGCCCTGGCGTTCACCAACGCAGTGGGCGAAATCTCCGAGGCCGAAGGTCATCACCCGGGCCTGCTGACCGAGTGGGGCAAAGTCACCGTGACCTGGTGGAGCCACTCGATCAAAGGCCTGCACCGCAATGACTTCATCATGGCCGCGCGCACCGACGAAGTGGCCAAAACCGCAGAAGGACGCAAGTAATGCACTTCGACGCCATCGGCCGGGTGCCCGGCGACCCGATCCTCGGCTTGATGGAGGCGTACGCGCAGGACTCCAACCCGCGCAAATTCGACCTGGGCGTGGGCGTCTACAAGGACGCCCAGGGCCTGACGCCGATTCCCGAGGCGGTGAAAATCGCCGAGGCGCGGCTGGTTGAAAGCCAGGACACCAAGACTTACATCGGCGGCCACGGCAACCCGTTGTTCGGCAAGGTCATCAATGAACTGGTGCTCGGCGCCGACTCGAAGCTGATCGCCGCGCAACGCGCCGGGGCCACCCAGACCCCGGGCGGCACCGGCGCCCTGCGCCTGAGCGCCGACTTCATCGCCCAGTGCCTGCCGGGCCGTGGCGTGTGGCTGAGCAACCCGACCTGGCCGATCCACGAAACGATTTTCGCGGCGGCCGGGGTCAAGGTCAGTCACTACCCGTACGTCGGCAGCGACAACCGTCTCGATGTTGAGGCGATGCTCGCCGTGCTCAGCCAGGCACCGAAAGGTGACGTGGTCCTGCTGCACGCCTGCTGCCACAACCCGACCGGTTTCGATCTGAGTCACGACGACTGGCGCCGGGTGCTGGAGGTGGTGCGCAGCCGCGACCTGCTGCCACTGATCGACTTTGCCTACCAGGGCTTTGGCGATGGTCTGGAACAGGATGCGTGGTCGACCCGGTTGTTCGCCGCCGAACTGCCGGAACTGCTGATCACCAGTTCCTGCTCGAAGAACTTCGGCCTGTACCGCGACCGCACCGGTGCGCTGATCGTCTGTGCGAAAACCGCCGACAAGCTCACCGACATCCGCAGCCAACTGGCCAACATCGCCCGCAACCTGTGGTCGACGCCACCGGATCACGGCGCGGCGGTAGTGGCGACCATCCTCGCCGACCCGGAACTGAAAAGCCGCTGGGCCGACGAAGTGGAAGCCATGCGCCTGCGTATCGCCCAGTTGCGCAGCGGCCTGGTCGAAGCGCTGGAACCTCACGGCTTGCGCGAACGCTTCGCCCACATCGGCGTGCAACGCGGGATGTTCTCCTACACCGGCCTGTCGCCGGAACAAGTGAAAAACCTGCGCGACCACCACAGCGTGTACATGGTCAGCTCGGGCCGGGCCAACGTCGCCGGTATCGATGCAACACGACTGGACCTGCTGGCCGAGGCAATCGCCAAGGTCTGCCAGTAGCCACAAAACCTGATGTGGGAGTGGGCTTGCCCGCTCCCACATTGGCGTTCGCGCATCCCTTACAAACCTGTCTAGACAAGCCCATCCGTCGCAACAAATGGATATAAAAATCTGTTTGTCACTTTTCCTGCTGTATCCTCCACGAGCTTTCTGAAAGCGCGGATCTACCAGATCTATCAACAGACTTAGCGAGGAGCGCAACCATGCACGAGATTCCCAATCTCCCCTTCCCAAGCCTGCACGTACCTGAGCAGACGACCCCGCAACAAGCCGGCGCCCAACAGCCCGAGCCGAAACAAGAAGCCACTGACAGCCGCAAGGCTGACAGCGAAGACTGAAACACCCGCCGTACAGACCGTGTGGAAAGCGCTAACATGCGCTTTCCACACTGCCTGAAACCGAGCCCGCCATGACCGACGAATTCTCCGCCAGCCAAGCCGAAGTCCTGATCGGCGCCACCGAGAAAATGATCGAGATCTGGAACCGCCTCTCCCCGGAGAAACAGGCCGCCCTGCTCGCCCGCTTCGGTACGGAAGAAAATGCCCTCGCCGCGCTGGTCACCACGCAACTGGTCGCACCGGCCAAATCCTGATTCCACCGCCCGGCAAATAGTTTTACTTTTCCCCGCCCCTGACGCGTCCGCGCCGGTATCATAAGCAGCCTATCTAATCCTGCTTCCCGTGGATCGTTTCCAATGTCAGAACCTCAGCGCCCCCTGGCGGTCACGCTGCAAGTCGTTTCCATCGTCCTCTTCACCTTCATCGGCTACCTCAACATCGGCATTCCCCTCGCCGTTTTGCCGGGCTACGTCCACAGTGATCTGGGCTTCGGCGCGGTCATCGCCGGGCTGGTGATCAGCGTGCAATACCTGGCCACCCTGCTCAGCCGCCCGTATGCCGGCAAGATCATCGATAACAAGGGCAGCAAACGCGCCGTGATGATCGGTCTGGCCGGTTGTGGCTTGAGCGGTGTGTTCATGCTGATTTCGGCGTGGACACCGCATGTGCCAATGCTCAGTCTGATCAGCCTGCTGATCGGCCGTCTGGTGCTGGGCAGCGCGGAAAGCCTGGTCGGTTCCGGATCGATTGGCTGGGGCATCGGTCGGGTCGGCGCGGCGAACACCGCCAAAGTGATTTCCTGGAACGGCATCGCCAGTTACGGCGCACTGGCCGTCGGTGCGCCGCTGGGTGTGTGGCTGGTCAGCCGCCTGGGGCTGTGGAGCATGGGCGTCAGCATTATCTTGCTGGCTGCATTGGGTCTGCTGCTGGCGTGGCCGAAAACCGCCGCACCAATCGTTGCCGGCGAGCGCCTGCCGTTCATGCATGTGCTGGGTCGGGTCTTCCCCCACGGCTGCGGGCTGGCGCTGGGCTCGATCGGTTTCGGCACCATCGCCACCTTCATAACCCTGTATTACGCCACACAGCATTGGGACAACGCCGTGCTGTGCCTGAGCCTGTTCGGCGCCAGCTTCATCGGCGCGCGGCTGCTGTTCGGCAATCTGATCAATCGCCTCGGCGGCTTCCGCGTGGCGATTGCCTGCCTGTCGGTGGAAACCCTGGGCCTGTTGCTGCTGTGGCTGGCCCCGGATGCGCAGTGGGCACTGGCGGGAGCGGCGTTGAGCGGTTTCGGCTTCTCGCTGGTGTTCCCGGCGCTGGGGGTGGAGGCGGTGAATCTGGTGCCGGCCTCCAGCCGGGGCGCGGCCGTAGGCGCTTACTCACTGTTCATCGACTTGTCGCTGGGGATCACCGGGCCGCTGGCCGGGGCGATTGCGGCGGGCTTCGGCTTTGCTTCGATCTTTCTGTTTGCGGCGCTGGCGGCGTTAAGCGGCCTGGCGTTGAGCATCTATCTGTACCGCCACACCGCGAAGTATCGCGAGGACTAGAAATCCACCTTGCCCCGCCCGGCCTTGATATTGCCGCGCTTGGCTTTCGACTCGAGGCGGCGTTTCTTCGAACCGAGGGTCGGCTTGGTCGGGCGGCGTTTCTTTTCAACCTTGCTGGCGCTGAGGATCAGTTCGACAAGGCGCTCCAGCGCATCGGCGCGGTTCTGCTCCTGCGTGCGATATTGCTGGGCCTTGATAATCAGCACGCCGTCGCTGGTGATACGACTGTCGCGCAACGCCAGCAACCGCTCCTTGTAGAACTCGGGCAGGGACGAGGCCGGAATGTCGAAACGCAGGTGCACGGCGCTGGAAACCTTGTTGACGTTCTGCCCCCCGGCACCCTGCGCGCGGATGTACGTCAGCTCGATCTCGGCATCCGGCAGATGCACGTTGTTGGAAATCACCAGCATGGAAAAACGTCCGAATTCAGAACTCGCAGGATACCTTGATTGATCCGTTTCCTGTGGGAGAGGGAGCGGCATCAAGCTCAGAAACGACAAACCCGGCACATTGGCCGGGTTTGTCGTTTCAGCATCTGACGCTTATTTGGTAGCGCCCGCCGTGTGCAGTGCCTGCTGCGCACCGCGCTTGTTCTTGATCACGTAGCAGACCCACATGAACACGACCCACACCGGAATCGCATACACCGAGACCTGGATGCCCGGGATCAGCAGCATCACGCCCAGAATGAACACCACGAACGCCAGGCAGATGAAGTTGCCGTACGGATACCAGAGTGCCTTGAACAGCGGCTTCTGGCGGGTCTTGTTCATGTGCTGACGGAACTTGAAGTGCGAGAAGCTGATCATCGCCCAGTTGATCACCAGGGTGGCTACCACCAGCGACATCAGCAGTTCCAGCGCGTGCTGCGGAATCAGGTAGTTGAGCAGCACTGCCACCAGCGTCACCGCTGCCGAGGCAAGGATCGAACGCACCGGAACGCCGCGCTTGTCGATTTTCGCCAGGCCTTTCGGCGCATCACCCTGCTCGGCCATGCCCAGCAGCATGCGGCTGTTGCAGTAGGTGCCGCTGTTGTACACCGACAGCGCCGCCGTCAGGACCACGAAGTTGAGGATGTGCGCGGCGGTGTTGCTGCCGAGCATCGAGAACACCTGCACGAACGGGCTGCCGCTGTACGAGTCGCCCGAAGCGTTGAGGGTTTCCAGCAGGCTGTCCCATGGGGTCAGCGACAGCAGGATCACCAGCGCACCGATGTAGAAAATCAGGATCCGGTAGATCACCTGATTGATCGCTTTCGGGATCACGGTCTTCGGCTTGTCGGCTTCGGCGGCGGTGAAACCGAGCATTTCCAGGCCGCCGAAGGAGAACATGATGATCGCCATGGCCATCACCAGACCGCTGACGCCATTGGGGAAGAACCCACCGTGGGACCACAGGTTGCTCACCGAGGCCTGCGGGCCGCCGTGGCCGCTGACCAGCAGGTAGCTGCCGAGGGCAATCATGCCGACAATCGCCACGACCTTGATGATCGCGAACCAGAATTCGGCTTCACCGAAAACCTTGACGTTGGCCAGGTTGATCGCGTTGATCAGCACGAAGAACGCGGCGGCGGTGACCCAGCTCGGGATGTCCGGCGCCCAGTAGTGGATGTATTTGCCGACCGCTGTCAGCTCCGACATGCCCACCAGGATGTACAGGATCCAGCAGTTCCAGCCCGACAGGAAGCCGGCGAAGCCGCCCCAGTACTTGTGCGCAAAATGGCTGAAGGAACCGGCCACCGGCTCTTCGACGATCATTTCGCCGAGCTGGCGCATGATCATGAAGGCGATGAAGCCGCAGATGGCGTAGCCGAGGATCATCGACGGGCCGGCGGATTTCAGCACCCCGGCCGAGCCGAGGAACAATCCTGTACCGATCGCGCCACCGAGGGCGATCAGTTGAATATGGCGATTTTTCAGGCCGCGTTTCAGCTCGCCTGATTGCGAGTTTTGTCCACTCATGAAAAAGGTCTCACGCAAGGTTTGATGATGTTCAGTAGACGTTGCTGCAAGGTTGCGATTTCAGGCAGCCCCGATCAAACCCCAGCGCAGGCACCAGGAGTTCAGCTTTTTTACAACGGTCATGCGTCACCTGTTTGTTTTTATCTGTGACGAAATCGAACCCGACACGCTCGTGACGCGACGGAATGAACAAGGCGGATAGCCTTGCGGTTTGCGCGATTACGCAGGGGGTCACAGTAAAACGCGGCGCATTGTACACCGCTAACCCCCTGCTGCCAGACCCGCCGGATCAGCGTGTCGGTTGCCGGGATTGCATGTGTCCGCCTCGAGATGCCCGGGCGGCCGCAAAAATTGAGTCAGGCCTTTGCAGACCATCGGCGTGGACGATGGAAAATCCGCCCCACGTAGAGAAGTGAAAATGGATAACGGCGTTCATTGCGCCTCCTTCTTGTTATGCACCTGCACGACAGGCATGGGGCGCATCTCACCTTTCAATCGGGCTTGAAACAAGCGGCTTAGAGCCCTGCGAAAGGCCCGGCGGACGGGGTTTCGGCAGGTTTTCCTTACACGCCCGCCAGCCCATGGGATTCACGGCTTGAAGTACGTTTTTTCGTAAACATCCGCTGACACCGTGTAACGAATTTTTTCCACGTTGAGCCAGGAGCACGGCTCGACAGGCGGGCGGTAGAAAGCCTGCTAACTAATTGAAAGATCTGTTTTTTGTTTTTTAAATAAGAAAAATTCGGGAAGAAAAGAGAGCTTGAAGAGTGGATTTAAATTTTAAATAAATATGTTCTGCCTCTCGTTTCAACTTTGAGAGTGCAATTGCCAGGCCTGGCCTCTTCGTGGGCAAGCCCACTCCCACAACAGCACCACACTCCAATGCGGGAGCGGGCTTGCCCGCGAAGAAGCCCGGACAGACACCCAGAGACAAACGCCAGACGAAAAAAAACGCCAACCCTGAGGTTGGCGTTTTCACTTCAGCTTGCAGCTACCTTATTCCGGCTTCTTGCGACCGAAACCCGGACGCTGACCCGAACCGGCCGGCGCGCCACGGCGCTTGCCCGACGGTTTGTCGTCATCGAGCTTGAGGCCTGGACGCTTCACACCGGGCTTGGCCGGACGCTTGGTGTCGGCTGGACGATCCGCCACCGGCGTACCACGACCGGCCGGCGCGCGGCCTTCGCCACGCTCGGTGCGACCGCGTGGAGCGCGCTCGCCATCCGGACGCGCGGCCGGCTTGCGACCTGGACGCTCGCCTTCGATCTGCGGCTCACGGACCGGGCGCGGACCGGCGGCAGCAGGAGCACCATTGGCCGGACGCAGCGTACGTACGCGATCAGCACGCGCCATCGGACGCGACGACTTGCGCTGCATGCGGTCAAGCTTGTCTTTGCTCTTGGTGGTCATTTGCGGCATGACCACCGGGGTCAGACCCACTTCGGCGCTCAGTACGTCGACTTCGTACTGGCTCATTTCACGCCAGCGGCCCATCGGCAGGTCGGAGTTGAGGAACACCGGACCGAAACGCACGCGCTTCAGACGGCTGACCACCAGCCCTTGGGACTCCCACAGACGACGAACTTCACGGTTACGGCCTTCCATCACCACGCAGTGATACCAGTGGTTGAAGCCTTCACCGCCCGGTGCCTGCTGGATGTCGGTGAACCGCGCCGGGCCGTCTTCGAGCACAACGCCGGCCTTGAGGCGGTCGATCATCTCGTCATCGACTTCACCGCGTACACGCACGGCATACTCGCGGTCCATCTCGTAGGACGGGTGCATCAGGCGGTTGGCCAGTTCACCGTCGGTGGTGAACATCAGCAGCCCGGTGGTGTTGATGTCGAGGCGGCCAATGTTGATCCAGCGCCCTTCTTTCGGACGTGGCAGCTTGTCGAACACGGTCGGACGGCCATCCGGGTCGTCACGGGTGCAGATTTCACCATCAGGCTTGTTGTACATGATGACGCGGCGAACCGATTCGGCGGCTTCTTCGCGCTTGATGACCTTGCCATCGATGCTGATGGCGTCGTGCATGTCGACACGCAAGCCGAGGGTCGCGTCGTTGCCATTGACCTTGATCCGGCCCTGGCTGATCCACGCTTCTACGTCACGGCGCGAGCCGACGCCGATACGGGCGAGGACTTTCTGCAGTTTTTCGCCTGCTGGACGGATTTCCTGGTCGTCTTGCTGATTGATGTCACTCATCTGGGCACCTCCCGGTGTGGTCGTTTCAGGCAGCGCCTGAAACGTTGAATCTAACGTTGAAAAACAGGTTTTCGGGCGAAGGGATCGCCGAAGGGTCGCGAATCATACGCGGATGTGCTCGTTCGCGCATCAGAGACTAGTCGATCAACCCGCAGTTATTTCATTTTCCGCCGACCGGTGTGCGACTGACGCAAGCAGGTCAGTCTTCGAACTCGCGACGTTCGGCTTCGATCGCTTCGGCCAGGGCGCGGGCTTCGGCTTCTTCTTCGCTCAATTCCGGTTCGGGCGTTGATTGTTCAAGGGCGGCAACGGCGGCCAGGAGCTTTTCCCTGGCTTCGGCGACGCCCAGCACGTCTTCCTCGGGTTCGGGTTCTGGCTCGGCCTCGACTTCAGCCTCGACTTCAGCTTCGACTTCAGCCCCAACCTCCAGCTCGACCGCAACGACCGACGCATCCGGCGACGTTTCGAACGCATCCGACAGCGATTCCCCATCACGCAGCAAATCGTCGAAGTCGGTCTTGATCCCCTCCTCCATGCTGTCCAGCTCCAGCAGCAAGGTGTGGAAACTGGTTTCTTCCTTCGGTTCTTCGTCGGGTTCGGCGCTGGCGTCGGCCAGTTCCTGCAAGCTGCGCGGCACCGGGGCGTCGTCAAAGTCGAGCACAGGCTCGGTTTCCATCTCGCGCAGTTCGGCCAGTGGCGGCAGGTCTTCGAGGTTTTTCAGGTTGAAGTGATCGAGAAACACCTTGGTGGTGGCGAACATCGCCGGTTTGCCCGGTACGTCACGGTAACCGACGATGCGAATCCACTCGCGCTCGATCAACGTCTTGACGATGTTGCTGTTGACCGCCACGCCCCGCACATCTTCGATCTCGCCCCGGGTGATCGGCTGGCGGTAGGCGATCAGCGCCATGGTTTCCAGCAAGGCTCGGGAGTAGCGTTGCGGCCGTTCTTCCCACAGGCGGCCGACCCACGGCGAGAACTTCTCGCGAATCTGCAGGCGATAGCCGGAGGCGACCTCCTTGAGTTCGAACGCCCGCCCTTCACAGGACTTGCCCAGCAGGGTCAGGGCTTTCTTGAAGACCGGCGGCTCCGGCCGCTCGCCCTCTTCGAACAGTTCGTAGAGACGCTCAAGGGATTGCGGCTTTCCCGAGGCCAACAGAAAGGCTTCAAGCAGGGGCGCCAGCTCGCGGGGTTCAGTCAGGTTCATGTTTCGACTCGTTATTCGGCTCGGGCTCGCACGTGGATCGCGGCGAACGGCTCATTCTGCACCAGCTCGACCAAGGATTCCTTGACCAGTTCAAGGATCGCCATAAAGGTCACCACCACGCCGAGCCGGCCTTCCTCGGCGGTGAACAGCTCGACGAACGGCACGAAGCCGCCGCCCTTGAGGCGCTCCAGCACATCGCTCATGCGCTCGCGGGTGGACAGCGCCTCGCGGCTGACCTGGTGGCTTTCGAACATGTCGCCACGGCGCAGCACTTCGGCCATGGACATCAGGATTTCTTCCAGCGCCACGTCGGGCAACAGCTTGCGCGCGCGGGCCTCCGGGGCGTCGAGCTTGGGCACCACCACATCGCGGCCGACCCGGCTCAAGCCGTCGATGCCTTCGGCGGCGGCCTTGAAGCGCTCGTACTCCTGCAGACGACGGATCAGTTCGGCGCGCGGGTCGTCCTCTTCGTCGTCGACGGTTTCGGCCCGTGGCAGCAACATCCGCGACTTGATCTCGGCGAGCATCGCGGCCATCACCAGGTATTCGGCGGCCAGTTCCAGGCGCACCGACTGCATCAACTCGACATAACCCATGTACTGGCGGGTGATTTCCGCCACCGGGATATCGAGGATGTCGATGTTCTGTTTGCGGATCAGGTACAGCAACAGGTCGAGGGGGCCTTCGAAGGCTTCGAGAAACACCTCCAGCGCATCCGGCGGGATGTACAGGTCCAGCGGCATTTCCATGACCGCCTGGCCATAGACCATGGCAAACGGCAGCTCCTGCTGGGCGCCGGCCTGGGGATCGACGTTTTCCACTGCTGACATTCAGGCCTCGACCATGAACGGAGCCGGATCGCCGCAACCGACGCGCACCACTTCCGGGTCGTCGCCGGTCAGGTCGATCACGGTGGACGCCTTGATCCCGCCGAAACCGCCGTCGATGATCAGGTCGACCTGATGCTCGAGCAACTGACGCATTTCGTAGGGATCGCTCAGCGGATCGTCCTCACCGGGCATGATCAGGGTCACGCTCATCAGCGGCTCACCCAGTTCGGCGAGCAGGGCCAGGGCAATCGGATGGCTCGGCACCCGCAAACCGATGGTGCGCTTCTTCGGGTGCAGCAACAGCCGTGGCACTTCGCGGGTGGCGTTGAGAATGAAGGTGTACGGCCCCGGCAAATGGGCCTTGAGGATGCGGAAGGTGCCGGTGTCGATCTTGGCGTAGTTGCCCAGTTGCGACAGGTCGCTGCAAATCAGCGCGAAGTTGTGCTTTTCATCCAGTTGACGCAGGCGCCGGACGCGCTCGATGGCGGTCTTGTCGCCGATCTGGCAACCGATAGCGTAGGAAGAGTCCGTGGGATAAATCACCACCCCGCCGTTGCGGATGATCTGGACGGCCTGTTTGATCAGGCGCGCTTGCGGGTTTTCCGGATGTATCTGGAAAAATTGGCTCACATTCTCTACCTGTTCAGACGGCGGCAATAACTGGGTCATGTTTGAACCGGCGCCACAGGGGCGGCAGGTCCTCGGGAAGCGGCCGGTACTGGCCGATCTCGGACCAGCCACCCGGGCCATGGAAATCACTGCCGGCGCTGACCAGCAGACCGAACTCTCGGGCAAGGATCGCCAGGCTGCCCACCTGCTCCGCAGGCTGATAACCGTTGACCACTTCCAGCGCTTGCCCGCCCGCTTGAATATAGTCGGCAATCAGCTTTCGGCGCTTGCTGCGGGTGAAATCGTAGTGCCACGGATGCGCCAGGCTGACCCAGGCACCGGAATCGCGCAGCGTACCGACGGTGTCTTCCAGGCTCGGCCAGTGCTGCTTGACGTCGCCCAGCTTGCCGGCGCCGAGCCATTTGCGGAATGCCTCGGCGCGATCCTTCACAAAACCTTCGCGCACCATCCAGTCGGCGAAATGCGGACGGGCCGGCGCGTTACCGCTGTCGCCCAGTTCCTGCTGGATCTGCCGGGCGCCTTCGAGCGCGCCGGGCATGCCTTTGAGCGAAAGCTTGCGGCTTATCTCTTCCGACCGCAGCCAGCGGCCATCGTGCAGTTTGGCGATGGCCTCGACCAGTGGCGCGGCATTGACGTCGAAACCGTAGCCCAGCACATGAATGGTGGCGCCGCCCCAAGTGCAGGACAGCTCGACACCGTTGATCAGGTGCATGCCCAGTTTCTGCGCGGCGCTGCGCGCTTCGTCGAGGCCTTCGACCGTGTCGTGATCGGTCAGGGCCAGCATTTGCACGCCGTTCTCGAACGCCCGCGCAACCAGTGCCGTCGGCGCCAGGGCGCCATCGGAGGCCGTGCTGTGGCAGTGCAAATCAACATTCACGGGGAGTTGTAACCTCAAATCAGCTGGCGCTATCGCGCGCCCATATGTTTGTTATTATGCCGCCACATCCAGCTTCTGGCTCTTACTGTGAAACAATTCATCGATTTCATCCCGCTCCTGCTGTTCTTCATCGTCTACAAACTCGATCCGCGCAGCGTCGACGTGGCCGGCCATGAATTGACTGTAGGCGGTATTTACAGCGCCACCGCGATGCTGATCGTCAGCTCTCTGGTGGTGTACGGCGCGCTGTTCATCAAGCAGCGCAAGCTGGAGAAGAGCCAGTGGCTGACCCTGATCGCCTGCCTGGTCTTCGGCAGCCTGACCCTGGCCTTCCACAGCGAAACCTTCCTGAAATGGAAAGCCCCGGTGGTCAACTGGCTGTTCGCCCTGGCCTTCATCGGCAGCCACTTCATCGGTGACCGCCTGCTGATCAAACGCATCATGGGCCACGCGTTGACCCTGCCGGATCCGGTCTGGACCCGCCTGAATATCGCCTGGATCGCCTTTTTCCTGTTCTGCGGTGCCGCCAACCTGTTCGTCGCCTTCACCTTCCAGAGCATCTGGGTGGACTTCAAGGTGTTCGGCAGCCTGGGCATGACCGTGCTGTTCCTGGTCGGTCAGGGCATCTACCTGTCCCGTCACCTGCACGACGCCGATACCACAACGCCAAAAACCGAGGACTGACATGCTCTACGCAATCGTTGCCACCGACGTCGCCAACTCCCTGGACGCCCGCCTCGCCGCGCGCCCGGCGCACCTGGAACGTCTGCAAGTGCTCAAGGGCGAAGGCCGCATCGTGCTGGCCGGTCCCAACCCGGCGGTCGACAGCAATGATCCGGGCGCGGCGGGTTTCACCGGCAGCCTGATCGTCGCCGAATTCGACTCCCTGAGCGCCGCGCAGGCCTGGGCCGATGCCGACCCGTACATCGCCGCCGGCGTCTACGCCAGTGTCGTGGTCAAGCCGTTCAAGCAAGTCCTGCCGTAACCTGCGCAACAAATCTCCCCACGCGATGAACCTTGTCGGTTCATCGCGTTCTCAATCGCTCATTATTCTCGTTTGCCGGCCGACAACCTGCCCAATATCCATTTGGAAGCAGGAGTCGCGATGCGCAAGGGTCCGTTGTGTCTGATGTTGGTCACGTTGTCGATCGTGGCGCCCACCCATGGTGAGGAAGGCAGCGAAGGCGGCAATTCCACGCCGTTGTCGTTGAGCGTCGGCAGTCAGATCACCGAGTTGCAGCAGCGCCTGAAGGCCAGCGAGCAGCAGCGGGAAGAACTGAGCAAACAACTGCAAAATGCCGACAATGAACGCGAAAGCGCCCAACTGGCGCGGCTGCGCCAGGAGAACCAGCGCCTGAAGCTGCAACTCAAGGAAGCCCAGGCAAGCCCGCTGCCGCGCCTGCTGACCGATCAGCAGCAATGGTTCGTCACCGGTGCCGGAGTAGCGCTATTGGCTCTGCTCTGCGGTATCTTTGCCAGCGGTGGACGTAGAACACGTCGGCAATGGCTAAATTGAGTGAGTCATGAGCGAGCTGTTACTAATTGATGATGACCAGGAGCTGTGCGAGCTCCTGAGCAGTTGGCTGACCCAGGAAGGTTTCCAGGTGCGTGCCTGCCATGACGGCCAGAGCGCCAGAAAGGCACTGGCTGAGTCTGCGCCCGCCGCGGTGGTGCTGGACGTGATGCTGCCCGACGGCAGCGGTCTGGAACTGCTCAAGCAATTGCGCAGCGACCACGCCGATCTGCCGGTGCTGATGCTGTCGGCCCGGGGCGAACCGCTGGACCGCATTCTCGGCCTGGAACTCGGCGCCGACGATTACCTGGCCAAGCCGTGCGACCCGCGTGAACTCACCGCCCGCCTGCGTGCCGTGCTGCGCCGCAGCCATCCGGCCGCCGTGTCGACCCAGCTGGAACTGGGCGACCTGAGCTTCAGTCCGGTGCGCGGCGTGGTCAGCATCGACGAAAAGGAATTCACCCTCACCGTCTCCGAAAGCCGCCTGCTCGAAGCCCTGCTCAAACAGCCTGGCGAGCCGCTGGACAAACAGGAGCTGGCGCAGATCGCCCTCGGTCGCAAGCTGACCCTGTACGACCGCAGCCTCGACATGCACGTCAGCAACCTGCGCAAAAAGATCGGCCCGCACCCCGACGGCCGCCCGCGCATCGTTGCTCTGCGCAGCCGAGGCTACTACTACAGCCTGTAAGTTTTGTCAGGTCAGCGCCGAAACGTCTTTACTCAAGCTTTACCCAGCGCTGACCGCCGCTGACCTTGATCTCCGTAATCTGAACTCATCCGGAACGTACCGGGAACGAGACAAGGAGATACACCATGCGCAAGACTCTTATCGCTCTGATGTTCGCCGCTGCCCTGCCAACCGTCGCCATGGCCATGCCTGAAGGCGCAGGCCCGATGGGCGGCCCGCTGGATGGCCCGCACCACGGCGGTCAGATGCACGGCATGCACGGCAAAGGCCCGTACAGCCAGCTCGACCTGTCCCGCGAACAGCGCGAGCAGATCCGCAAGATCATGGGCGAGCAGATGCACGAGCGTAAGCAAACGGTCGAAAAGTATCTGGAAAAACTCTCGCCGGCTGACCAGAAAGCCATGAAGGACGAGATGGCGGCCAACCACAAGAAAGCCGAGTCCGATGTCCGGGCGGTGCTGAAACCGGATCAACAGAAGAAATTCGACGAGATCCAGAAGAAACAGGCCGAACGCCGCGCCGAATGGGCCGAGTTCAAAGCCTGGAAAGCGCAACAGCCGCAAAAGACGCAATAATGCAGTGACCGCAGGCCCGACGGCTGACCCCGTCGGGCCTGTTTTCACTTTGTTGAATGTGAGAGCGGGCTGGCTCGCTAATGCGGTGTATCGGACAACCCCTGTCGACTGACGCACCCCGTTCGCGAGCCAGCCCGCTGCCACCATTGGTTTTTGTGTTTGATCGAGGAATTTCTGTGCGTTCACTGTTCTGGCGTGTCCTCGCCAGCTTCTGGCTGGCCATTGCTCTGGTTGCAGGGCTTTCCATTCTGCTGGGGCACATGCTCAACCAGGACGCGTGGATCCTCAGCCGCCATCCGGGCCTCAACACCCTGGCCGAGCAGTGGACGCAAACCTACGAAAGCCAGGGCGAAGACGCCGCCCAGGACATCCTCGAACAGCGCAAGCGCCAGTACCACATCGACGTGCAAGTGCTGAACGAGAGCGGCGACCCGGTGGTACGCGGCACCTTCCCCCGTCGCGCCGCCGCCTTCGAAGCGCGCCAGAACAACGACGACCGCCGCCTGCCATGGCGGCGTCTGACCGATGAGTTCACCAGCGACAAGACCGGCGATACCTACCTGTTCATCTACCGCATCCCGCACCCGGAACTCGACGCCTGGCACCGCGAAAGCCTGCTCTGGCCGCTGAGTGCGCTGGGCATCGCGCTCGTGGTGCTGACCCTGTTCAGCCTGTTGGTGACGTTCTCCATCACCCGTCCGCTGAGTCGTTTGCGCGGCGCGGTGCATGATCTCGGGCAAACCACCTATCAGCAGAACAGCCTCGCGCAACTGGCGAATCGTCGCGATGAATTCGGCGTGCTGGCCAATGACTTCAACCGCATGGGCGCGCGTCTGCAAAGCCTGATCGGCAGCCAGCGCCAGTTGCTGCGCGACGTGTCCCACGAACTGCGCTCACCGCTGGCCCGGTTGCGGATTGCCCTGGCGCTGGCCGAACGGGCCAGTCCCGAAGAACGGGAAAGACTCTGGCCGCGCCTGACCCGTGAGTGCGACCGCCTGGAAGCGTTGATCAGTGAGATTCTGGTGCTGGCACGGGTCGATGCCGACAACGCCAGTGCTGAAGATGTCGACTTGAATGCGTTGCTGACGGCCCTGCAAAAGGACGCGCAGCTCGGCTCACCCGAGCAGAACGTGCGCCTGGAGGCCGAGCCGCAGCTCAATCTGACGGGGTGGCCGACCATGATCGAACGGGCCGTGGACAACCTGCTGCGCAATGCCCAGCGGTTCAATCCGCAAGGCCAGGCAATCGAGATGCAGGCCACGCGGCAAGGCGAGCGGATTGTAGTCAGCGTGCGCGACCACGGCCCGGGGGTGCAGGACGAGCATTTGAGCCAGTTGGGCGAACCGTTCTTCCGCGCGCCGGGGCAGACGGCTGCCGGGCATGGCCTGGGCCTGGCGATTGCGCGGCGGGCGGCGGAGCGGCATGGCGGGAGCCTGGTGCTGGCGAATCATCCCCTGGGCGGGTTTGTGGCGAGCCTGGAGTTACCGTTGGTGCCTGGCGCGGTGGTGCAGCCTTAAAGCCCCTCACCCCAGCCCTCTCCCGGAGGGAGAGGGAGCCGACCGAGGTGTCTTGCGTCATACATCGACCTGAAAGATCGAGTCGATTATGGTTCTGCAAAAGCACCTGAACCAAATCAATTCGGATTCGGCCAAAGCACTTGAACCCAGTCAATTCCGGATTCGGCCAAGCTCTGTCAGGTCGGTGAACCTCTGAAGCATCCCCCAATCAGTCCCCTCTCCCCCTGGGAGAGGGCTAGGGTGAGGGGGTGCTTTTAACGCTTTCAGGCTTTACCCGACCAGGCACTGACAAACTCCGCCAGATCAACCTTCTCGGCCACACGCGGTTCTTTCTGCGGAGTGCCGAGGTACAGGAACGCGATCACCTCTTCATCCGTCCCCAGCCCCAGCCCCTGGGCCACATGCCTGGAATAAGCCAGCTCACCGGTGCGCCACACTGCGCCGATTCCCTGCGCATAGGCCGCCAGCAAAATCCCGTGGGCCGCGCAGCCTGCCGCCAGCAATTGCTCGGCTTTCGGGTATTTGACGTGATCCTGCAATTTGGCGATGACGACCACCACCAGCGGAGCCCGCAGGGGGCCGTTACGGGCCTTGTCGATGGCCGCCTCAGTGACTTCGCCGTCCTGCATCTGCGCCGCTTGCGCCAGCAATTCGCCCATTTGCTCGCGCGCCGCGCCTTCGACGGTCAGGAAGCGGTACGGCTGCAAATGGCCGTGATCCGGTGCCCGGGTCGCGGCGCCGAAGAGGATTTCCCGCTGTTCGGCAGTAGGGGCCGGTTCGACCAGGCGAGGAACGGAAACACGGTTGAGCAAAGCCTCGAGCGCCTGCATGGGTCATCTCCTGAAAAAATTGTGCGGCTATTCTAGCGGTATCTGCCATCAGGATGCCGGTTTACATGCCCTGCCCCACGGGTAGAATGGCGCCCTTCACACTTCAGCCCGAGCGGACTTCATGGCGTTGCCGACCTTACGGATCATTGGTTTCATCATCGGCATCTTCCTGATCACCCTGGCCATCGCCATGGTCGTGCCCATGGCCACCCTGTTGATTTTCGACCGCACGGGCGATCTGCCGTCGTTCCTCTGGGCCAGCATGATCACCTTTGTCGCCGGCCTGGCGCTGGTGATTCCCGGTCGCCCGGAACACATTCACCTGCGCCCGCGCGACATGTACCTGCTGACGGTCAGCAGTTGGCTGGTGGTGTGCATTTTCGCCGCGCTGCCGTTCCTGCTGACCCAGCACATCAGTTACACCGACTCGTTTTTCGAAAGCATGTCCGGCATCACCGCCACCGGCTCCACCGTGCTCAATGGCCTGGACAACATGTCTCCCGGCATCCTGATGTGGCGCTCGTTGCTGCACTGGATCGGCGGTATCGGCTTCATCGGCATGGCGGTGGCGATTCTTCCATTGCTGCGCATCGGTGGCATGCGGCTGTTCCAGACCGAGTCCTCGGACCGCTCGGAAAAGGTCATGCCCCGCTCGCACATGGTGGCGCGGCTGATCGTGGCGGCCTACGTGGGCATCACCATTCTCGGCAGCCTGGCGTTCTGGTGGGCCGGGATGAGCCCGTTCGATGCGATCAACCACTCGATGTCGGCCATCTCCACCGGTGGTTTCTCAACGTCCGACCAATCCCTCGCCAAGTGGACCCAACCGGCGGTGCATTGGGTGGCGGTGGTGATCATGATTCTCGGCAGCCTGCCGTTCACCCTGTACGTGGCAACGCTGCGCGGCAACCGCAAGGCGCTGTTCCGGGATCAACAGGTGCAGGGTTTGCTCGGCATGTTGCTGGTGACCTGGCTGGTGCTCGGCACCTGGTACTGGTGGACCACCAACCTGCATTGGCTGGACGCACTGCGCCATGTGGCGCTGAACGTGACCTCGGTGGTCACCACCACCGGCTTCGCCCTCGGCGACTACAGCCTGTGGGGCAACTTCTCGCTGATGCTGTTCTTTTACCTGGGCTTCGTCGGCGGCTGCTCCGGCTCGACGGCAGGCGGGATCAAGATTTTCCGTTTTCAGGTCGCCTACATCCTGCTCAAGGCCAACCTTAACCAGTTGATTCACCCCCGCGCGGTGATCAAGCAGAAGTACAACGGTCACCGCCTCGACGAAGAAATCGTGCGCTCGATTCTGACCTTTTCGTTCTTCTTCGCCATCACCATCTGCGTGATCGCCCTGCTGCTGTCGCTGCTCGGCGTCGACTGGATGACCGCGCTGACCGGTGCCGCCAGCACCGTATCCGGCGTCGGTCCGGGGCTGGGCGAGACCATCGGCCCGGCCGGCAACTTCGCCAGCCTGCCGGACGCGGCCAAGTGGATTCTGTCGTTCGGCATGCTGCTCGGCCGACTGGAGATCATTACGGTATTTGTGCTGTGTATTCCGGCGTTCTGGCGTCACTGACGGCACCCGGCGCCTGCAGCAGCCGCACCCGATAATCGCCCGGCGTGGTGTCGAACCAGCGGCGAAAGGCACGGAAGAAGTTGCTCGGGTCAGCGAAACCCAGCAGGTAGGCAATTTCCAACAAGGTCATGCTCGGTTGCGCCAGATACTGCTCGGCGAGTTCGCGGCGGGTGTCATCGAGCAGTTGCTGAAAACTGGTGCCCTCCTCCTGCAGGCGCCGTTGCAGGGTGCGCTGCGACAGGTGCAGGGTCTGCGCCACCGCATCGCGCTTGGGCTCGCCCTGAGGCAGCAGGCGGCACAGCACCTGACGCGCCTTGTGGGTCACGCGACTTTCGGAAAACCGCGCCAGATACTCCCCGGCAAAGCGGTCATGCAGCAGCGCCATCGCTTCGTTGGCGGTCGGCAGCGGCGCTTCCATGTCGGCACGCTCGAAGATCAGCGCGTCATACGGCGCGTTGAACACCAGCGGTGCGTGGAAGGCTTGTTTGTAGGGTTGCAGATCGTCCGGCTCCTCGCCCTGCACCAACACTTTGCGTGGGTGCAACGTGCGCCCGGTCAGCCAGCCGCACAAGGCCAGCGCACAGGCCAGAGACGCTTCGGCGCTTTGCCGGGTCGGCGGCAGGTGATCGCCATGCACCGTCAGAATCAGCGCATAACCTTCGTCGAGCAAACGAAAACTCAGGTCGGCGCTTTCCGCGATGATCCGCTGATAGCGCACCAGTCGCTCGAAGCCTGCGGCCAGGGTGTTGCTGGACATCAAGGCGTAGCCGGCGACATGGAACGACGCCGGTCGCACCACCTTGCCCATGTTCAGGCCGATCGCCGGGTTGCCGGACAGTTCGACCGCCCGTTGCCAGAGGCGGGTCATGGAATCCTGTGGAAAGCGTGCATCCGGATCATCCAGTGCCGCGTAGTCGAGCCCCAGTTGCTTGAACAAAACCCGGCAATCCAGGCCGTCCATTTCCAGTGCTTTGACAATCCCCATCGCCCAGCTTGCAGAAGTCGTTCGTTCGCTCATGGCGTTTTTTTCTTTTGCATGATGGGCTGCAGGCTACAGCCCGATTTGCGAAGGATACTAAAGTGGCGCCGATTGTCACTGGCCGGCGCCAACGTTCACTCTAGACTCAAATAAGCTACCCGCCGAACAACTTGCCATCAGAACAATAACCACAGAGATCGCGGTCGTGGAAAACATCAAGCAGTTCAACAGCTTCGCCGAGTTCTATCCGTTCTACCTGGGCGAACACCGCAACAGCACCTGCCGTCGTCTGCATTTCGTCGGAACGACACTGGTGATTTTCATTCTTGCGATGACCGTCGCAAAAGGCGCCTGGCTGCTGTTGCTGGCCCTGCCGCTGGCCGGTTACAGCTTTGCCTGGATCGGACATTTCTTCTTCGAGAAAAACCGCCCGGCCACGTTCCAGCATCCGTTCTACAGCCTGCTCGGCGATTTCGTCATGTACCGCGACATGATCCTCGGTCGCGTGGCGTTCTGAACAAGGGGTCTGCCGATGAATGCCAATGCCCGCTTCACCCATATGAAGGACGGCACCCAGGAAGACTGGGCGATCATCGCCGCAGATTTCAGTGCCTACGCCCGCCAGTTGCCGTCGCGGATCGTCGCGCACCTGAAACTGCTCGAAGGCGACTTTGGCGGTTTCCCGGTGGATCGCCTGACCCATTCCCTGCAAACCGCGACCCGCGCCCATCGCGACGGGCGTGACGAGGAGTACGTGGTCTGTGCCTTGCTGCACGACATCGGCGACACCCTCGGCTCGTACAACCACCCGGATATCGCGGCGGCGATCCTCAAACCGTTCGTCAGCGCCGAAAACCTGTGGATGGTGGAAAAGCACGGGATCTTCCAGGGCTATTACTTCTTTCATCACCTGGGCATGGATCGGCATCTGCGCGAGCAATTCAGCAGCCATCCGCAGTATCTGGCGACGGTGGAATTCTGTGCCAGATACGATGCGGCGGCGTTCGACCCGGATTATGAAAGTCTGCCGCTGAGCTTCTTCGAACCGATGCTGGAACGGTTGTTCGCCCAGCCGAAGAACTCGATCTACAAGGCGGCGATGGAAGAACACGCCCCGGTGTGAAATCGACATGTGTCACAGGTTGTGGGAGCAAACCTGCTCCCACAGGCAGTTGCTACGCCAGCTCAGCCACTTTGGCGGCTTTGAGTTGCGCCTCGCGCGCCTGGGCATCCGCCAGGCGATACAGCTCGATCGTGCCGTCCCAATGCTCGATCAGCGCCGTACACGACTCCACCCAATCACCGCAGTTGAGGTAATCCACCTCGCCGACCTTGCGAATCTCGGCATGGTGAATGTGCCCGCAAACCACACCATGCAGCTCGCGCTTGACGCACTCGTGGGCGATGGCTTCTTCGAAGTCGCTGATGAAACTCACCGCCGTCTTTACCTTGTGCTTGAGATAAGCCGACAGCGACCAATAGCCGTAGCCGTACTTCGCCCGCCAGTGGTTGAGCCAGCGGTTGAGGGTCAGGGTGAATTCGTAGGCGGAGTCGCCGAGAAACGCCAGCCAGCGGTGATAACGGGTGATCACGTCGAACTGGTCGCCGTGGATCACCAGCAGGTGCCGGCCATCCGCGGTGACGTGGACCGCTTCATCGACCAACTGAATGTTGCCCAGGATCAGCTTCGAATAGCGCCGCAGGAATTCGTCGTGGTTGCCGGTGACGTAGATCACCTCGGTGCCGCGCTTGCTCATGGTCAGCAGGCGGCGGATCACATTGGTGTGCGCCTGCGGCCAGTACATGCCGCCGCGCAGCTTCCAGCCGTCGATGATGTCGCCGACCAGATAGATCTTGTCGGCATGGTAGCCCTTGAGGAACTGCGACAGATGCTCGGCCTGGCAATCCCGGGTGCCGAGGTGCACGTCGGAGATCCACAAGGTGCGCACCCGTTGTTTGCGGCTGGGTTTGGCGAGCTCGGCGCTGGTCATGGACAACCCTCTGCGATGTTTTCGCCAGCTTGCGCGAGCCCGGTTAATCGACCATGACAGGTTCGCGTCAGTCGTGTGACAGCACGATCCGAGCAGCGGCCGTGTAGACTGGCGGCTCGCCCGGAGATTCGCCATGCACCCGATCCTGTCCCTGCGCCACTACACACACGATCTGATCGCCCACAGCCACGACCACCCGCAACTGGTGTTCGGCCTGTCGGGTGCGCTGGATTTCGAGGTCGATGGCTATGGCAGCCAAGTGCGCCAGCAGAGTTTCGTGGTGGTGCCCGCCGGCGCCCATCATGCTTGCGGCAGCACCGATGGCAGCCACTGTCTGGTGCTGGATGTGCCCGGTGATTCATGGGTGACGCAATCGCTCGGCGAACATGCCGACGCCAGCCGCCGCTTGCTCGACAGCACGGCGCGCCGCTCGCTGGATGCCGGGCAAAGCCAGTTGGTCAGCTGGCTGGCGAACAGCCCGGTGGACGATCCGCTGATCGCCCGCCAAGGCGCGGTGTTGCTGCTGGCGAGCCTGAACAACACCAACCCCGCGGCACTCGCTGGCCGACGCCTGCCCTACGCGGCACTCGACGCGCACATCGAGCAATACGCCGCCTACCCGTTGCAAGTCGCCGATCTGGCCCGCGTCGCCGGTCTTTCCAGTGCTCGTCTGCATGCGCGGTTCATCGCCGAATGCGGGCAGACGCCGATGGATTACCTGCGCAACCGCCGACTGCAAATGGCCGTGAAACTGCTGTGCGACACGCCCTTGCCGATTGGGGAAATCGCCAGTCGGGTCGGCTACAGTTCGCAGAGTGCGTTTTCAGCGGCGGTGTTGCGCGAATTCGGCGCCTCCCCCTGCCAGTTGCGCCGCGAGTCCGGCGCTAAAACGCGCTAGCCTGGCGACAGACTTTTGCGCCGTTTCACGCTTCAATGGGCGTGAAACCGTACTCAAACCAAGGATCGCAATGACTCCCCGTACCGCCCTCGGCGCCCTGCATATCGGTGCCTTGATGTTCGGCCTGACCGGCGTCTTCGGCAAACTTGCGGCGGCGACGCCCGCCGTCATCGTGTTCGGCCGCGCCGCGTTCGCCGTCCTCGCCCTGGCGTTTTTCGCCCGTTTCGCCCGTGGCCAGGGCTGGCAGAAACTCCAGGCCGTGGATTGGCGGCGTCTGCTGCTCAGTGGCGTGTTGCTGGCCGGGCATTGGGTGAGTTTCTTCATCTCGGTCAAGGTCGCCGGCGTGGCCATCGCCACGCTGGGGTTCGCCAGTTTCCCGGCTTTCACGGTGATCCTCGAAGGATTGATTTTCCGCGAACGCATCCGCGCCAATGAAATCATTCTGGTGACATTGGTGACGGTGGGCCTGGTGCTGGTGACCCCGGCGTTCGATCTGGGCAGCGGCGCCACCACCGGGCTGCTTTGGGCGATCCTGTCCGGGCTGCTGTTTTCCCTGCTGTCGCTGACCAACCGCGCCAGCTCCGGACGCATTCCGGCGGTGCAGGCCGCGCTGTGTCAGAACGTGGTGGTCGCGCTGTGTCTGTTGCCGGTGGCGGCGCCACAACTGAGTGAAGTGCGCGCCATCGACTGGTTGTGGATCGGCCTGCTCGGGGTGTTCTGCACCGGTGTCGCCCACAGCCTGTTCGTCGCCAGCCTGGCGGTGATCAAGGCGCGTACCGCCGCCGTGGTGTTCGCCCTGGAGCCGGTCTACGGCATCACCGTCGCATGGCTGCTGTTCGATGAAAACCCGACCCTGCGCATGTTGATCGGCGGCGCGCTGATCATCGTCGCCATCGTGGTGTCGAGCCAGATGTCAGGCGGCTCCGACAAAAAAGCCGTGGCCGCCGAAGCGGCCTCTCACTGAGTACGGTCGTTGTGCCCGAGGTCGCGATCAGGATCGATCCGGTCGCGCACCCGTTGCTTGAGCACCTTGGCCTCGGGGAAACCGCCGTCGGCCTTGCGCTCCCAGATCTGCACCTCGTCGCACGTAATCCGGAACACCCCGCCGGTGCCCGGCACCAGTGACACTTTGCCGAGGTCGTCAGCGAAGGTGCTGAGCAGTTCCTGCGCCAGCCACGCGGCGCGCAGCAGCCACTGGCATTGAGTGCAATAGGTGATGACGATTTCCGCTTTGGTGGCAGTCATGTTCGCTGAAACTCCTGAGGCAGAGGGGCGCCGCTATAATAGCCGGCTTTATCGCTCGCCCCGAGACTCACGATGCGTCGCCTTCTGCTCTGCCTGCTTGTTTTCCTCCCGTTGTTTGCCGGCGTCAGCGCCCAGGCCAGCGAAGCGCCGCGCCCGAAGGTCGGCCTGGTGCTGTCCGGCGGTGCCGCCCGTGGCCTGGCGCACATCGGCGTGCTCAAGGCGCTGGAAGAACAAGGCATCAAGATCGATGCGATCGCCGGCACCAGCATGGGCGCCGTCGTCGGTGGGCTGTACGCCTCGGGCTACAAGATCGATGAGCTGGAAAAACTCGCCCTGAGCATCGACTGGCAGCAGGCGCTGTCCGACGCGCCACCCCGTGAGGACGTGCCGTTCCGACGCAAACAGGACGACCGCGACTTTCTGGTGAAACAGAAACTGAGCTTTCGCGACGACGGCAGCCTCGGCCTGCCGCTGGGGGTGATTCAGGGCCAGAACCTCGCACTGCTGCTGGAAAGCCTGTTGGCCCACACCAGCGATACCCGTGACTTCGACAAGCTGCCGATCCCCTTCCGGGCCGTGACCACCGACATCGCCAATGGCGAAAAAGTGGTATTCCGCAAAGGACACCTGCCGCAGGTGATCCGCGCCAGCATGTCGATCCCGGCGGTGTTCGCGCCGGTCGAGCTGGACGGCAAATTGCTGGTGGATGGCGGCATGACCGACAACATTCCCCTCGACGTGGCCCGGGAAATGGGGGTCGACGTCGCCATCGTGGTCGACATCGGCACGCCGCTGCGCAATCGCAAGCAACTGGTGACCGTGGTCGATGTGCTGAACCAGTCGATCACCCTGATGACCCGGCGCAACTCTGAAGAACAACTGGCGGCGCTGCATCCCGATGACGTACTGATTCAGCCACCGCTGGCGAGTTTCGGCGCCACCGATTTCGGCCGCGCCCAGGAAATGATCGACGCCGGCTACCGC
Organism: Pseudomonas sp. B2M1-30; assembly: GCF_025447575.1. Lineage (NCBI taxonomy): Bacteria > Pseudomonadati > Pseudomonadota > Gammaproteobacteria > Pseudomonadales > Pseudomonadaceae > Pseudomonas > Pseudomonas sp. B2M1-30. Next base: position 11,282 of record NZ_JAOEJT010000011.1, on the reverse strand, counting down.
GCCGCCAAAGTCCTCGATGCGCGCCTGGCCCGTTTGAAGCCGGCGGTGTCCCAGGACGCCGAACTCAATGCCGCCCGCGCTCCGGGCCAGCGCACGCCGATCATTACCGCGATCAGGGTCGAGAACGACTCGAAAGTCGATGACGACGTCATCCGCTATTACATCCGCCAGCCCATCGGCGAGCCACTGGACCTGGGCCGTCTGCACTCGGACATGGGCACCCTGTACGGCCTCGATTACTTCGAGCAAGTGCAATACCGCGTGGTTCACAAGGGGCAGGATCACACCCTGGTCATCAGCGCCCGGGGCAAACGCAGTGGCACCGATTATTTGCGGGTCGGCCTGAACCTGTCGGACGACATGCGCGGCGACAGCGCCTTCAACCTCGGCGCCAGTTACCGGGTCAACGGCATCAACCGCCTCGGCGCGGAATGGCTGACCCGCGCGCAAATCGGTGACCGACAAGAGCTGTACAGCGAGTTCTATCAGCCGCTGGACGTCGGTTCACGCTACTTCATCGCGCCGTCCGTGGTGTTCCAGGCGCAGAACGTCGATGCAGTGCTCGACAACGATCCGATCGCGCAATATCGCGTCGAGCGCTACGGGCTGGCCCTGAATGTCGGGCGGCAGATCGGCAACAACGGTGAGGTGCGCTTCGGCGTCGGCGAGGCCTGGGGCAAGGCCGATGTGCGGATTGGCGACCAGGATCTGCCCAGCGAGCGCTTCAAGGAGGGTTTCTATTCGCTGAAATATTCCTATGACTCGCTGGATAACGTTTATTACCCGCACGAAGGCAAGGACATCAGCCTGACCCTGCTGCAATTCGAACCGAGCCTGGGGTCGGACAACCGCTACCAGCAATGGGAATTCAAACTGGACAAGGCCATGAGCAGTGGCCCGGACACCCTGATTCTGGGCGGACGCTACGGCCGCACGCTGAATGACGCCAACGTGGTGACTTCAAGCTTCCTGCTCGGCGGCGCCCGGCAGTTGTCCGGTTTCCGCGAAGATGCGATCTCCGGGCAAAACGTCAGCCTGATGCGCGCCGTGTACTACCGCCGCCTGACCCCGCGCGCCTACCTGCCGCTGGACTTCCCGCTGTATGCCGGCGCTTCGCTGGAGCGCGGGCGAGCGTGGAACAACGACAATGAATTCGACAGCGGCTACATCAATGCCGCCAGTGTGTTTATCGGCTTCGATACACCGCTGGGGCCGCTGAACTTCAGTTATGGCTTGAATGATGCGAGCGAGCAGGCGGTTTATCTGAACCTGGGGCAGACCTTCTGAGGCAGAGCGGATTTCTGCGGTGACGATCAGTCCGTCTTCGTGGACAAGCCCACTCACACATTGCCGGCGGTGACCTGTGGGAGTGGGCTTGCCCACGAAGGCGTCAGCACAGTCACCCCGGCAAGATCGGCTGTACCCGGATCAGCGAATCCCCGCCAACAATGTCCGCGCCGTTTGCTTCAGCGGTTCATCAGCCTCCTTGAGCAGCTCGTTGAGCAAGGCTATCGCGCTCTCCAGGTCACCGTCGTCGATGCAGGTCTGGGCCTGTTCGAGTTTGCCGGCATTGGCCGCGTCCTGAGGATCTGGCGCCTGCAAATCCAGCGACTGACCGGGGTCGCCGAACTCATTGAGAAAATCATCATCCAGCGGCTGCGCATCCGGTTCGACAAGCCATTCCAGCTCGGCGGCTTCAGCCTCGTCGTCCGCCGGTTTTTCCGACAGCTCGAAACCCTGCGGCAATACCTGGAGACTGGCGCCGAATGCGCTCTCCCCCAGTTCCGGTTTATCGCTCGGCGGGCGGCTGTCCTCCAGATCCCAGCTGGAATCCATCGATAACGCATTCAGATCCAGCTCGAAATCATCCTCGACCGGCGCGGGTGCAGGCTCGGGCCGGGCCTCGGCCAGCGGCGCCACGGCGGCAACCGGAACCGCAGCGGCCAGTGGCGCGGCACTGACCAGTTTCGGATAGCGCGCGCGGATGTCCTGCAACGTCTGCTCCTCGACCCCCAGCTGGCGCAGACGGCTTTCCTGTTCGTCATAGGCCGGCGAATCACCCTGCCGCCCCAGCACCTCCAGCAGTTGCACACCGATGTCGGTGCGTTCCGGCTCCTTGTACAAGGCATCGCGCAGCAGACCCGCCGCTTCACCGAGCCTGCCGTAAGCCAGATAAATGCCCACGGCTTCCAGCACATCCCCCGCGACGTGATCCTCACGATGTTCGACGGCAGGATGAACCGCCGCCGGGCGCGCACTCTCGGTATCATTCACCTCGGGTTCACTGCGCGACGGCAACGCGGCGACCGGCACGGCATGGCCCTGCCCCTGTTGCCGACGACGGATGTACAAGCCCGCAGCCAGCAAGCCCAGCAACACCAGCAACCCGCCGAGCAACGGCCAATTGAGCGAGTCGTCCTCCTCGACTGGCGCGGCGACCGGGGCCGGCACAGACGGTGCCACGACGGCCGCTGGCGGTGGCGGCTGTTGCAGCTCGGCGATGCGCGCCTGCAAGTCGCTCACCTGTTTTTTGCCATCGGCGATCAACACGTCCTGCGCCTGTAATCGCAGGTTCAGTTCATCGACGGTTTTTTGCAGTTGCTGGTTCTGCAACACACTGGCCGCCAGTTGCTCGGCTGCCGCGTCATTGGCCGGCGCGGCTGGCGTTGGTGCCGGCGCAGCGGCAGGCCTGGCCTGGGCGCTCGGCGCAGGTGCCTCGGGGACGGGAAATTCAGAGGATTGCGCACGCGGGTCAGGCTCATCGGTGGCCGGCGTGATACCGGGCGATCCCGGCGGATCGATCAGCACGGTGTACTCGCGCAGCAGGCGACCGTTGGGCTGATTGAGCTGCACCAGAAAATTCAGAAAGGGTTCTTTGACCGGTTTGGCCGAGGTCACCCGGATCATGTTGCGATTGCCGTGCAGGATCGGGGTGAACTTCAGGTCATTGAGAAAAAACACCCGCTCGATCCCGGCCTCGCCGAACTCGTCGGGCGTTGCCAGGCTGACCGACAGGTCGCTTTCGCGCAGACCACTGACATCCGCCAGGGCGATGTCAGCCTTGAGCGGCTGATTGAGGGCCGAGTGGACGGTGATGTCACCCAGCCCCAGCGCCAATGACGCGCTGGACCAGGTCACAACACCGGCCACCAGCAGCGAATGAGCGCAACGCATTACCACGTGCCGACTTCCGAGCATGAGCATCCCTTAAATAAGCAAAACCGACTTCTATGCGTTCGCACATCCGGTACGAACACGATATTGCCCAGTAGTTCTTATAGTCTGCCCAGCGCGATCTCTCAAAAAAACGGCACGAGGTTATGCCTCAAGATTTTTCCAGGTTGGCCAGAATGTGTCCGTGAACGCGCATGCAGACCTTCAAATCCGCCTCATCGACGCCTTCGAACAGCTCATGGCGCAGTTGCGTGGCAATGGTTTCAATCTGTTCGATAAGCGGGAGGGCCGGAGAGCACAGCACGATTTTTTTCGCCCGACGGTCTTCCATCACGGACTGGCGTTGCACCAGTCCCTGGCTTTCCAGGCTGTCCAGCAATCGGGCCAGGGTCGGCCCTTCGACGCCGACGCTTTGCGCCAGCTCCCGCTGGGTCGGCGCTTCGTCGAATCGCGCCAGATGCAGCAGCACCAGCCAGCGGGCCTGGGACAGCCCCAGCCCCGCCAGACGGCGATCCAGTTCGGCACGCCAGCCACGGGACATCTGCGCCAGTTGCATGCCAAAGCGGTGTTGATCGGTTAACGGCATAAAACACTCATGAGTAGACTGAACAAATAGAAAAAAACTAATTATTAGTCAGCTAAGCATGACATTTGGCTATAGGCAAGAGCCGCCCCGCACTGAATCGTTACAACTTCCTGACGGTTGTCACAAACGCCGTCTTACATTTCGAATTCCGATTGCAGCGCGGCCCGCACGCAGTACAGAACGCCCTCCGGCACCCGACCCGCGAACAGCTCGGAGACTTCGGCGACCGACGGCAGCTCGCCCTCGCCGTCGAGGAACGCGTCCTGGACTTCGCCCATCAGGTCCTCAGGCAGGTCCAGCGCCTGTTCCAGCGACAATTGCTGCTTGCCGATGGCCTCGGCGAGCATGCTGTAGACGTTCTTTTCCGAGCATTGCAACTGGCCGGCGATCTGCAACGGGGTCATGCCGGCGCGGGCCAGGGTGATCAGTTCGTGACGCACATCGGCGACCACTTTCGGGGTTTCCGCTTCGCCGCCGAGCACTTCGAGGAAGGCCTCGCCATAACGCTCCAGCTTGCGCGCGCCGACGCCGCTGACCCGGGCCATTTCCGCCAGCGAGGTCGGCTGGCTGCGGAGCATTTCCAGCAATGTCGAGTCGGGGAAGATGACGTACGGCGGCACGCCGTGTTCTTCCGCCAGTTTGCGCCGCAGGGCGCGCAGGGCCTCCCACTGTTCGCGCTCCTCGCCGCGCACCAGTTGGCTGGCCTGGCTCTTGCTGCCACTTTTGGCAGTGACTTGCGGCTTGAGGTCGCGGCGCAGCTCCAAGGTCACTTCGCCCTTGAGCAGCGGCCGGCAGGTGTCGCTCAGGCGCAGGCCGCCGTAGCCTTCGTGATCGACATCAGCCAGGCCACGGGCCACCAGTTGGCGGAACAGCGAACGCCATTCGCTCTCCCCCAGCGCCTTGCCGACGCCGTACACCGACAGGTGCTGATGGCCGAAACTGCGGACTTTCTCGTTGTCCTTGCCCAGCAGTACATCGACCAGATGACCGACGCCATAGCGCTGGCCGGTGCGAAAAATCGCCGACAGCGCCTGACGCGCCGGCTCGGTGGCGTCCCAGGTCTGCACGCCATCGACGCAGTTGTCGCAATGGCCGCAAGGCTCGGGCAGGTCTTCGTCGAAGTAGGCCAGCAGCGCCTGACGGCGGCAGCGGGTTTCTTCGCAGAGCGAGAGCATCGCGTCGAGCTTGTGCTGCTCCAGACGCTTGTGGCGCTCGTCGCCCTCGGAGTTCTGCAGCATCTGCTTGAGCATCACCACGTCTTGCAGGCCGTAGGCCATCCAGGCGTCCGCCGGCAGGCCGTCACGACCGCCACGTCCGGTTTCCTGGTAATAGGCCTCAAGGGACTTCGGCAGATCGAGGTGCGCGACGAAGCGCACGTTGGGCTTGTCGATGCCCATGCCGAACGCCACGGTGGCAACCATGATCAGGCCTTCCTCGTTGAGGAAGCGCTTCTGGTGAAAGGCCCGCAGATCATTGGGCAGGCCGGCGTGGTAAGGCAATGCCGGGAAGCCCTGCTCGCTGAGAAACGCCGCGACCTCCTCGACCTTCTTGCGCGACAGGCAATAGACGATGCCGGCATCGCTGCGCCGCTCGGCGAGGAACGCCAGCAACTGCTTGCGCGGCTGCTCCTTGGGCACGATGCGGTAGAAGATGTTCGGCCGGTCGAAACTCGACAGGAAACGCTCGGCGTTCTGCAAATGCAGGCGGGTGACGATTTCTTCGCGGGTGCGCTTGTCGGCGGTGGCGGTCAGGGCGATGCGCGGCACGTCGGGGAACATCTCCGCCAACTGCCCCAGTTGCAGGTATTCCGGACGGAAGTCATGGCCCCATTGCGAAACGCAGTGGGCTTCGTCGATGGCGAACAGGGCGATGTTCAGCCCTTGCAGGAACGCCAGCATGCGCGGCTGCACCAGGCGCTCGGGGGCCAGATAGAGCATTTTCACTTCGCCGCGCTTGATCCGGGCGGCGAGGTCGCGTTGTTGCTCGGGGCTCAACGTGGAGTTCAGCGCAGCGGCGGCCACCCCGAGTTCTTCAAGGGTCGCGACCTGGTCGTCCATCAGTGCGATCAGCGGCGACACCACTACCGCCAGACCTTCGCGCAGCAGTGCCGGCACCTGGAAGCACAGGGACTTGCCGCCGCCGGTCGGCATCAGGACAAGGGCATCACCGCCACTGGCCACGCGCTCAATGATTGCACCCTGGCGGCCACGGAAACTGTCGTAGCCGAAGATGTCCTTGAGGACGCGTTGAGCCTGTTCGAGCATAAAAACTCCAAAAATCCACCGAAACATCCCTGCACAGGCTGGTTCAGGACAGCCGAAGCCGTTTAAACAAAACGTAAGGACGCGTTGCAGGTCGATGCAAGGCGGGCAGGGATCGCAAAACGCGGCAGTATACCCGAGCGTTCCCCCGCACAGGGCGCCGCTGATAAGACGGGGCAACTCCCATGGGTTTTATGCCAGAGCCGGCAATTGGGCCAAATCTGCCAAGCGGCTGGCTTGAGCGGTCAAGAAGGCCTAGAATTCCCGCATTGTTTATTCCCCCAAGGTAGCCCTTTAATGTCCTTCGCCGAGCAACTAACCCGCCTGCAAGTCTTCCTCGACGCCGACGAGCTGCACGAAGAGGCGCTGGACTACGTGGCCGCCCACGGTTTCCTCACCGCGCTGTCGGTCTGCGCCGAAGTCGTGCCGGATCGCGAGTGGATCGACGCCCTGTTCGCCGAAGAGCCGCATTACAGCAGCGAAGCCCAGCGTGAAGAGATCGAAGCCACGCTGATCGGCCTCAAGGCGCACATCGCCCGTCAACTGGCTTCCGACGAAGAATTCGAGCTGCCCTGCGATCTGGATCTGGGCGACGAACCGGACGACTCCGAACTGCGCGGCTGGTGCATCGGTTTCATGGAAGGCGTGTTCCTGCGCGAAGAAGCCTGGTTCGAAACCGCCGAGGAAGAAGTCAGCGAAATGCTTCTGCCGATCATGGTCGGTTCGGGCCTGTTCGACGAGCAGCCGGAGTTCTCCGACATCGCCGCCGACGCCAACCTGATGGACGACATGATCGTACAGATCCCGGAAGCCCTGACCGCGCTGTACCTGCTGTGCCACGCGCCAGACGAAAAACCGGCGATCCTCAAGCCTCGTCACCATTAAGATCCGGCCTATGGACAATCCCATAGGCAACCGTCCCCTGATGTTGCGCTACATCCTGCTGGCCATCGGCTGGCTGAGCGTGGCATTGGGGGTGCTCGGGATCTTCCTGCCCGTTTTGCCCACCACCCCTTTCCTCCTGCTGGCGGCAGCCTGTTTCGCCCGCAGCTCTCCGCGCTTCTATCGCTGGCTGGTGGAGCATCCACGGCTTGGCCCGTGGATTCGCGATTACCTCGACGGCAACGGCATTCCGCTCAAGGGCAAGGTCTACGCGATCGGCCTGATGTGGGCGAGCATTCTGTTCTCCTGCTACCTGGTGCCGCTGCCGTGGGCGCGAGGGTTCATGCTGACCAGCGCGGTGCTGGTGACGGTGTACATCCTGCGGCAGAAAACCCTGCAAAAACCCTGAGACGCACACCGACCGCTCGTCGTAAAACCACCGCCCCCTGTCAGATCTGACAGGTGCCAATTTCGCCCATTTGACGCTCAATCACTCCGTCATCCTTGATCGGAGTTTCCGTCATGAATACCCCGGCGCCCACCGGCAACACCCCGCTGCTGCTCAAGGAACTCGACATCCCCGGTCGCAGCCCCCAACCGATATCGAGCAACCCCATTGTCTGGGGCATCAACTGGGCCGCCGCGCTGGGTAACTTTCCGCTGCTGGGGTTGCTGTGCCGTGCCGGCCCCTGGTCCACCATGAACGTCGGTGACCGCTTGGTGGTGAACTGGGGCACCGGCCAGCAGGTGGTGAACAAGACCATCGACAAGGATGAAGTCGATAAAACGCTGACGCTGTTCGTGCCGCCGGGGCGTCTTCTGGATGGACCGTTCAAGGTGTCCTACGTGGTCACCCGCCTGGGTCAGGTGGCCGAGCCTTCGGAAGTGATGGACGTGTTGGTCAAGCTGACGATTCCCGGTGGTCAAGACACTGACCCGGGACCGGGCCACTCCAACTTCTTCATGTTCCTCCCCAAGGGCACGGTTGAAAACGGCATCGACAAGGACAACGTCGCCGACGGAGTCGATATCACCATCGGTCCGGATCCCGCCTCGGGGCGGGCTTATCTGAATGCGGCGACGGGCGACGTGATCCTGGTGAGCTGGGGCGGCGTGTTCGTGCCCGGCCCGCCGCTGACCCAGGATCAGGCGGACGGCAAGGCGCCGATCATCATTCATGTCGATGAGGCGACCATTCGCGAAGCCGGCGACTCGGACGGGGTGGCCGTGGCGTTCGAGGTCCATGACAAGGTGTTCAACCGCTCCGAAGACTGGAGTCACGAGCAGCGGGTGCCCGTGGCGATCGATACGACCCGACCGGCAGCGCCGCTGCTCAAACAGGCGGTCAGCAACGTGCTGGACCTCGACAAGCTCGGCAATGCCGACGGCATCGCCCAGGTCATGATTCTGGACAACCGGATCGCTGTCGGCGACATCATCACGGTCAGGGTCAAGGGCGCGACGACGGAGGGGGTGCCGATCGATGAGAAGATGCCCGCCGAGCCAGTGGTCAGTGTGCCGAGCATTCTGGAGATCGAGATTCCCAACGTCCTGCTGCGGCGCATGGCCAAGTCGCAACTGATCCTGTCCTATGCCGTGCAGAAGCGCGACGGTTCCCCCGACTTGCAAGCCAGGTCCCAGTTCATCAGCGTCATCGGCGAAGCCCGACGGCTGCTGGCGCCGAAGGCCATCGAGGCCAATCAGGGCGCTCTCGACCCCGACCTGGCGCAGGTGCGGGTCGAGATCCCGTTCGATGACTCGTTCGCCGCCGGTCAGGTCATTGTGCTGTTCTGGCTCGGGACCCGTCCCGACCTGAGCATCTACCTGCCGGATCTGCCGCAGCATCCGATCACCCAGGGCGAGATCGACGCCGGCCGGCCGATCGTGATCATCGTCCCCGGCTCGCACCTCAGACCGATCAATGGCGGCACGCTGGTGTTGTACTACCAGTTGCTGACCGAAGACCAGAAGCTGCGTGAGATGAACCCGTTCCACGCCCTCCATGCCGTTCGCGAATCGCTGCGCGCCGCGCCCTTGCAGATCGGCGAGCCGTTGCAGGAATTGCCGCCGCCGAAGGTCGACGGCGTGGTCAACGGTGTCCTGCCCGCCGACACCCCCGGCACCCAACTGAACATGCTCTACACGCAGACCGTCGCTGACGACGTCGTCTATCGGCAATGGCTCGGCTCGAAAACCGGCGCGGACAGCGACTGGGTCAAGCTCACGTCACTCACCGCCGGCAAAGCGGTGGCATTCACCATCAAGCCCGAACTGATCAAGGGCAACGAGGGCGGTACGGTGAAGGCCTCGTACCACCTTGAGCGCAAGGACGGGCGGGTCAGTTATTCGCAGATTGAGGAATTCAACGTCGGCGTGAAGGCGGATCTGCAAGCGCCGCGTATCAAGGAGGCACCGGATGACGCCATGCTGGATCCGGTCGCCGCCAAAGACAAATTGACGGCACTGGTCAATTACACCGGCATGGCCGTGAACGACGTCATCACCGTCACCTTCACCGGGGCAGCGGGCACGCCGACGGGCGGCTCGCACACCGCGGCGCCGAAAACCGTGTCGGCCCTGGGTGAACAGGAAATCGCGCTGGTCAACAGCGTGCTGGCGTTCAACCTGGGCAAAGGGGTGACCGTCAGCTACACGGTGAAACAGGGCAGCGCTGCGCCCATTCCCTCGCCCTCCCGGCCTCTGGTCGTGGCGCCCCTGACCCTGGGACCGGCGTACGCCTCGAAGATTCTTCAGGCCGCCAACAACGGTGACGGCCCGGAGCTGGACGTGAGCGCAATCACCACCACCGTGAGAACCCATTCCCCCAACTGGCCTTTGATCGCTCTCAAACAATATGTGTGGCTGCGGTTCAGGGGCACCCAGTCCAGCGGCGCCGCGTACGACAAATTCATCTTCCAGCCGCCGGGTTCCGTCACCAATGCAGGGTGGGTCACCGGTGATTACGAGTACAACGTTCCGGCGGCGGTGGTGAACGAGATCAAGGGCCTGAAACATGGCTCGTCGTTCACCGTGGAATTCAAGGCCGGCCTGAGCGGTACTCAACAGGAAGCGGATGCCGTCACCTTCCCGGTGCGCACCTACACCATCAAAGCGGTGGAAGACCTGAAACCCGCCATCACCCGAGCGGAAGACTCCAGAGGCACGGAGATCGCGCCTGGCGGCATCACCGCCGACCCCGTTGTCAAACTGACCGGCACGGCTGCCAAGGATCAAAAGGTCGAGGTGTTCGACGGCACGACCTCCAAAGGACAGGCCACGGCCAATGCATCCGGGATCTGGGAACTGCGCATGACGGCGCTGAGCGTCGCCGCGCACACGTTCAGAGCCAGGGCCTTGTATGGGTCGAATCTGGAGTCGGAGGCCAGGACGCTTACGGTGACCGCCCTGATCGCACCGACGCTGGTCAACGTACTGGACGCGGCCGGTACGCCGGTTCCAGAAGGCGGGGTTACCACCAGCACGACATTGAAACTGTCGGGCAAGGCGAGTAACGGTCAGCGCGTCGAGATCTTCGACGGCAATGGTTCAGGTGCGGTTTCCAAGGGCATTGCAACCGCACATGCAACGACAGGCGATTGGGAGCACACCATCACCGTCGCCGCAGGCGCGCGCCGGTTGTATGCGAAGTCGCTATATCACAGCAGCGATACCTACTCCAACGTGCGAAACCTGTCCGTGACAGCAGCCACCGCCCCAACCCTCACCTCGGTGAAAGGCTTGCCGAGCAACGTTGAGATTCCCAACGGTGGCATCACCGTAGAAATCAGCGCGGAACTGAGCGGCACCGCCGCCAAGGGTCAGAAGGTCGAAGTGTTCGATGGCGCGACGTCCAAGGGCCAGGCAACGGCCGATGCAACAACCGGTGAATGGCGATTGACCGTCAGCGCATTGAGCGTGGCGGCCCACAGTTTCACGGCCAAAGCGTTGTATGGCTCGGGCGCGCAGTCGGGAGCCAGAACTTTTACCGTGGTAGCAGCCACCGCTCCAACCCTCACCTCGGTGAAAGGCTTGCCGAGCAACGTTGAAATTCCCAACGGTGGCATCACGGTAGAAATCAGCGCGGAACTGAGCGGCACCGCTGCCAAGGGCCAGAAGGTCGAAGTGTTCGATGGTGCGACGTCCAAGGGCCAGGCACCGGCCGATGCAACAACCGGTGAATGGCGATTGACCGTCAGCGCATTGAGCGCGGCAGCCCACAGTTTCACGGCCAAAGCGTTGTATGGCTCCGGCGCGCAGTCGGGAGCCAGAACTTTTACCGTGGTGGCAGCCACCGCCCCCACTCTCACCTCGGTGAAAGGCTTGCCGAGCAACGTTGAAATTCCCAACGGTGGCATCACGGTAGAAATCAGCGCGGAACT
>NZ_JAOEJT010000010.1:0-245695 GCF_025447575.1 Pseudomonas sp. B2M1-30 | reverse complement strand
CCCCCCGCTTTTCAGTTTCCGGTTCGGCAATGATCAGAAGGCGTAGCGCAGACCGACGTTGCCACCCCACGGCTGTTCGATGTGCTCGCCGTTGCTGTAGTCGAGGTCGACATGCACCTGCCACTTCTCGGACATGGCCACCGCCACACCGGCGCCCAACTCCATGCGGCTGCCCGACAGGTCGTTGTTGAAGGTGTTGTTGTTGACCTTCACCTCGTTGTTGTTGGCGAACTCGTGGGCCAGGGCGGCTCGCAGATACGGCTGGGCGATAGCGCCATCCCCCAGCTCGAAGTTGCGTCCGACCGTGGCCCCGACCTTGCCCAGCAGCGAACGGGCACGATCGCCATCGGCCTGCATATCGTTGTCGAGGCTGAAGCGCTTGCCCTGGATCTGCGCGAGCAGCACCTTGGCAAACGGTTCGACGTAATAGTCATTGTCCAGTTTGACGTGCCGGCCGAACTCCGCCGACGCACTGACGCCCCAGTTGTCGTAGTCACCTTTGGTACGGGTGCCGTCGCTCAGGCTGACCTTGGCTTCGTTGCGAAAGCGGTTGAACTTCAGCACGCCGTCGGCGTAGTAGCCGCTGTCCGGTTCCACCCAGGTCACGTATGGCCCGAAGGAGTAGCTCTTGACCGTACCGGAAGTGCCGTGCTCGAGGTTCAGGTCGGATTCGCTGAAACCACCCATCAACCCCACCAGCACGTTGCTCTCACCGACGCGGGCATCGGCCCCGAGGGAAAACCCTCGCTGGTTCTGCTGATACGCCGTACCGGAACCGGCGGCGACGTTGTACTGGTTGCCAAAGGTACGGATCCACGCCCCCGCCAGCCCACCATTGAAACGCAACTCGCCCATGCGACTGCGCCACGAAGCGTCTTCGCCCATGATCACGGTGATCGGTGTGCCAGCGAGGGCAAGTACCGCCCGGGCGCCCGGGCTGATGGTTTGAGTGGTCGGATCGAGATACCAGTCAGTACCGCCCGTTCCGTCGGCGCGCTGGGCCAGGTCGTAGGACCAGGCACCGAGATCGACGCGGCCGCCGCGCAAGGCAAACTGCGCATCCCCGGCGGCGGTGTGAACCAGCGTCAGCTCCTGCGGATTCACCGCATCCAGCCCCGATGCCGCCACCAGCAAACCGAATTGCCCGGAAGCCACACCCGTGACATTGAGAAAGTCATGCTGGCCCGTGGCGAAATTGCCCTTCATCTCCAGCGTGCTGGAACCGTCGTGCGAACCCGCCAGCGTGCCGACGTTCAACTGGTAGAAAGTGTCCGGCGCGTTCTGCGCCCCGAAGCGCACCGTCCCGCCGTTCATGGCCAGGGTGCCCACGCTGTCACTGGCGGTGAGGGTCCAGAGCGAACCGCTGTTGACGGTGACACCGTTGACCTTGTCGAGACGACCGGTGAACTGCGAACCGTTGTTCAGGGTCACGTTGGCGGTCGACCCGTCTTCGACCAGCACATCACCGGTCATCCGGCCCTGATCGAAGGTGAGATTGCCGGTGCTGTTGCCGGCGAGGTTGATGTTGCCTTGCAGAGTGCTGTTGTTGACGGTCATGGCAGCGGTGGAGGCCCCTTGCACGTCGAGCAGGAGGTTGTTGCCGGCGAGCAGAGTTGAGTTGTTGAGTACCTCGATGCTCGCCTCCACGGCGTCCTCGATCAGAATGGCCGACCCGGCCCGGCCTTGCAGGGTCGCGCCATTCAGGCTCAGGCGAGTGTCGCCGAGGCCCGCTCCATCAGCCGCAATCCGCGCACCGTTTTCACCGCCGCTGATGGTGGTGCCATTGGCACGCACATCGCCGCCAAAAAACTGGATACCGGTGCTGCTGGCCTGAGTGCCAGTGACAGTGCCACTGTTGAGCACCAGCGAACTCAACCCGGTGATCAACGCACCGGACGTACCGCCAGTGATCGTACTGTTGCCGACGACAGCCGTGGAACCGGTGGTCGTCGGTCCCTGACGGACCACCGAAAGCGCCGCGCCACTGCCGGTCACTGTTGCGCCGTCCACGGTGATATCGCCGTTGATTGCGTTGATGCCGCTGTTACCGTTGCGGCCGGCAAACGTACCGCCGACAGCATTGAGCGTAGCGCCCGATTGAACGAACACTTCGAACGTCTGCGCGGCATTGGTATTCAGAACTCCGCCATTGACCAGGTAATTATCAGGAGAAGTGGAAGCATCGATGTTCAGGGTCTGCCCCGGATTCACCGTGGTCAACGCCTGAGCCAGCGGGCTCAAAAGAAAGATGGGAAAAAAAAGCACAAGGTTCATCATTCGTGCGGGATACGCCATAGATACGACAGGCAAACAACGCTTCATGACAGTAACTCCATAAGACCGTAAATTGATTGCCCCTCGAGGCGAGGCGCGCAGTCTATTGCTCCACTTCACTTATCTATGTAGGACAAGTCCTAACGCCGACGAGAAAAGTCCTCATTAAATGTCAGCCAGACACCACCTCAACGAAGGTCCTACATTTCCAAAGGACTGAATACACAATCGGGATCGATAGAAAAAAGGAAGATAAACATCTTCCTTTTTTCATTTCGGCTTATTCACTCATCATGGCAGCGGACAATCATTGCCTTGCCCATCGCGGACAACTACCTCGACCGTATGTGCATTTGAAGTTTCATCACGTCCGCCGACAGTCACTTCATAACTGATTGTTCCGTTACCATCCCGGATAGGTTTCAATGCTGCGTCGTGTGGCAAATAAACCGTCGTGCCATTGAGATGTTCGCCACCGCTCAATGTTTTGGTGAACTCATAATCCGGCACTGGTACAGGGCCTGTATCGTCAAAAGCATTACCGGTCCACTTGAATTTCAGGGTCATGGCATCTTCCAGAGGCGCCCCGCCTTTGACACCGACCACGGCTGCCCAACCAACGTTGGAAATATTTCTCAGGGACGAGCAATTCAAGTATTCGGTGCCCCCGATAGTCTGCACAAAGTTGACTTTCACTTCCGGGAGGGTGACCGCAATAACGTGAACATCGACCGGCTGACGCAGGGAGTTATTGGAGTTCCCTGGCGGCAGGCCAGGGTTGGTGATTTCGTAGTGGACCGGAAGCGCAGCGTTATTGCCCTGGTCGCGAATCAAGGCCCAGGGAATTGTGAATTCAATCGGATCCCCGTCCGCTTCGTTACCGGTAACCGTGTATACGCCGCCCGGAGCGGGCACCAGCACTTTGTTCCAGTACAACTGGTAGACATCCCCCGTAGCACGGTCATCCGAAACTGTGGTGGCTGCCGTACCGTCCTCATTGACGTCTACCAACTCGAACTTGTTGGGATCAGTGGTGTTCTTGGCCTGAGTGGTCACCGGTGCCAGTTTCGGGTTGCCGGTTTCCGGATCATCGGGATCATCCGGTCCCGGGCCAGCGCGCCGGAGATCGACATTGACAGGGGCAAATGTCGGTCCCGGGTACTCCTGATTACCGCGCCTCACCAGGTAACTCACGGTAACCGCCCGGGGTCCCAGGCCATTGCGTTTCACATCGGCAAACGGGACATCAAAAAGCCACGGCGCGCCATCGGATGCTCGTTTTTCCGGCTGGACGATGCCATCCCAGGTCAACTGGATTCGATCCGAAGGGTTGATATTGTCATAGGCGTCGACCTGCGCCAGCACGTCCGGAATGGCGTCCTTGATATCAATCAGCCGGTCAGGATCAGGCGCTTCATCCACTTTCAGATCTTTCAGGTTGGCGGGGGCGGCAGTCAGTTCGACAACGACATCCAACTCGTGCGAAACCGGCCCCTCGTTACCTGTCCGATCGATCATCTTGTAATACAGAATCTGCTCGCCTTCGCTGCCGGCCTCGACCTGAGCCTTGGTCAAGGTCACCGTCATGGGCGAGTTTGAATTGTCCGGCGCCGTGTAGGTTCCGATCAGTCTGCCCGGCACACTTTTCCCGTAATAGACCTCAATGACATCATCCACTCTTCGATCACTGTGCCGAGGAATGGTCAACACGATATCGGGATCGGCATCCAGTCGCTCTTTGGTGATACGCCCATCCGCGTATTCCGTTGGCAGTTCCATCTTGGCACCTGCCACATTCTTGTTGGGGGGTTCCTTGTCGATAAAAATGGAAACGGGCTGATCGTAATTCGTAGGGTTGCCGGCATAGATGAGCCTGTAACTCAGAGAATGACGCCCTTCCCCGCTCGTATCAGCGCCTTTCAATACCAGTGTCTGGGTAGTGTCCACAGGTGTCGTTGCACTGATCTCATCTCCGGCAGGCACACCGTCCCATAAAAGTTGCAGATAAATCGTCCGGCCTGCGGGTACAGGCGGAGACAACTCCAGAACTTCTTCAATCAGGACGTTGTTATCCACGCCCTGAAAGGCCTTTGGCAACATATTGGGCTCATCCCCGACAACGTCGGGTAAAAGATTCTGGAGTTGCGGGGAAGTGGACACCCTTTGGAACTTTGCAAGTCGGGCGGCCTTTGCGGCGGCGCGTCCTGGATCATCATCGATCACCCTTTTGAATTCAGACATTTTTCTTCTCCGAAACTAATTAGTTACTTGAAATTACTTTCCACGACCCAAGCAACTACCCAAAACCGCAATACCATTGCGACCCTGAATATCGCCAATCTCTTTAAACCTACAACTTACAACTCATTCGCCCCAGACAGGATCCGGACAATCAACTTCATTGGTTGGCGAACAAACTTCTCCGCTGGGCATGGTTCGGTTAATGATCACGAAGTCCGGTCGTGAACGTCCGATGCTGCCGTTCTGCTTCGCCAGTTCGTAGCGCACCAGCGCCGAACCGTTATTGACCATGGGCGCAATCAGCGCTTCAAAGTCGTCGACGACGATGTCGAAGCCCTCGACCACATCCACCGCTTCAAGCTCTTTGGAAAACGCCTTGTAGACACCGGGGATAGGATTGGAACCGTTTTGCCCGTAACAACCCTGCCAGTGCAGGGTGATGCTGTCCCTGACCGCGAACCGTGGATCGGGCCGGACGTGGATCGTGACCCCTTCCCATAACCTTGGCACGGAACAGCAATGCAGCACGCCTTCCCTGCCGGCATGGGGAAATGTCGGTTCCTTGAGGTCGTTGAAGACCACCATGGACACCTCGACATCCGTCACCCGCGACAACTGCTCGTTCACCCCGTTGGTGGTGGTGTACCAGACCGGCAGCCGGGGGTTTTGCAGATCCGGTTCGATGTATTGCCACGGTACTTCCAGCACCAGAGGCTGACCGGCGACATCGGTCGGCTGAACGTGGTACTCGGCGACCGGTGTGGTGAATGCCCCCCAGAACAGATCGATCCGTTCATAGGCGTCGGGAACGTCGAACAGTGTCAACAGAACCCTGGCCGGCAGCCCGTAATCGACACCGAGCAAGCGGTTTGCCTGATCGGAAACCTGACCGCGCACCTCCACCGTGGCCAGGGTCGCGTTCAACAACGCCGGTGCCAGCGGGTGATCCTGACCGGCAAGGGTCAGATCGACCGCGACAGAAATCGACGGTGCCTTGGGCGAGTAGCTCCCATCCGCGAGACGAATCCGATAGTCCACGGTGGCGCGCAGAGGCCCGTCGCCGTTCGCATGCATGGCCGTCCATGGCACCGTGACCTTTTGCGGAAAATTCGCCGGATCGACCGCGATCTCCGCCAGTTCCGTGCCGTCCCAATTGACCGCGACACTTTGCGCGGCGTCCGGAAAATCGTAGGGATCGATCTCGACGGTCAAACCGTCACGCGCCTGTTGGCGATCGAGCAGCCCCCGATCCAGATCCACCCTGGGTGGCAGAAATGCGCCCGGTGCCGGCGTCAGATCGACCCGGATGGTTGCCAGTTCCGAGACTGGCCCGGTATTGCCGGCGCGGTCCCTGAGCCGGTAATACATGTAGCGCGCACCCGATGACCAGGCGCGGATCTCGTCGGCGTACACGGTGATCTGCAGGCGTTGATCGATGATGTCCTGTTGACTGAACTCCTGCTCGCGGATCTCGGTTTCGCCGCTGGGTGGCGGGTTCTTGTCCGTCCAGAAATACACCGCCCGGTCACGGGCCACCGCGTCGGTATAAAACGGCACATCGACAACGACTTGGCCATGCTGGCTCAGGTAAGCCTCGGTGATCACGCCATTGAGTTCGGCGGGAAAGATCACCGCTTTGGGCTGCTGGCCAAAATCGGGCATCGTGGTATCGATGGTGATCTTTGTCCTGGGGGACTCCGTGGGGTTTTGCAGGCTGGGCGAAACCCGGATCGAGACCTGATAAAGGCCCTGGTTCAGGAAAGCGCGCGGGACGTAGAGCGATTGCGGCAGTGGCACCGTAACCCCGGACGGATAATCGCGCTGATCGACCGAAACGAACGTCGAGCCAAATAACGTGAACCCCAGCTCGACCCGATCGATACGGCCTGGAGGAAGGGTGAACTCCCAGCCCATGTACGTCACTTCCAGATCCTGGCCCAGCGCCCGGATGGGCAACAGGCCTTCCGGGTCGTCAGGGTCCAGCACCGCCGGAACCCTGGGCGCTTCAAGATCGGCCGACGGGGCTACTGCTGCTGTCTGATCGACTGGCGGTTTGGACGCTGACATCTCGCATAGTCCCTGAAAATGCAGATACCGGGTGTCGAGGCCGTCTCACTGGACGGCCTGAACGGTTGGTTCCATTTAGCGCGCGGATGGCGAACCTGCCTACTGTCAGAAATTACAGGTATTGCTACCGCTCGTCGGGAATCAGGCGGTTTTCGGTCGATGGACTTACAGAGCCGGACAGCGATTAAACGGACGTGTTGAAACAACATCCGCAGACACTCTCGAAGGCTACACATCCTTGCGTCGTTGCCTACGGCTGCGCCAGAATCCGCCGGCTTGTGCGCTTTGAGGTCGGGTTTTATCGTTTCCGGGTCGCTGACGAATCAGCGGTCGGGTTTAGCGATCCGTCCTTACGCCGAAGCAACACCCTTCTCGATTGCAGATTTGTCTGTCTGCATTTGCGTCATGGTGGCTGTGCGTGGGAGACCTTCGGGTCTACCCGGGGTTTCTGTGACCCGGATCGCTAACCTGCGTACAGCCGCCACCTTTACTTGTTTAGCGATGAGTCGTGGCGGCCTCAATCCATCACGGAGATTGCCATGATCAAACCAACACCCAACCCACCCGAAGAAAATCTGGAAACCGAATCGACCTCCCCCTACGAATCCGCCGATTCACGAAAACTCCACGACGCCGCCGAGCGTGCCCTCGACCATTACCTCTGCCCGCCCGGCAATCCCGGCCCCAAACGCAAATCCGGCCCGATGTACGCCATCGCTCCGGACGTCGACAGTGAAGAACTGCTGGCCAACGCCAGCGAAACCCTAGCCTCGGCCAAGCACATCGCCCATGACTTCGCCAACCTGCTGCCCGCGCCCCATCGCACCACCCTGCTAGGCATTGCCCAACTGGTGATGATCGGTGAACTGGCGGTGAACCGGGCGCTGGACAATCTGGAAATCGAGGCGGACAAGCGGCTGTAGCAGGTAGCCTGATTCGTCGGTGACTGAAAGTACGCCTTCGTGGGCAAGCCCACTCCCACACTGGAAATGCCTGCCCCCCCTGGAGGCAACGCGGTCCAATGTGGGAGCGGGCTTGCTCGCGAAGGCAACTTGTCAGCCACCAAAAATCCAGCCGCCAGCCATGAAAAAACCGCCGCCCCCGGTAACCGGGAGCGGCGGGTTTTGTCATTTCAGCCCTGCCTCAGACCGTATCCACCTTCAGCGAATGGTCATTCAACATGCCATTGATGATGGTCGCCGTGTCGGCCCCGCCGGCAATCACACCACCCGCCCCCGGGGTGACGCCGTAGTGGCTGGCGAGGTTGACGCCGGCCAGGTCGATGGTCTGGTTGGTCGAGCCGCCGGCCATGGCGCTGACGTCAATGCTGGTGACCAGCGACGCGCCGCTGCCGGTGACGGTGAAGTGCAGGTAGTCGTCCAGCGACGCCGCCGTGCCGTTTTCACCTTGCAGCAGTTGCGACAGGTCGAGCTTGTCGGTGCCGGGGGTGAAGTCGGTGATGACGTCGTGGCCACTGTTGCCCTTGAGCCACTGGAAGGTGTCGGCCCCCGGCCCGCCGGTCAGGGTGTTGTTGCCCATGCCGCCGATCAGCAGGTCATCGCCGCCGCCGCCATTGAGGATGTCGTTGCCCAGGCCTCCATTGATCACGTTGTTATTGTTGTCGCCGGTCAGGGTGTCGTTGAAGTTCGAGCCGACGAGGTTTTCGATGCCGGTCAAGGTGTCCGTACCGGCGCCGATGGTGTTTTGCGCACCGGGCAGGCTCAGGTTCACCGTAACCCCGGCGGTGGCGTGGGCGTAGCTGGCGGTGTCGATGCCGGTGCCGCCATCGAGCAGGTCATTGCCCGGCCCGCTGTATAGCAGATCGTTGCCGGCGCCGCCGTGCAGCTCGTTGTTGCCTGAGCCGGCGGTGAGCACGTCATTGCCGTCGCCACCGTTGAGGATGTTGTCGCCCGTGCCGGCCACCAGCACGTCATCCCCCGAGGTGCCGGTGAGGGTGTGGCCGTCCTGATAGCTGATGGTCACGTTGGCGCTGTCGCTGCCGCCATGGTTGTCGTTGGCGGTGTAGGTGCCGTGGTAGTCCGGGGTGATGTCGTGGGCGCCGGCGTAGTTGAGGGTCATGGTCAACTGGTAGTTTTCCGCCGCGTTGGTGTTGCTGCCCGTGGTGTTGGTGATGTTGGTGATGTGGATCTGGTAGACCCCGTCGGCCGACGCCGTGAGGGTTTGCCCGTCCGCCAGCGCGGTGTACGCGCCGCCGTTGATCGAGTACTCCATGGTGATGTGCCCGGCCGCCAGGTTGTGATCCAGGTTGAGGGTCTCGCCCTGGCGCAGGTTGACGGTGATGCGGTCCTCATCGTTGGCATTGGTGTTGGTGACCGCGCCGAGGTAACCGCTGACCACCAGCACAGCGGTCATGGTCGCGGCGTTGGCAGCAAACGAGTTGCGCACGTTGGCCAGGTTCTGGTTGGCGGCGGTGTTGGCATTGGTGCCGGTGAAGCTGATCGCGCCGGTGCCCGTGAAGTCTGCCGCTTTCGAGACCCAGCCGGTGTTGAAGGACGTCGGCGTGGCGTTGAGGGTGTCACCGTTGGGGTCGGTGTCGTTGGCCAGCAGCAGCTCGCCCGGCACCACGATGTTGCCCGACAGCACGTTGGTGATGATGTGGTCGTCCACCGCCACCGGCGGCGCGTTGGGGATCACTTTCACGGTCAGGGTGGAGCTGGCGAGATCGCCGTCGTTGTCGCTGACGGTGAAGCCGATGTTTTCGGTGATGACCACCGTCGTGGTTTTCTGCGAGGTGTAGTTGTAGTCACCGGTATCGAGGTTGATCACCAGGGTGCCGCTGTTGTTGGTAGCGATGCTCAGGGTGTTGTTCACGGTGTTGAAGGTGCCGTGGTTGGTGCCGCCGCTGAACGTCAGCCCGCCCTGCCCACCGTTGGCCTTCGGATCGTAGGTGTAGGTGGTGCCGTCGACCACGATGGACTTGATAAACCCGCCATCGGCGCCGAACGTGCCGCCCTCGCCCAGCAACGAACCGGTGACCGGCGCGCCCATCACCGTGCCGGACAGCACCGAGTTGAGCTGGTTGAGGTCGGTGACCACCACCGCGTTGGTGTCGGTGTGGCTGATGCCGTCGTAGGCCAGCGGATCGAGGTTGGCATTGCTCACGCCGTTGCCGAGGCCGATCGCGTAGTTCTTGATGTTGTTGGCATCGAGGAAGTTTTTCAGCGCGGCTTCGTCGGCGCTACCAATGTCGCCCTCGTTGGGTTTGCCGTCGGAGAAGAAGTAGCCGACGTTCTGCGCCCCGGTGAGTTTGCCCGAGGTGTTGAACGCAGTCTGCATGGTTGCCACGGCGGCGTCGTAGTTGGTGCCGCCCCCGGCGCTGAGGCCGGCGAGCAGGGTCTTGGCGGTCGCCACATCGACCCACACCGTGGTGCGGTCGGTGGCGTTGCTGCTGAAGGTCACCAGTTGCACCTTCACGTCGCCCAGATCGTCGTACTTGTCGAGCAAGGCGCTGATGGCCTGTTTCGCCAGGTCCAGCCGCGACAGGCCCGGCACGCCGGAGGCGTCGGCCATGCTGCCGGAGATGTCGAGGACGATGAGGACGTTGGAATCGATCTCCACCGCCGCCACCGAACGATCCGACGCCACAGCCTTGGGCACGTCATCGACGATGTTGACCACGATAGTGCTGGTGGTGCTGTTGCCCAGCGCATCGGTGGCTTTGTAGGTGAAGCTTTCGCTCAGGGTGTTCGCCCCGTCGTTGGCGTTCGGCAGGGTTTTCGGTGCCGAGGTCAGGGTGTAGGTGTAGGTGCCGTCGGCGTTGAGCTGGATCTGCCCGTAAGAACCGGTGGCGCTGCCGACCAGGGTGTAGGTGATCGCCCCGCTGCCGCCGGTGACCGAACCGACCAGGGTGCCGGTCGCGGTTTCCCCGGTGTTGCTCGGGTCGCTGCCGGTGACCGTACCGGCGGCCAGGTCCTGGCCATCCTTGGTCAGATCGAGGGCTTTTTCGTAAACCGTCACGTCCTGATCGACCGAGGCCACCAGTTTGCTGTCGGCGACGTTGATGGTGATGGTCGTGGTGCTTTCATCGCCGTCGGTGTCGCGGATGGTGTAGGTGAAGGTATCGGTGGCGCCCGGCGGGCTCACCGAGTTCGGGTTGCTGTGGTAGACGGCGTTGCCTGCCGCGTCCAGGGTCAGGTAACCGTAGGTGCCGTTGATATTGCTGTTGAGGCCGCCACTGGCCGACGTCGCGGTATTGCTGCCGGCGCGCACGCCGACCACCGTGGCCGCGCCGTCGGCACCGCTGATGTCATTGCCGAGCACGCTGATGTTGACCGTGCCGCCCTCCACCACCGAACCGGTGTCCGCCTTGGCGGTCGGCAGGTCATCGATGATGTTGACGTTGATCTGGCCGCTGGCGGTGCTGCCATCGGTGTCGGTCGCCACCACGTTGAAGTTCTCGGTAAGGCTGTTGGCGCCGTTGCCGGTCGGGTGGTTTTCGTTATCCACCAGGGTGTAGCTGTAGCTGACCACACCGGTCGCCGGGTTGTAGCCGGTGACGGTGAAAGTGCTGCCCAGCGGTGAAACCACCGATTGCGGGAAGCCTGCGGCCACGCCGTTGGTGACGATCGCGATACCGCCGACGGTGAGGGTTTGCAGGCCATCGAGGGCAGTCACGGTGAAGGTGCCGCTCTGGGTCAGCGCCGACGCATTGGGGCTGGTGCCGTCGCTGAGGTTTTTCTCGTAGACGGTCAACTCGCCGCCAGCAACATCGAGGCCGTTGAGCACCACCGGGTCGTCGTTGTTGTGAACGTTCAGCACCAGGTTGGCGGTGCTGGTGTCGCCATCGGCATCGGTGAGGGTGTAGGTGAAGGTTTCGGTGCCATTGCCACCGCCGTGCAGGGCTTTGAAATCGGCATCGTTGGTATTCAGCGTGTAGGTGTACGTGCCGTTGGCGTTCAGCACCAGGGTGCCGTAAGTCCCGACGAAAGTGCCGGGGGTGATCGGACCGCTGTTCGGGCCGGTCGCGACCACGTCGGCGCCTTGCACGTCGTTGGTCAGCACGTTGCCGCTGAGGGTCAATTGGGTTTCCGAAGCGGTGTTGACGTTGCTGTCATTCACAGCCTTCGGCACGTCATCGACGATGTTGACCACGATGGTGCTGTTGACCACGTTGCCCAGCGAGTCGGTGGCCTGGTAGGTGAAGGTCTCCGTCAGGGTGTTGGCCCCGTCGTTGGCATGCGGCGTGGTGCTGGCCGGTGATGTCAGGGTGTAGGTGTAGGTGCCGTTGGCGTTGAGCTGGATCTGCCCGTAGTTGCCGGTGGCGCTGCCGACCAGCGCATAAGTGATCGCGCCGACCGCGCCGGTGACCGCACCCACCAGCGTGCCGGACGCGGTTTCGCCAGTGCTGGTCGGGTCGCTGCCGGTGACCGTGCCGGCGGCCAGGTCCTGGCCATCCTTGTTCAGGTCGAGGGCTTTTTCGTAGACCGTGACGTCGTTGTCGCTGCTGGCCACCAGGCAACTGTTGGAGACGTCGATGGTGATGGTGGTGGTGCTTTCATCGCCATCGGAATCGCGCACGGTGTAGGTGAACACGTCCACCGCGCCCGGCCCGTTCACCGCGTTGGGATTGCTGTGATAGACCGCGTTGCCGGTGGCGTCCAGGGTCAGGTAGCCGTAGGTGCCATTGATGTTGGTATTGAGGCCGCCAATGGCCGAGGTCGAGGTGTCGGAACCGGCGCGCACGCCGACCACCGCACCGCCAGCGGCCGGGCCGTCGGCGCCGCCGATGTCGTTGTCCAGCACATTGCCGCTAACGGTGCCGCCCTCCACCACCGACGTCGCGTCAGGGTGCGCGGTGGGCAGGTCATCAACGATGTTGACGTTGATCTGGCCGCTGGCGGTGCTGCCATCGGTGTCCGTGGCGACGACGTTGAAGTTCTCGGTGATGCTGTTGGCGCCGTTGGCGTTCGGATGGGTTTCGTTATCCACCAGGGTGTAGCTGTAGCTGACCACGCCGGTCGCCGGGTTGTAGCCGGTGATGGTCAGCGTGCTGCCCAGCGGCGTGGTGACCGATTGTGGGAAACCTGCGGCCACGCCGTTGGTAACCACGGCAATGCCGCCGACGGTCAGGGTTTGCAGACCGTCCAGCGCGGTCACGGTGAAGGTGCCGCTCTGGGTCAGCGCCGGAGCGTCGGGGCTGCTGCCGTCGCTGAGGTTTTTCTCGTAGACGGTGAGTTCGCCGCCGTTGACGTCGAGGCCGTTGAGGTAGACCGGATCGTCGTTGTTATGGATCTGCAGGACGAGGTTGGCGGTGCTGGTGTCGCCGTCCGAGTCGGTGATGGTGTAGGTGAAGGTTTCCGTGCCATTGCCGCCACCGTGCAGGGCTTTGAAGTCCGCATCGTTGGTGTTCAGCGTGTAGGTGTAAGTGCCGTTGGCGTTCAGCACCAGCGTGCCGTAAGTCCCGGTGAAAGTGCCAGCGGTGATCGGGCCGGCGCTTGGGCCGGTTGGAACGCGGTCGGCGCCCTGCACATCGTTGGTGAGGACATTGCCGGTCAGGGTCAGATTGGATTCCGACGCGGTGCTGGCATTGCTGTCGTCGACGCCTTTTGGCAGGTCGTCGACGATGTTCACGTCGAGGGTGCTGTTGGCGGTGGTGCCGTTGTCATCGACCACGGTGACCCCGAACTGCTCGCTCAGGGTATTGGCGCCGTTGGCGGTTGGGTGGGCTTCGTTATCGACAAGGGTGTAGCTGTAGCTCACGACGCCTGTTGCAGCATTGAACCCGGTAATGGTCAGGGTGCTGCCGAGCGGTGTGGTGACCGATTGTGGGAAGCCTGCGGCCACGCCGTTGGTAACCACGGCAATGCCGCCGATGGTCAGCGTGGTGACGCCGTCCAAAGCAGTGATGGTGAACGTGCCGCTCTGGGTCAGCGCAGCCGCATCCGGCGCGCTGCCATCGCTGAGGTTTTTCTCGTAGACAGTGAGTTCACCGCCGTTGACGTCGAGACCGCTGATGACCACCGGATCGTCGTTGTTATGGATTTGCAGCACGAGGTTGGCGGTGCTGGTATCGCCGTCCGAGTCGGTGATGGTGTAGGTGAAGGTTTCAGTGCCATTGCCGCCGCCGTGTAGGGCTTTGAAATCGGCGTCACTGATGTTCAGCGTGTAGGTGTAAGTGCCGTTGGCGTTCAGTACCAGCGTGCCGTAAGTCCCGGTGAACGTGCCGGCGGTGATCGGGCCGGCGCTTGGGCCGGTTGGAACGCGGTCGGCGCCCTGGACATCGTTGGTCAGCACGTTGCCCGTCAGCGTCAGATTGGTTTCCGACGCCGTGCTGGCGTTGCTGTCATCCACGCCTTTTGGCAGGTCATCGACGATGTTCACATCGAGGGTGCCATTGGCGGTGGTGCCGTTGTCGTCGACCACGGTGACCCCGAACTGCTCGCTCAGGGTGTTGGCGCCGTTGGCAGTCGGGTGGGCTTCGTTATCGACCAGGGTGTAGCTGTAGCTCACGACGCCGGTGGCCGCATTGAACCCGGTGATGGTCAGGGTGCTACCCAGTGGCGTGGTGACCGATTGCGGGAAGCCTGCGGCCACGCCATTGGTGACTACGGCGATGCCGCCGATGGTCAGCGTGGTGACGCCATCGAGTGCAGTGATGGTGAACGTGCCGCTCTGGGTCAGCGCTGGAGCGTCGGGGCTGCTGCCGTCGCTCAGGTTTTTCTCGTAGACAGTGAGTTCACCGCCATTCACGTCGAGACCGCTGATGACCACCGGATCGTCGTTGTTATGGATTTGCAGCACGAGGTTCGCAGTGCTGGTGTCACCGTCGGAGTCGGTGATGGTGTAGGTGAAAGTTTCAGTGCCATTGCCGCCGCCGTGTAGGGCTTTGAAATCGGCGTCACTGGTGTTCAGCGTGTAGGTGTAAGTGCCGTTGGCGTTCAGCACCAAAGTGCCGTAAGTCCCGGTGAACGTACCGGCAGTGATCGGCCCGGCATTTTCACCGGTAGGCACACGGTCAGCGCCCTGCACGTCGTTGGTCAGCACGTTGCCGGTCAAGGTCAGATTGGTTTCCGACGCGGTGCCAGCGTTGCTGTCGTCCACACCTTTTGGCAGGTCATCGACGATGTTCACATCGAGGGTGCCGTTGGCGGTGGTGCCGTTGTCATCGACCACGGTGACCCCAAACTGCTCGCTCAGGGTGTTGGCGCCGTTGGCAGTCGGGTGGGCTTCGTTATCGACAAGGGTGTAGCTGTAGCTCACGACGCCTGTTGCAGCATTGAACCCGGTAATGGTCAGGGTGCTGCCGAGCGGTGTGGTGACCGATTGTGGGAAGCCTGCGGCCACGCCGTTGGTAACCACGGCAATGCCGCCGATGGTCAGCGTGGTGACGCCGTCCAAAGCAGTGATGGTGAACGTGCCGCTCTGGGTCAGCGCAGCCGCATCCGGCGCGCTGCCATCGCTGAGGTTTTTCTCGTAGACAGTGAGTTCACCGCCATTCACGTCGAGGCCGCTGATGACCACCGGATCGTCGTTGTTATGGATTTGCAGCACGAGGTTGGCGGTGCTGGTATCGCCGTCCGAATCAGTGATGGTGTAGGTGAAGGTTTCAGTGCCATTGCCGCCGCCGTGTAGGGCTTTGAAATCGGCGTCACTGGTGTTCAGCGTGTAGGTGTAAGTGCCGTTGGCGTTCAGCACCAAAGTGCCGTAAGTCCCGGTGAAAGTGCCGGCGGTGATCGGGCCGGCATTTTCGCCGGTAGGCACACGGTCAGCGCCCTGCACGTCGTTGGTCAGCACGTTGCCCGTCAGCGTCAGATTGGTTTCCGACGCGGTGCTGGCGTTGCTGTCATCCACGCCTTTTGGCAGGTCATCGACGATGTTCACATCGAGGGTGCCATTGGCGGTGGTGCCGTTGTCGTCGACCACGGTGACCCCGAACTGCTCGCTCAGGGTGTTGGCGCCGTTGGCAGTCGGATGCGCTTCGTTATCGACCAGGGTGTAGCTGTAGCTCACAACACCGGTAGCGGCGTTGAACCCGGTAATCGTCAGGGTGCTGCCGAGCGGTGTGGTGACCGATTGCGGGAAGCCTGCCGCGACGCCATTGGTGACTACGGCGATGCCGCCGATGGTCAGCGTGGTGACGCCGTCCAGCGCGGTGATAGTGAACGTGCCGCTCTGGGTCAGCGCAGCTGCATCCGGCGCACTACCATCGCCCAGATTCTTCTCGAAAACCGTCAGCTCCCCGCCTTCGGCATTCAACCCGCTGATAACCACCGGGTCATCGTTGTTGTGGATTTGCAGCACCAGATTCGCGGTGCTGGTATCGCCGTCGGCATCCCGCAAGGTGTAGGTGAATGTCTCGGTGCCGTTGCCGCCGCCGTGCAGCGCCTTGAAGTCGGCGTCACTGGTATTGAGCGTGTAGGTGTAAGTGCCGTTGGGATTGAGTACCAGCGTCCCGTAGGTGCCGGTAAACGTACCGCCGACCACCGGGCCGCTATTGGGGCCGACGGGGATGCGGTCGGCGCCCTGGATGTCGTTCGGCAGCACGCTGCCGGTCAGGGTCAGCAGGGTTTCCGACGCGGTGTTCGGGTTGGTGTCATCGATGGCTTTGGGCACGTCATCGGTGATGTTGACGTCCAGCGTGCCGGTGGCGGTGTCACCGTTGCTGTCGTTGGCGATCACGGTGAAGTGTTCGCTGAGGTTATTGGCGCCATCACCCGCCGCGTGGGTTTCGCTGCCGTTGAGGGTGTAGCTGTAATTGAGTACGCCGGTGGCCGGGTTATAACCGGTGATGGTCAGGGTGTTGCCCAATTGCGTGGTGATCGACTGCGGGAAGCCGATGGGCACGCCGCCGACGATGACGTTGATGCCGCCGATGCTCAGGCTGGTGAGGCCGTCCGGGGCATTGACGGTAAAGGTGCCGGTCTGGGTCAGCGCACCGCTGTTGGCGGCGGAGCCGTCCGGCAGGTTGGCTTCGTTGACCGTCAGTTCACCGCCCTGTACGTCCAGGCCGGTGATCGTGACCGGGTTGTTGACCGGTGGTGCAATCGGCGTGTTGTCACCGTTGTCGACCACCGCGTTGTGCCGTTCTTCGGGAAACTCGGGAATGCCGCCGAACCCGGCGGTGGGGAAACCGATGACCGGATCGACGCGCCCGCCGACTTCTTCCAGCAAGACAAAACTGTGGCCGCCGCCCTTGCCGCCATTCGGATCGGAGGGTGCATCCGGCCCCGCGGCGGTGGCTTCGGCGGATTTGCTCGGGTCATCGCCGGCGGCAATGGCTTTCTGGATCTGCTCGACGTCGGTCAGTTGGGCGTCGGTCGGGGTCAGCGCTTCCGGGGAGTCGACATGCGGCGCGTGATTGGCCAGCAACTGGCCGGTCATGGTCAGGCTGCTGCCACGGCCCAGGGTCAGCTCCTGGCCATTTTGCAGATGAACGGCGACGGCGCCTTCCGCGCCGGTGATCAACTGATCGCCGGCAAACAAGCGATCGCCTTCGACCAGGGCACGCCGATTGCCATCAGCCCCCTGTGCGAAAACCTGACCGATGACTTTAGTGACGATCCCGATGAGCGTTGCCATGTGCATTCCTCCGCTGCCGACCACCGTCGGCGCTGGTTTGCGAAGCAGCCCATGGCTCAAGCGGGTTGTCGGGGCGACGCTCTCGCACCTCGACAGTTCGTTTCGCAGGTGGCGCCACGCCGGAAACCCGAGTGCCGACAAGCACTTGTGATCCCTGATCGATGCCGCATGCCCACTAGCGCTACGTAACGGTGGTGAATCACCCGAGTGACAAAAAAATGTCGCTCCTGAGCCGTTACGCGTCCCTCCCCTTTAGCAGTACTTCGCCCGTATGTCGCAAAGTGAGTGGAACTTTCCTCAAGCCTTTCTGCACTCCCTGGCGCGCATAAAACAAAGGCTTTCGAGTGGAACAATGTGCTGGATTTGGCGAAGCGCATAAGTTTTTTTTGGCATAACCCATATGAAAATTTTTTCTTAGCTACGCTTCAGGATGTTCTTAGCTCTGTTGTTACAGGCATGAAACGCTTTCTACTAAAAATATCGTCAATAAATTGGCGACAGCGATACACCATCAGGACTCAGGGAGATGCACCCATGCGCGTTTTAACCCCCCTCTGCAGTGCGGTTTTGCTGGCCATGGCTTGCACTTCCCAAGCCCAGGCCATGAATCTCACCGAAGCCATTCAGAGCACGATCGCGACCCACCCGGAACTGGCCTCGCGCGTGGACGCCAAACTGTCGGCCGATGAGCAGGTGAAAGTCGCCAAGGGCGGCTTCTATCCGTCGGTCGATCTGAACGCCGCCTACGGGCGCGGCTACAGCGACAACACCACCACCCGGGCCGTGGGCAATCACCACACCTCGATCCTCAACTATACCCAGTCCGAGCTGCGTCTGCGGCAGATGCTGTTCGACGGTTTCAACACCGCCAACGAGGTCGAACGCACCAAGGGCGTCTCCAATTCGCGCGCGTACTACGCGCAAGGCACCGCCCAGGATCTGGCGCTGCGCACCATCGAGGTCTACCTCGAAGTGCTCAAGCGCCGCGAACTGGTGACCCTAGCCACCAACAACCTGCAGGCGCACTTGCGGGTCAACGACCAGATCGGCCTGCGTACCGAACGCGGCGTGGGCAGCACCGCCGACTCCGACCAGTCGGTAGCCCGTAAGGCACTGGCGCAGAACAACCTCGACACCGCCGAAGTCGACCTAGCCGATGCCGAGGCCAACTTCTACAGCGTGGTCGGACGCATGCCCGACGAGCTGGAAGCCCCGGCCTCGACGCGCGGCGAGCTTCCCCCGGATCTGCGTGAAGCCCAGCAGAGCATGGTCGACAACAACCCGTACCTGAAATCCGCCCAGGCCGACGTGCAATCGGCCGAGAGCCAGTACGAAGTCGCCAAGTCGCCGTTCTACCCACGCTTCGATGCCGAAGCGGCGGTCGGCGCCAACAACAACGTGCAGGGCGACGAAGGCCATGACAACGAATGGCGGGTCGGCGTGGTGATGAACTACAACCTGTTCCGTGGCGGCAGCGACAAGGCGCGCCTGGCGTCCGACGCGCACCAGATCAATCAGGCGATGGACATCCGCAACAACGCGTTGCGTCAGCTCAACGAGAACATCCGCCTGGCCTGGAACGCCATGGAAAACGCCAAGAAGCAGACCCCGACCGCCCGTGAATACGCCGAGACCACCAAACGCGTGCGCGCGGCCTATCAGGATCAGTTCGGCCTCGGCCAACGCACCCTGCTCGACCTGCTCGACAGTGAAAACGAGCTGTACAACGCCAACCGCCGCTACGTCGAAGTGCGTTACACCGAAGAGTTCTCGATGTACCGCGTGCTGTCGAATATGGGCCAACTGCTGAGCAAGCAGCGGGTAGTGCTGCCGGCCGATGCGATTGCCGCCTCCGAGGTCAAGAGCGAAGCCCGTTTGCCTGAGTTGAAATGAAGTAGCCCCGCAGGCGCCGCCGCAGATGGCGGCCGCGCCTGCACAGGTTTATGTGCAGCCAGCGCCATCGTGTAGCGGGAGCGATCAATATGACCAGCATGGAACCCGGCAATACCGGGATCGATCAACGGTTGAGCTTCGATGACCCGTTACTCGACGGTCTGTTGATCCTCTGCAAACTCCACGGCGCCATCGTCAGCCGCGCCAGCCTGAGTGCCGGCCTGCCCCTGAACAAACAACGCCTGAGCCTCGACCTGCTGCCCCGCGCAGCGGCCCGGGCCGGGTTGCAGGCACGGCTGTTGCGCCGTGACCTGAAAGACATCTCATCGCTCAACCTGCCGATTTTGCTGCTGCTCAATGACGGCCGCACTGCCGTGCTGCGTCGCTTCACCGACGATGGCAAGGCGCTGATCCTGCCCAGCGAAGCCGATGGCGGCGAACAATGGGTCAGCCGCGAAGAACTCAGCGAACACTACAGCGGTCAGGCCCTGTTCGCCCGGCCGCGCCACGAACTGGAAGACCTGCGCTCGCCGCTGGTGCCTCGGGTCAAGGCGTGGTTCCGCGACACCCTGAAGCTGTCGAAATGGTTGTACAGCGACGCGATCCTCGCCAGTTTCCTGATCAACCTGCTGGGCCTGATGGTGCCGCTGTTCGTCATGCAGACCTACGACCGCGTGGTGCCGAACCAGGCCACCTCGACCCTGTGGGTACTGGCGATCGGGCTGTTGATCGGCACCGGTTTCGAACTGGTGCTGCGGGTGGTGCGCGCGCACCTGCTGGACACCGCCGGCAAGAAGACCGACGTGATCCTCTCCGCGACCTTGTTCGAGCGCATCACCGGCATGGCCATGAAGGCCCGGCCGGCGACCATCGGCGGGTTCGCCCAGAGCATCCATGACTTCCAGGGCCTGCGCGAATTCCTCACGGCGGTGACCCTGACCAGCCTGATCGACCTGCCGTTCGTGGTATTGATGCTGGCGGTGATCGGCCTGCTCGGCGGCTGGCTGGTGGTGATTCCGCTGCTGGCGTTTCCCATCACCATCGTCTTCGCGATGGTCATTCAGGTACGCCTGCGCGACACCGTGCAGAAAAGCCTGAGCCTCGGCGCCGAGCGTCAGGCGCTGCTGATCGAAACCCTCGGCGGCCTGGAAACCCTCAAGGCGTGCAGCGCCGAAAGCGAGCGCCAGCACAAATGGGAAAGCACCCACGGCGCCCTCACCCGCCTCGACAGCCACGCGCGCAATCTCTCGGCGCTGGCGACCAACGGCACGCTGTTCATTCAGCAGTTTTCGGGGATGGCGACGATTGTCGCCGGGGTCTACAGCATCATCGCCGGCAATCTCAGCGTCGGCGCGCTGGTCGCCAGCTACATGCTCGGCAGCCGCGTGCTCGCGCCGCTGGGGCAGATCGCCGGGCTGATTACCCGTTACCAGCAAGCGCAACTGACCATGAAAAGCACCGACGCGCTGATGGCCCTGCCCCAGGAGCGTGACGGCAAACAGCGCCCGCTCGAACGCACCCAGTTGCAAGGCGCGCTGGACGCCAGCGCCGTGACCTTCCACTACAACGGCCAGAACGCCCCGGCCCTGAGCAACGTCAGTTTCAGCGTCAAACCCGGCGAACGGATCGGCATCATCGGTCGCAGCGGCTCGGGCAAAAGCACCCTGGCGCGGCTGGTGATGGGCTTCTACGAACCGGAGGAAGGCCAGTTGCTGCTCGATAATCTCGACCTGCGGCAACTGGATGTCGCCGACCTGCGCCAGCAGATCGGCTACGTCGCCCACGACCTGCCGCTGCTGGCCGGCAGCCTGCGCGACAACCTGACCCTCGGCGCACGCTACGTCAGCGACGCGCGGATGCTCGAAGTGGCCGAATTGACTGGCGTCACCGAACTGGCCCGCCAGCACCCGCAAGGCTTCGACCGGCCGGTGGGCGAGCGTGGGCAACTGCTCTCCGGAGGCCAGCGCCAGGCGGTGTTGCTGGCGCGGGCGCTGCTGCTCGATCCGCCGATCATGCTGCTCGACGAACCCACCAGCGCCATGGACAACAGCAGCGAAGACGCCCTGCGCCAGAAGCTGCACGGCTGGGTGCAGGGCAAGACACTGCTGCTGGTCACACACCGCACCTCGATGCTGAGCCTGGTGGATCGGTTGCTGGTGCTGGACAACGGCCGGATCGTCGCCGACGGTCCGAAAGAAGCGGTCATCGATGCACTGCGCAAGGGCCGGGTCGGCTCGGCGGCGGTCTAGGAGTTGCCCATGTCTGCAGCATCCGAGAGCAAATCCCGCGGCTACTTCGACAGTTTCGGCAAAAGCGCCGAAGCCGAATTCATGCCGGAAACCGCCGGCGCCTCGCTACAGGACTCGCCGCGCTGGTCGCGGATTACCGTGTGGCTGGCGGCGGCGCTGCTGATCAGCGCGCTGGTCTGGGCCAAATTCGCCGTGCTCCAGGAAGTGACCATGGGCGAAGGCAAGGCGATTCCGTCGAGCAAGGTCCAGGTGATCCAGAACCTCGAGGGCGGGATCGTCACCGAGATTTTCGTGCGTGAAGGCCAAATGGTGAACAAGGGCGACACCCTGCTGCGCCTGGATGACACGCGGTTTCTGTCGAACAAGGGCGAGAGCGAGGCTGATCGTTATGCGTTGATGGCCCAGGTCGAACGCCTGTCGGCGGAGTCCGAAGGCCGGCCGATGAAGCTCTCGGACGAAGTCACCGGCAAGGCGCCGCAAGTGGCCGAAGACGAACGGGCGCTGTACGACCAGCGCCAGCGGCGGCTCGCCAGCGAGCAGCGCACCCTCAGCGAACAATTGCGGCAGAAGACGCAGGAGCTGGCGGAGTTTCGCTCCAAGCAGGGCCAATACAGTTCCAGCCTGGCGCTGCTGCAACAGGAAATGAACATGTCCGAACCGCTGATCAAGACCGGCGCGGTGTCGCCGGTGGAGATCCTGCGGCTCAAGCGCAGCGCGGTGGAAATCCGTGGTTCGCTGAACGCCACGACCCTGGCGATTCCCCGGGCCGAATCGGCGATCAACGAGATCAAGAGCAAGATCGACGAATCGGAACAGACCTTCCGCTCCGAGGCGGCCAAGGAGCTGAACGAGAAACGCACCGACCTGTCGAAAATCACCGCCTCGAGCATTGCCATCGACGACCGGGTCAGCCGCACCACCGTGACCTCGCCGGTGCATGGGGTGATCAAGCAATTGAAGGTCAACACCATCGGCGGCGTGGTGCAGCCGGGCAGCGACATGGTGGAAATCGTACCGCTGGAAGACAACCTGCTGATCGAAGCCAAGGTGCGTCCGCAGGACGTGGCGTTCCTCCATCCGGGGCAGCGGGCGATGGTCAAGTTCAGCGCCTACGACTACACGATCTACGGCGGCCTCAGCGCCAAACTCGAACTGATTGGCGCCGACACCATCACCGACGACAAGGGCAACAGTTTCTACCTGATCCAGGTGCGCACCGATAAAAACCACTTGGGCGGCGATGTGAAACCGCTGCTGATCATTCCGGGGATGGTGGCGACCGTGGACATCATCACAGGCGAGAAAAGTGTGCTGGATTACCTGCTCAAACCGGTACTGAAGGCGCGGACCGAGGCGATGCGCGAGCGCTAGGCTGCTTCGGGCTTGTCCGCGAAGCGGCCGGACGGGCAACGCTCATCGGTCGCCATGATTCTTCTGAAAAGTCTCCTCCCCCATCGCCGCAATCTGCCCCTCGATCAACGCCTCGAAGGGCTTGAGCAGCGGCTCGAACGATGCCGACGCCTCCAGCGTTTGCAACGCCTGCACAATCGCCTCGATGGTCGACAACGCCCCCGGCCCCGGCGCCTTGCGCAGCCGATAACGGGAAACCCCGCCCTGTGCCAGCGTCACCCGTGGCAAGGCCGCGAGCAGCGGGTTGAGGTGCAGCATCTTGCGCGCCTTGCGCCAGGTGCCGTCGGGGACAACCAGCAGCAGGGGTTCGTCGCTGGCGGTGTAAGCCTGCAGCGGCTGCGCGTCGTCGGCGGGAAACAACAGCCGCGCCCGATAACCGGGGCGATTCAACAGCGCCGGCAGATCCTCGAACACCTCCCCGACAATCAGTTCGGCATTGTTCAAACCGAGCGCCGCCAGACGCGCGGTGTTGAGCGCGTGATTGACCTCGCTCGGGTGCTGCAACAGCAAGATCCGGGTGCGGCTGTCGAGGCTCGGAATCAGCTCGCACAGGCAATGGCTTTGCGGGCGCAGGCAGCGAGGGCATTGGGGTCTGGACATGCGTGCGGTTCCTTTATCCAGCCTGGTTGAGCTGGGCCTTGAGCAAATCGCGGAAGGTCTGGATCAGCGGCTCGCGGCTGCGGCCACGGCGCATGATCATCGAAAACGGTGCCTGATAACCGAAGGTCGCCGGCAGCAGCACGCGCAAGTCGCCCTTGTCGGCCCAGGCCTGGGCGTAGTGTTCGGGCAGGTAGCCGATGTAGGCGCCGGACAGCACCAGAATCAGTTGCGCCTCCATGCTTTCCACGGTCGCGGCGCTGTGCTTGAAACCGTGCCGGGCCAGCTCCGCCTGGCTCCAGTAACCCCGCCCGACCATGCGCTGCTGGGTGATGACCTGCTCGGGGATCCGCCGCTCGTTGAACAGCGGATGACGATTGCTGCAATACAACCAGTGCTGTTCGCGGTAAAGCGGCATGTAGACCAGCCCGCTCATGCGCGTGGAAAACGCGCCGATGGCCAGGTCCAGGCGGTTGTCCTGCACGCCGAGTTGCAGTTCGTAAGGGCTCATCACCGACAGGTGCAAATGCACCGCCGGGTGTTCCTGGCTGTAGGCGCCGATGGCTTCGGCGAACGGCAGGGCCTTGTCGCTGACGGTGGAGTCGATCACCCCCAGGTTGAGCGTGCCGCGCAGTTCCCCCTTGAGGGCGGCGGCGTACTGCTCGAAACCTTCGAGTTCGGCCAGCAGGCGCAGGGTTTCCTGATGGAACAGCTCGCCCTTGCTGGTCAGGCTGAACCCGCCCCGTCCGCGATGGCACAGCACCAGACCGAGCGCGGCTTCGAGCTGGCTCATGTAGGTGCTGATCGCCGAGGTCGACAGGTTGAGTTCCTGTTGCGCGTTGGCGAAACCCTGATGGCGCACGACGCTGACGAAGATGCGCAAAAGTTTCAGGTCGGGTAAAGCGTTGGCCATGGGTGACTCCCGGCTGTAGAGATGTGTCGCTTGATAAGCCCCCCTCCCTCCGGGAGAGGGCCGGGGTGAGGGCGGCAATCTCCCGCCGAACGACATCTTGAGAAGCGCGAAGTCTATCCCGCGCCTCGCCATTAGTTTAGAAAAATCTGAACTAAGTTTTTGTCCGTAGCGATTCTTCCGCCCCACTACATTTCGCAGAATCGGCCCCACAGCGGTGCCCGACCTCCCGTGAACGGCGCGCCGACATAAATAAAACAAAGACGATGAGGCCTTACCCGTGGACAAGATTCTTCACCAACCACTGGGCGGCAACGAAATGCCGCGCTTCGGCGGCATCGCCACCATGCTCCGACTCCCCCACGTACCGACCGCTGCCGGCCTGGATGCTGCCTTTGTTGGCGTGCCGCTGGACATCGGCACTTCGCTGCGCCCCGGCACCCGCTTCGGGCCGCGCGACATCCGCACCGAATCGGTGATGATCCGCCCGTACAACATGGCCACCGGTGCTGCGCCGTTCGACTCGCTGTCGGTCGCCGACATCGGTGACGTGGCGATCAACACCTTCAATCTGCTCGACGCCGTGCGCATCATCGAAGAAGCCTACGACAACATCCTCGAGCACAACGTGATCCCGATGACCCTGGGTGGCGACCACACCATCACCCTGCCGATCCTGCGTGCCATCCACAAGAAGCACGGCAAGGTCGGTCTGGTGCACATCGACGCCCACGCTGATGTGAACGATCACATGTTCGGCGAGAAAATCGCCCACGGCACGACCTTCCGTCGCGCCGTCGAAGAAGGTCTTCTGGACTGCGACCGCGTGGTGCAGATTGGTCTGCGCGCCCAGGGTTACACCGCTGACGACTTCAACTGGAGCCGCGATCAGGGCTTCCGCGTGGTGCAGGCCGAAGAGTGCTGGCACAAGTCGCTGGAACCGCTGATGGCCGAAGTCCGCGAGAAAGTCGGCGGCGGCCCGGTGTACCTGAGCTTCGACATCGACGGCATCGACCCGGCCTGGGCGCCAGGCACCGGCACCCCGGAAATCGGTGGTCTGACGACCATTCAGGCGATTGAAATCGTGCGTGGCTGCCAGGGCCTCGACCTGATCGGCTGCGATCTGGTAGAAGTCTCGCCCGCTTACGACACCAGCGGCAACACCTCGCTGCTGGCCGCCAACCTGCTGTACGAAATGCTCTGCGTACTGCCAGGCGTGGTCCACCGCTGAGGGTCGGGTCATGAACGAACGTGATCAGGTTCTGAAAGCCGCCGCCGATCTGGTGTCAGCCTTCGCCCGCAATGATCGCGAAGCCTACTTCGGCGCGTTCAGCGCCGATGCGAGCTTCGTGTTCTACACCCTCGAACAGCCGTTGCTGTCGCGCGATGCCTATCAGGCGTTGTGGGACAGCTGGCGCGCCGAGGATGGCTTCGAGGTGCTGTCCTGCACCTCGAGCAACGCTTTCGTCAGCCTGCAGGGTGACGTGGCGATCTTCATCCATGACGTGGCCACCGAGCTACGCATGCAAGGGGAGCAACACTTCAGCCAGGAGCGCGAGACGATTGTTTTCAAGAAACAAGCGTCGAGCCTAGAACAACAAGGCCATTGGCTGGCCTGCCACGAACATTTGTCCGCAATGCCGGAAGGGCTGCCACCCCCTTAGCCAAAACAGGTGACGCTCACGCACGATGAGCGCGCCTTTATGATCGGAGCAGATCATGAATAACAACAACAACGACCAAAGCCTTACGCAGATTGAAACCCACGGGGTCGAACAGATCCCGGATCACGAACGCACCGCAGGCCCGACGGACTTGTTCCGGATGATCTTCGGTGGTTCCAATACCTTTGCCACCGCCGTGCTCGGCAGTTTCCCGGTGCTGTTCGGCCTGTCGTTTCAGGCGGGCGCGGCGGCGATCGTGCTGGGCGTGCTGCTGGGTTCGCTGATCCTCGCGCCGATGGGCCTGTTCGGCCCGCTCAACGGCACCAACAATGCCGTGTCGTCCGGTGCGCACTTCGGCGTCCACGGGCGAATCGTCGGTTCGTTCCTGTCGCTGCTGACCGCCATCGCCTTCTTCTCGCTCTCGGTGTGGAGTTCGGGGGATGCGCTGATCGGTGGTGCGAAACGTCTGGTGGGGCTGCCGGAAACCGATCTGACCCTGGGCCTGGCCTACGGTCTGTTCGCGGTGCTGGTGCTGACCGTGTGCATCTACGGCTTCCGCTTCCTGCTGTGGGTGAACAAGATCGCGGTGTGGAGCGCCAGCCTGCTGTTCCTGCTGGGCATCTTCGCCTTCGCCGGCCCCTTCGACGTGCATTACGCCGGCACCGTCAGCTTCGGTCAGCCGGGCTTCTGGGCGGCGTTCATCGGGGCGGCGCTGGTGGCCATGAGCAACCCGATTTCCTTCGGGGCGTTCCTCGGCGACTGGTCGCGCTACATCCCGCGTGACACCTCCAAGCAGCGCATCATGGCGGCGGTGGTGCTGTCGCAGATCGCCACGTTCATTCCGTTCCTGTTCGGCCTGACCACCGCCACCATCGTCGCGACCCAGGCGCCGGACTACATCGCCGCCAACAACTACGTCGGCGGCCTGCTGGCGGTATCGCCGAGCTGGTTCTTCCTGCCGGTGTGCCTGATTGCGGTGATCGGCGGCATGTCCACCGGCACCACTTCGCTGTATGGCACCGGGCTGGACATGTCCAGCGTGTTCCCACGGGTGCTGTCGCGGGTCAAGGCGACGCTGCTGATCGGCGTGCTGTCGATTGCCTTCATCTTCATCGGGCGCTTTGCGGCGAACCTGGTGCAGAGCGTGTCGACCTTTGCCGTGCTCATCATCACCTGCACCACCCCATGGATGGTGATCATGATCATCGGCCTGGTGGTACGTCGCGGCTTCTACTGCCCGGATGACCTGCAAGTGTTCACCCGTGGCGAACAGGGCGGACGCTACTGGTTCAACCACGGCTGGAACTGGCGCGGTCTGGGCGCATGGATCCCGAGCGCGGCGGTCGGCCTGTGCTTCGTCAACCTGCCGGGGCAGTTTGTCGGGCCGCTGGGCGAACTGGCCGGCGGGATCGACATCAGCCTGCTGGTGACCCTCGGCATGGCCTCGCTGGTGTACGTGATGCTGCTCAGCCTGTTCCCGGAACCGGCGGCGGTCTACGGCCCCAAGGGCTCGCGTAGCGAAGCCGCAGCAAAACCTGAACTGCGTCAGGCCGCCTGACACGGCTCCACCCTGTGGGAGCGAGCTTGCCCGCTCCCACAGGGAACTGAATTCAGCCTCACATAAAAAAGACAATCGGAGACACGCCATCATGGCTTTGGATTTATTCGTCGTCCTCATCTACGCCGCCGGCATGCTCTTGCTCGGCTATTTCGGCATGCGCAAGGCCAAGACCAACGAGGACTTTCTGGTCGCCGGGCGCAACCTCGGCCCGAGCCTGTACATGGGCACCATGGCCGCGACCGTCCTGGGTGGCGCGTCCACCGTCGGCACCGTCCGCCTGGGCTACGTGCACGGCATCTCCGGTTTCTGGCTGTGCGCCGCGCTGGGTTGCGGCATCGTCGCGCTGAACCTGTTCCTCGCCAAACCGCTGCTGAAACTGAAGATCTACACCGTCACCCAGGTGCTGGAAAAACGCTACAACCCGATGGCTCGCTCGGCGAGCGCGGCGATCATGCTGGCCTACGCGCTGATGATCGGCGTGACCTCGATCCTGGCCATCGGCACCGTGCTGCAAGTGTTGTTCGGTCTGCCGTTCTGGATCTCGGTACTGCTCGGCGGTGGCGTGGTGGTGGTGTATTCGGCCATCGGCGGCATGTGGTCGCTGACCCTGACCGACATCGTCCAGTTCATCATCAAGACCGTCGGCCTGATGTTCATCCTGTTGCCGATCTGCCTGTACCGCGTCGGCGGCTGGGACGAACTGGTGCTGAAGCTGCCGGCGGCGGCGTTCAACTTCACCACCATCGGCTGGGACACGATCATCACCTACTTCATGATCTACTTCTTCGGCATCCTGATCGGTCAGGACATCTGGCAACGGGTGTTTACCGTCAAGAACGAAAAAGTCGCCCAGTACGCCGGCAGCTTCGCCGGTATCTACTGCATCCTCTACGGCCTGGCCTGCGCCCTGATCGGCATGGCGGCCCACGTCCTGATCCCGGATCTGGACAACGTCAACAACGCCTTCGCCGCCATCGTCAAACTGTCGCTGCCGGACGGCATTCGCGGCCTGGTGATCGCCGCTGCGCTGGCGGCCATGATGTCCACCGCCAGTGCCGGCCTGCTCGCGGCGGCCACTACCCTGACCGAAGACCTGCTGCCGAAACTGCGCGGCGGCAAGCCGTCGAGCCTGGGCATCAACCGCCTGTTCACCCTGCTGACCGGTTTCGTCGTGCTGGGCATCGCCCTGGTGGTGAACGACGTGATCAGCGCCCTGACCCTGGCGTACAACCTGTTGGTGGGCGGCATGCTGATCCCGCTGATCGGTGCGATCTTCTGGAAACGCGCGACCACCGCCGGCGCCATCGCCAGCATGGGCCTGGGCTTCGCCACGGCGCTGCTGTTCATGGTCAAGGACGGCCTGGACGCCAACACCCCGATCTACTACAGCCTGGCCGTGGGCCTGGTGAGTTTCGTGGTGGTCAGCCTGTTCTCCCGCCGCCCGGCTTCGGTGGCGAGCGCGATCTAAGCTAACGTAACGACTTGATGCTTTCTTCGACGGGTGTGGCGTCGGTTGCCACACCCGTTTTTTTCGTCTGGAGAAAATGATTCATGAAGATCGTTTCCCGCGACCAGTGGTTCGAGGTGCAGCCCCTGAGCGACGGCATCCGCCTGATTCACGAGCCGTACATCCGCCCGTTCTACCGCTGCAACCTGTGGCACGTTCAGGGTCGCGACAAGGACTTGCTGCTCGACAGCGGCTCCGGGCTGGTCAGCCTGCGCGAGCAACTGCCGTGGCTGACCGAGCGGCCGTTGGTGGCGGTGGCCAGTCATTGCCATTTCGACCATATCGCCGGCCATCACGAATTCGCCGAACGCCTGGTGCATCCGGCGGAGGCCGACATCCTCGCCGCGCCCGACGGCGAGAACGACCTGAGCCGCGCCTTCGTCGGCGACGACATGTTCGAAGCCCACCCGGACTGCCCGCTGTGCTACGCCGAATATCGGGTCAAGGCCGCGCCGGCCAGCGGTTTCGTCGAGGATGGGGATGTGCTGGACCTGGGCAATCGCACGCTGCAAGTGCTGCACACGCCAGGGCACTCGCCGGGCGGGATCAGTCTGTACGAGGCGGCCAGCGAAACCCTGTTCAGCGGCGACATCATCTACGACGGGCCGTTGATCGAAGACGCCTACCACTCCAATCTGGATGACTACGCCGCCAGCCTTCGACGCTTGCAGGCGCTGCCGGTCCGTACCGTGCATGGCGGGCATTTCGGCAGTTTTTCCGGTGAGCATTTACGGACGATGATTGACGAGTGGTTGCGCCGACATCGTTGAGGCCTGCTGTACTCCAATCAGGCCCACCCTCCTGAAGAGCCGCCATGAGAAGAGCTGCCGTGCGTGCCGCCGTACACCGGTTCATCCAGCGTCTGCTGGACGGCCGTGAGTTCGATGACAGCACCAGCCTGGCGCAATTGGGACTGGAGAAAGCGGATATCGAGGATCTGATCTTTCATCTGGAAGATGAATTCGGACTGACGGCCTTCACCGCCGAAGAGGATCGCATGCTCAAGACCGCCCGGACCGCCAATGACTTGAGCCGCTTTCTGCTGGAAATCGGCCGCCATTGAAAAGCAAAAGATCGCAGCCTTCGGCGGCTCCCGCATCATTTCATGCAGGAGCCACCGAAGGCTGCGATCTCTTGGTCTTCAAATCGTCCGGGCCATGAGCCCGGGGCATCAGCGCCGACGCTGCTGACGGCGACGTTGTTCGTCATCCGTGCGAATCGGGACCGGTTGCAGAGGCGGTTCGATCAAGCCGAGGGCAACACCCAGATCGTGCAGCCAGTTTTGAATTTTCTCTTTCATCGTCATGCCCCCTTCAGGGTGGTGCTGAGCGGCCGGAATTCTGAGGTCGCTTCGCACTGATAATAGTCCGAAGTCCTACGCATTGCTCGGCGAAATCCGCAATGATCTGTTACTGAATTGATCCAAATCCCTGACCGATCGTTCAAGCTGTTTCCCGCACCTCTTCGCCAGCCACGGGATAGAGCGCCTGTTGCTGCTCGATCCACGCATTGAGGTTGGCGCCGACCATGCCCCGGCGCCACATGAGCCATGTTGTCGCACTCGCGAACGGCTCGGCCAACGGGTGTACCGCCACGCTTTCGCGCCCCGGCAGGCTGGCGAGCATCGATTCGGACATCAGCGCCACGCCGCTGCCGGCAATCACACAGGCGAGCATGCCCTGATACGACTCGATTTCCATCGCCCGGCCCATCGCCGCCTGATAGTGGGCAAACCACGACTCGAGGCGCGCACGATACGCGCAACCATGACGGAAGGTGAACACCGCTCGTCCCTCGACATCCCTGGCACTGAGAATCGGCGGATGATCGGCCTCGCTGATCAGCACCAGCCGTTCGTTGCACAGCGGTACACCGTCGATGCCGGCCAGTTGCGGCGGGCCGTCGACCAGTGCCGCATCGAGCCGTCCGGTAAGCAAACCTTCGAGCAACTCGCCGCTCGGCCCGGACTGCACTTGCAGGTTCACCGCCGGATAACGCTTGTGATAACGCGCCAGCAATGCCGGCAAATGGATCGCAGCGGTGCTGTACAACGTGCCGAGCACGAAATCCCCGGCCGGTTGCCCGCCCATCACCGCCGCGCTGGCCTGATCGCGCAGGGCGAACAGCTTGCCGGTGTAGTCCAGCAGGACTTTTCCCGCAGGCGACAACTGCAAACGCTGACGTTCACGGACGAACAGTTCGACGCCCAATTGCTCCTCAAGCTGTTTAAGCCGGGTCGACAGGTTCGACGGCACCCGATGCAGGCGTTCGGCGGCGCGGGTGATCGAGCCCTCCTCGGCCACGGCCTGGAAGATCCGCAGTTGGCTGAATTCCACCACCATTCTCCACAACAGAACAAGTTACTCACTATTATTCAATTTTAAGGAAAGTCAATCCGTCTTAGCCTGACGGTCATCGCTCCCCGAACGGAATGCAGACCATGTCCCCGCTGATTCGCTTATCCGCCAGCTTCATTGCCCTGATGATGGCCATGGGCATCGGGCGTTTCGCCCTCACCCCACAACTGCCGCACCTGCTCAGTGAGGGGCAGATCGACCTGACCGCCGCCGGTCTGATTGCAGCGGCCAACTACCTGGGCTACCTGCTCGGCGCGGTGGACGCGATGTTTTCCCGTCGACCCGAGCAAGTGCAACGACGTCTGCATGGCGGTTTATGGCTGTGCGTGCTGCTGACGCTGGGGTCGTTCTGGGCCAGCGGGTTCTGGTCGCACTTGTTGCTGCGTTTCGGCACCGGGGTGGCGAGCGCCTGGGTGCTGGTGATGATTACCGCGCTGAGCCAGCCGCTGGCTGCAGCGGCGGGTCGTCCACGTTTGGGTGCCTTGGTGTTTGCCGGGCCGGGACTGGGGATTTTTCTCACGGGGTTGCTGGCGCTGGTCTCACATCTGTTGCAGCAGACGTCCGCGACCCTGTGGCTGATCTACGCCGCCGTGGCGCTGGTGATGTTGCTGGGGATCGTGCGGATCCTTCCGCAACCGGTGGCCGCCGCACCGCTTGCCGCTGCGGCCGTGAGCCCGTCGAATCGCGGGATTCCGCGTCTGGCGGTGGTGTATGCACTGTACGGCGTGGGCTACATCATCCCCGCCACGTTCCTGTCACAGATGGCCAACGCGCAGTTTCACGGGCAATGGCAGGCCGATCTGTTCTGGCCGTGCTTTGGCCTGGGTGCCGCGATCGGTGTGCTGCTGGTGAGTCTGCGCCGGCACGATCCGGATACCACCCGTCACTGGCTGATGGCGACGTTGTGGCTGCAAGCGGCGGGCGTGTTTGCCTGCTTGCTCGGCAGCGGCCTCGGTCTGGCATTGGGCGTGATGCTGTGCGGCACGCCGTTCCTGGCCTGCATGCAACTGGTGATGCAGCGCTCGCGGGAGCTGGCGCCCCACGCCACCCAGCGCAACGCCGGGCTGCTGACCGCGTGCTTCGCGGTCGGCCAGCTCAGCGGCCCGCTGCTGGCAGCGCTGAGCAGTCACTTCAGCGGTGGCTTGCAACCGGCGCTGGTGATCGCTGGCAGCGGCCTGCTGATTGCCGGTGGCCTGGCGTGGAAACCGCTTACGGCTGGCCGAGCGCTTTGCGCAAGCGTCGACGCACCCACTGTTCCGCGCTGACAAAGGTGATGCCGAGCAACACCAGCACGGCACCGATGATGAAGTTCACGCTCAGGTCTTCACCGAGCAGCACCACGCCGAACGTGACGCCGAACATCGGCGTCATGAACGAAAACACCGCGAGGTTGGCGGCCAGGTAACGGCGCAGCAGCCAGAACCACGTCAGGTAGCTGAAGAACGACACCACCAGCCCCTGAAACAACACACTGGCCACCGCCACGCTGGTCAGGCTGACATGAGTGACCTGGCCGCTGAGCAGCGCAATCAGCAACAGGCCGAGGAAGCCGACGATCAGTTGATAGAACAGGGTCAGGGTCACCGGTGCCTCCGACAGCCGCGAGGCTCGCA
This sequence comes from Pseudomonas sp. B2M1-30, assembly GCF_025447575.1. Taxonomy (NCBI): domain Bacteria; kingdom Pseudomonadati; phylum Pseudomonadota; class Gammaproteobacteria; order Pseudomonadales; family Pseudomonadaceae; genus Pseudomonas; species Pseudomonas sp. B2M1-30. The sequence goes on along the minus strand of NZ_JAOEJT010000010.1, from coordinate 212,813 downwards.
CCACCACGGTGGTCGCGCCCCAACTGGCGCCCGCGAGGACACCGAGGGCGTCGCCCAGCAGCATGCGGCGGTCGAGGTTGTCCCAGGAAACGCCACCGGCGAAGGCGATGGCGATCCCGATGAACGCGAGGATGATCCCCAGCCATTGCACCGGTCGCAGGCGCTCGCTCGGCAAAAGAAAATGCACCCCCAGCGCAGTGAAAATCGGCGCGGTGTAGAGGAACACCGACATATGCGCCGCCGTGGTCAGTTGCAAGCCTTCCGAGATAAAGAAGAACTCCAGACCGAACAGCGCACCGGCCAGCAGGCCACCGCGCCAGGTGGCGCCGACCTGATCCCAGCCGCCCTTCCAGCAGATGAGCAATCCTACAAGCAACGCGGAAATCCCCGACCGCCCCGCCGCCTGCATCACCGGCGCGATGTCGGTTGCCGCCCACTTGATCATCACCTGCTGCACGCCCCAGATCAGGCACAGGCCGATCATCACCTGCAAGGCAAACCCGTCGGCATTGCGCCGGTCAGCGCTCACCGCAACACCTCGAACACAAACAACATGGCAGTTTTCCAAAAGATAAAAGCAAAGCCCCGGATCGTTGTCCGGGGCGAATAGTCACGCCGTGAATTATCAACCAGTCGGACAGAAAAAACCGTCTGGAAAAAGACCTCGAATAGTTCTCCTGCGCCAAGGAGGAATGATGGACGGCTACGCCATCCATCATGAGCACAGGGCGCCCGAACTACCGATCGCCCTTGGCAACCCGACTGGCCGCAAGAAAACCCACCGTACACGCCACCGCCGTGGCCAGGGTTCCCCACGCCCAATCCATCAGCGACACCTGAAATGACCAGCCATGCAATGTCGCCCAATTGGTCAGGTCATAGGTGCCGTACGCCACCAACCCCAAAAGCGCTCCCATCCGCGCAGCGTGCTGCCAGGTCGGTGCAGGCACCACCACAAACACCGCGCAACCGAAGACGTACAGGCAATAAAAAACCGCTGCCGGAACCAGCAGCGGTTTTTCGAGCATCAGCGAACCGAGCAGCTCGCGATAGGTAGGCGCCATCAATACGCCGAGCCAGAGACCATCGAGGATCAAAAATGTCACCAGCGTGGCGACATAGGCAATCAACGCTTTTTTCATTGGCCCGACCTCAGTGTGCCCATGCACGATGGGCAACGGCGGACTCAGGTCAGTTCAATGCGATCAGCGTGAATGACAATCTGGCCGCTCTTGTACAGCGCGCCGATGGCCTTCTTGAAGTTGCCCTTGCTGACACCGAACAGACTGCTGATCAACGCCGGATCGCTCTTGTCGCTGACGGCCAGCGTGCCGTTGCTTTCGCGCAACTTGGCGAGAATCTTCGAGTTCAGACTGCTCGCCGCTTCCTGGCCGACCGGTTGCAGGCTCAGGCTGATCTTGCCGTCGCCGCGAACTTCCTTGATGAAACCTTTCTCGCGCATGCCCGAACGCATGAACTTGAAGATCTCGTTCTTGTGGATCAAACCCCAGTGCTTGTTGTTGATGATCGCCTTGAAACCCATGTCGGTGGCTTCGGCCACCAACAGATCGACTTCCTGCCCCTGGCTGTAGCTGGCCGGGGTCTTGTCGAGGTAGCGATCCAGGCGCGAAGTGGCGGTGATGCGGCGGGTGTGTTTGTCGAGGTAAACATGCACCACGCAATAATCGCCGGCCTTCAACTGGCGTTTTTCTTCGGAAAACGGCAGTAACAGGTCTTTCGGCAGCCCCCAGTCGAGGAAGATACCGATGCTGTTGACTTCAACAACTTTCAGACTGGCAAACTCACCGACCTGAACTTTCGGCTTTTCGGTCGTCGCGATAAGTTTGTCATCGCTGTCCAGATAAACAAAAACGTTGAGCCAGTCTTCATCTTCGCTGGGAATATCTTTAGGGATATAACGGTTGGGCAAAAGAATTTCGCCTTCGGCACCGCCATCCAGATATAAACCGAAGTTAGTGTGTTTAACCACTTGCAAACTGTTGTAACGCCCGACTAAAGCCATTTCCAATACCCTCATTGCGTGGGCGGCATTCTACCCGTTTTTGCCCACGAGGTTCGCCGGCCGAAGCCCCGTTCGGGAAAATCGGCGCAACGCCCTGATTTTTCCTGGCCCGGCGCAACACGCTCACCATTCGTCAGACCATCACCGCGCCCGCCGCCGGTTTGCACGCAGCGCAATCAAGCGCAAATCAGGCCGATGTTCTTATTTAAAACAGCAGCTTAGCGGGACATTTCGAATAATTGATCGAACATCATCCAGCAAAGCACCGGGTTATTGCGGCGGACATCCGCCAAGCAATTACCGAGTCATTCCTGTACGATGCCTGGCCGAATTACTTTTCCAAAGGTTATTGGCCGCCATGCGTGTAAAAGCATCCACCCAGAAAGCAAAGCCAGCTCCAGCCGTTGAAACCAGCGAATCGATCAACGATCAGATCGCCGCGTTCCTCAAGTCCGGCGGCGAGATCCAGCAGATTGCCAAGGGCGTCAGTGGCCAGACTTTCGCGCCATCCCGGCAGATCAGCCTGGGCAAGAAGTAACACCCCGCAACACTCCCGTCCAAAGACGCTTTGAGCTTCGAAGCGTCTGGATCGGCACCCTCCCCGTCCCACCCGTGTTTAATCAATCCGTTGAAAATCGACGAACGGCCTCCGATGCCGATCATTCGCCGGTATCCTTGCACGCGTCTGGATCAAGCGTTTCAGCCGGCTCACCCGCCAGCCCTCGCTGCTCATGGAGTGACGCATGTTCAAACCCTCCCGTTTATTGCTCGTTGGCCTGCTGGTCTACCCGACGGCGCACGCGCAGGTTTTCCAGCGCGAACTCGGCGACTTCGACCTCAAGCTCGGCACCACGCCCAGCCGCAGCATGGCCCAGGGGTTAGTCAAACCTTCGGCGGTCGGCTCGTTTCATGGCGGCCTCGACCTGAGTCACGACAGCGGACTGTATGTCGGCCAATGGGCGCCAAGCATGGGCATCACCCCAGGCAAGAACCTCGAAATCGATTCCTACGTCGGCTTTAAACAGCCTTTCGACCAAACCCTCGGCTACGAAGTCGGGATGATCCAGTACAGCTATCCCCGCGTGGACACCCCCGACAGCCAGGAACTGTTCGGCGGCCTGACCCTGCTCGGCAGCCGTTTCGGCATCGCCCTGAGCAATGACCCGGACAAACAGAACAGCACGCTGTTCGCCGACCTCGGCGGCAACCAGCCGTTCGGCATCGGGATCAGCATGAAATACACCACCCACCAGTTGAATACGCCGGCTGCGGTGGACGGCGGTTACGTCAGCAGTTTCAACGATTGGTCTGTGAAATTGTCCCGGCCGTTCATGGGCATCGACCTCGATCTGATCTACAGCAACTCGAACCTGAGCGGCAGCGACTGCTCGGCCTATTCCGGGCACAACAGCCAGTGCGACGGCCTCGTCACCCTCAAGGCCGAACGCGCGTTCTATTGATTGGCTGAACTGCCGGGTTCATCCTGCGTTCACATGAGAATCAGATCCCGAAGCCAGGCTTTCGCAAGGATTCGCCCATGTCTCGCTGGTTCAAACAGATTGCCACCCTGCTGATCTTCACCCTCGCCCTCGGCGCCTGCAGTCGCGTCGGCCTGGCCTATCGCAACCTCGACGTGATCATTCCCTGGACCCTCAGCGACTACCTGGACATGAACGGCGAACAGAAAGGCTGGTTCAACGAACGTCTCAAGGAACACCTGAGCTGGCACTGCACCACGCAGTTGCCGGGCTATCTCGACTGGCTGGATCGCCTGCAAACCATGGTCCAGAACAATCAGGTGACTGACGCCGCCCTTCAGGCGCGCACCGTCGAAGCCAAACAGGCCATCGCCGAAACCGCCCGGGAAATCACCCCGTCCGCCATCGAGTTGCTGCAAGGGCTGGATGACAAGCAAGTCGCCGAAATGAACGACGCCTTTGCCAAGGATCTGCGCAAACGCCAGCAGGAATACCTGAAACCACCGTTGTTCGAACAAGTGGCCGAGCGTGGCGCACGCATGGATAAACGCCTGAACGACTGGCTGGGGCCGTTGAGCGTTTCGCAAGAACAACGGGTGATGGCCTGGTCGACAGCCCTGGGGGATCAGAACACCCAATGGATTGCCAACCGCGCGCATTGGCAGAAGCAGTTCAGCGCAGCAGTGGCGCAACGCAAAAGTGCCGAATTCCCACAACGGATCGAGACGCTTCTGGTTGATCGCGAGAGTTTATGGACAGCGGACTACCGCAAGGCCTACGCCAACACCGAAGCCCAGGCGCGTTCGCTGTTCGTTGATCTGGTCGCACAAAGCACGCCGGAACAGCGCCAGCGGTTATTGAAGAAGATCGACGGGGTGCGCAAGGACTTCAATGATTTGAAGTGTCTGAAGGCTGCGCAGAAGTGATCTTCATTGTGGGAGCGAGCCCGCTCCCACAAGCGTTAATCCGGGCTTCAGGCAATCTGCGCCTTGGATGCCACCTCATCGAAAGTCAATTCATCCAGCGCGTCTTCCTGCTCGTCCAGCACCTGCCGGGGATGGTCATTGCCGGGAATGCTGCTGTCAATCAGGCTCAGCAGGCTCGCACCACGCGGGGTCAGAATGAAGTTCTCGCCGGTGCCGCCTTCATCTTCCGGTCTTGGCTCGATGTAGCCGCGCAGCAGCAGTAATTTTTCGTACTCGCAAGCCAGCGTTTTCAGATGATCCAGATTGCCAACGGACTCGCCCGCCGCTGCTTTTTCCGCAGCGTGCTGTTCGGCGTAGGGCCGGGGCGTGAAGCTGTGGCCGGCGCTGTTCTGCGCTTCGTGCAGCAGGCGTTCAATCAAATCCCAGTTGTAAGTCGTCATCCTGATTCAACCTCCGGTGCGCAGGGTTAATGGCGCGTTCATAGGTTGTGACCCGGCCGGTTCCCAGCCGTTCAGCCGCATTGCGCGCTGCAACCGACCGGCGGTCTGTCGATTTCCCCGGCGGTTGAACGACTAGTCTGGGAAGACGGTTTCAACCCCGCAGGAGAAATCATCATGAAGATTCAGAATCATCCGGTGGTATCGCGCGAAGAATGGCTCGCCGCCCGCCAACAACACCTGGCCGACGAAAAAGCCTTCACCCGCGAACGTGATCGCCTCAGCGCCAAACGCCGCACCCTGCCGTGGGTGAAAGTCGACAAGGACTATCGCTTCCACGGGCCGCACGGCGAACTGAAACTGGCCGACCTGTTCGGCCAACACAGCCAACTGGTCGTTTACCACTTCATGTTCGCCAAGGACTGGGAGGAAGGCTGCCAGGGCTGCTCCTTTCTCGCCGACCACATCGACGGCGCCAACCTGCACCTGGCTCATCACGACATCGCGGTAGTGGCGGTTTCCCACGCACCATTCGCCGAATTCCAGGCGTTCAAACAGCGGATGGGCTGGAAATTCGACTGGGTGTCGTCAGACGGTTCCGATTTCAACTACGACTTTGGCGTCTGCGCCCGGGCTGAAGACGCCGAGGCCGGCAAGGCTACCTACAACTACGAAAAGACCGACAGCGCCGAGGAAGAAATGCCGGGGCTGAGCGTGTTTTATCGCAATGAGGCGGGCGAAATTTTCCATACCTATTCAACCTATGCCCGTGGATTGGACATGCTGGTCGGCGCCTACAACTACCTCGACCTCACGCCCAAGGGCCGTAATGAGGACGAGATCATGGAGTGGGTGCGGCATCATGATCGGTATGAGGGGCAGACGAAATCCAGTTGCTGCCATGGCGAGTGATCGAGCGTCCGTGGGGGCAGGCTCGCCTGCCCTCACAATGACGCGCTGAACTTTTCACCTGCTCGAACCCTCAACCGGTTAACCCGCCTTAACCGGAACTGAGGCCCATCCCATGAAAACCTTGCTCAAGCTGACCCTCGCCGCCACCCTCGCCTGCGCCCTGCCCGTATGGGCCTGCACGCCGGAAGAAGCCACCGCCAAACGGGAGCAACTGGCCAAGGAAGTCGCGAAACTCACGGAACAGAATCCGGCCAAGGCCAAGGAAATCAACGATGAGTTGCAGAAGATGGACCTGGGCACCGCGAGCGCCGACCTGCCGGACAAATGCCAGTTGATTGACCAACGGCTGAAAGAGTTGGGCACGGCCGAAAAGAAAGCCGAGGGTTAACACCGGAATCAGGAAATCGCGGCCCTCGTGCGCTCTCGAAGGTCGCGTTTTTTTGCCCTTGAAAATGCACAAATGCATTTATTTATTTGCACAAACGCATATCCATGACTAGGGTTAGATTGAGCCCGATAACGGAAACATCCTACAGATCGACGGCTCTGCAATAGGAAGTAACCCACAAGCTGGACGCTTGTTTCACTCATGGAGGATTGAAAATGTTAACCACTGATACAACCCCGTTCACCGGCAATACCCTGCCAAGGTGCCTGACCGGTCATCTGCTCGACCCGCAACTGGTTGAAGTCGAAAACCACGCCGTGGCGGCGGCCCCCGTCCAGGCCGCAGCAAGCCTCAACTTCAGCATGCAGCGACAAACCCAGAGCAACTGGTGCTGGGCGGCGGTTTCCGCTTCGGTCGGCAATTATTTCGGCACCGGGTCCTGGACCCAGTGCGGTGTCGCCAGTTCGGCGCTGGATCGCAACTGCTGCAACCAGCCGGGGCCGTGCAACGTCTACGGTTATCTGGATCAGGCGTTGCGAATCACCCGCAGCTACAACGGCATGGGTCAGGGTTCGCTGTCGATGTCGGCCATCCAGAACCAGATCAACATGGGCCGTCCGGTCTGTCTGCGTTGTGCCTGGTACGGTGGCGGCGCGCATTTCCTGGCGATCTACGGCACCAACGGCAATTACGTGCTGGTCGCGGATTCGATTTACGGCTACTCGACCCGCGCGCTGAACTCGTTCCCCGGTTCCTACAACGGCGGCGGCACCTGGACTACCACTTACTTCACCCAGAAAAACTAGGAGGGCGACATCATGCAACTGACTTATCCAAAGGCGCCTTCCAACGGCGTACAGACCTTGCGTCCGGCCCTGCAAGCCGCGCTGCAAACCCGGGGTTTTGGCATCAACCGCCAGTTCGCCAGCGCCGCACCCGGCAAGATCAGCCTCAGCGAGGCCTATCGCGGTTACTCGCTCAGCCTGGAAGACGTGAGCCAGGGCAAGGGGCTGCAGGCCGCCAAGGTCGGCGACTGGCACTATCTGGTGTTTGCCGATGGGGTGACTATCGCCGATGCGCAACTGGCCGATGTGCATGGCCAGGTCGAGTTCTCGTCGCTGAACCACGGCAACATGGCCGCCGCGACAGTGGATGCGCTGAAACTCGCGGAGCAGTCGCCGCAACTGCAAGGCAAAACCGTCGAGTTGCGGGTGCTGTTTGTGCCGGCGCTGCACGTCGTCGCGATCTGGCTCCACGCCGACAGTGAAGATGTGCTGATCCCGATCGAGCCGACACCCAACGAGCTGGCGACCACCCAGCTGTACAGTGAAGCCGCCCTGCTCGCGCAGCTAAAACCAACGGCGGATCAGACCCGGCAACGCTTCGCGGCGGACACCACCGGGCTGTTGGGGAGCTGACAAACCTCCGGCGATAAAAAAACCCGGACATTGTCCGGGTTTTTCATGGCCGCCTGAAAGACTTACTCAGCCGCAGGCTCTGCCGGCTTGCGGCGCTTGAGCGGCGCCATGCCGTCGCTGCTCACCAGGGAGTCAGCCTTCGGGCGGTTGGTGCTCTTGCGCTTGTTCGGCGTCTTGGCGGCGACTTTTTTCTTGTCGCCTTTCTTGTCGCCCTTGCCGTCGGTCTTTTTCTTCTTCGCGCCAACGGCTTTACCCGAAGCCTTGACCTTTTTCGGTCCGCCGTAGGTGCCTTTGACTTCCTTGATGGTGCGGCGCTCGAAGCTCTGCTTGAGGTAGCGCTCGATGCTCGACATCAGGTTCCAGTCGCCGTGGCAGATCAACGAGATCGCCAGGCCTTCGGCGCCGGCACGACCGGTACGGCCGATGCGGTGAACGTATTCGTCGCCGCTGCGTGGCATGTCGAAGTTGATCACCAGATCCAGACCGTCGACGTCCAGGCCACGGGCCGCGACGTCGGTCGCCACGAGGATCTTCACCCCGCCCTGCTTCAGACGGTCGATCGCCAGTTTGCGATCCTTCTGGTCTTTCTCGCCGTGCAGCACGAACGCCTTGTATTCCTGCGCCACCAGGCGACCGTAAATGCGGTCGGCCATGACCCGGGTGTTGGTGAAGATGATGGCCTTCTGGTAGGTCTCGTTGGCCAGCAGCCAGTTCACAATCTGTTCTTTGTGCTGGTTGTGATCGGCGGTGATGATCTGCTGACGGGTGGTTTCGTTCAGTTGGCTGACCGCGTTGAGCTGCAAGTGCTCAGGGTTGTTCAGCACCTTGGCGACCATCTCGCGCAGGCCGGCACCGCCGGTGGTGGCTGAGAACAGCATGGTCTGCTGACGGTTCGGGCACTCATCGACCAGACGTTGCACGTCTTCGGCAAAACCCATGTCGAGCATGCGGTCGGCTTCGTCGAGCACCAGCACTTCGACTTCCTTGAGGTCGAGGTTGCCGGCGTTGAGTTGCTCGATCATCCGCCCTGGCGTGCCGATCAGGATGTCCGGCACCTTGCGCAGCATCGCGGCCTGGACCTTGAAGTCTTCACCGCCGGTGATCAGGCCAGACTTGATGAAGGTGAACTGCGAAAAGCGCTCGACTTCCTTCAGGGTCTGCTGAGCCAGCTCGCGGGTCGGCAGCAGGATCAGGGTCTTGATGCTGACGCGGATCTTGGCCGGGCCGATCAGCCGGTTGAGGATCGGCAGGACAAAAGCGGCGGTCTTGCCGCTACCGGTTTGCGCCGTCACCCGCAGGTCACGCCCCTGGAGCGCCAGCGGAATGGCCGCTGCTTGCACAGGCGTTGGCTCGACAAATTTCAGCTCGGCCACGGCTTTGAGCAGGCGTTCGTGCAGGGCGAATTGGGAAAACACGGGTGCTACCTCGAAGATATGCAAAAAATCAGCTGCATAGGTTACCGGTTTCGAGCGCTCAGGCCGAGTTTCTTTATTCAAACGGTGGCAATCCGTGGCTTTTTTGTTGCTCGATTTGTCTTCAACGGTAATACGCAGCGTCTTAAATGCTCTAATCGCCCATCGCGCCTTACAGAAGAATCGTTTCTCCCATGGATATCAAACAGCTCTGGCTCAACGCCCAAGACCTCTGGGGTGCCCTCGAACAGCACCCGTTCCTGCAAGCCGGCCTGGCGCTGATCCTGCTTCTGGTGATCGCGCTGGTACTCGGACGAGTGGCGCGCTACCTGATCCTTCACGTCAGCCGCATCCTCGGCCGCCAGCCGGCGCTGCACTGGATCAACGACTTTCGCCATAACAAAGTGTTTCAGCGCCTGGCGCAGATCACCCCGTCGCTGGTGATCCAGTTCGGCCTGCATCTGGTGCCGGAACTGAGCAAGACCGCGACGGTGTTCCTCGGCAACGTCGCGCTGGCGTTCACCATTCTGTTCCTGATGCTCTCGGTCAGCGCCCTGCTCAACGCCATGCTCGACATCTACGCGCGCACCGAACACGCGCGCACCCGCTCGATCAAGGGCTACGTGCAACTGGCGAAAATGGTGCTGTATGTGTTCGGCGCGATCATCATCGTCGCCACGTTGATCGACCGCTCGCCGCTGTTGCTGCTGTCGGGTCTGGGTGCGATGTCGGCGGTGATCCTGTTGGTCTACAAGGACACCCTGCTGTCGTTCGTCGCCAGCGTGCAGTTGACCAGCAACGACATGCTGCGGGTCGGCGACTGGATCGAAATGCCCCAGGTCGGTGCCGACGGCGACGTGGTGGACATCACCCTGCACACGGTCAAGGTGCAGAACTACGCGTGAGTTGAAGGCTAATTCGACGTATCGTGAGCTCCCAGCAATATTGACAGCAACAAGCCTCCTCGTAGGGAACGCAGGCGAGGCGATCTAGGCCCTCCTCCTCATTTCGAGCCGTGCGGCGCAGCCCCGCTCTCACCTCTCGAAACCGTCTTCGCTTGCTCCAGAATCGTGTGTGGATTTCGACATTGAGTGGCAGGCATCCGGATGGCGGTTATCAACGGGTAAAGGTGGACGATGCCTCGGTCAGGTTCATGCTGCAGACAAGGCGTGGCGCCGGCGACCGAACGATAACGGCGAGGTGGGAGGCGCACCCTTGACGCCTTGATGGAGGCGCCTCGACCATCTGTGCCACACTATTGACACCATGTAGAATCTCCCGCCTCCCTTTACCACCTAAGGAAATTCGCGGTGCCTACAACCTGGCTTGAGATTGTCGATACAGCAGTGAAGATCGGCCTGGGTGCATTAGTTACTGGCGTAGCGACGCATCTCAACAATGGCCGAAGCCACGCTAGAACTGTAGAGAAAGAGCGCCATGCGAAGAACGTGGAGATGCTAGAAAGCGTGGCCCTCAGCATCGAGGAGGCCACCCACGTGTTGCTGAAGCACTGGGCGCATATCACTGACTGGGCCAGAATCAAAGAAAGGGGGGATGCCCCTTCAGCAGAGAAGGTCAAGCTGATTGGCGAATACCGCCTTGAGCTTTTCAACCTGTTCAAGGGCCTGACCAATAGTGAGGGTCGGTTGCTACTGATGGGGCATGCCACTCAACAGTTGCTGCTGCGAGAGTATGGCCAAGTGATTTCTGACTACTACCGTTTCGCACATGTGAGTAACGACCAGGTGACGGTCGCGGAGCTCGATGGCTGGCGTAAAAAAATCATCGATAGCCGCTTAGATCTCTATTCCACGCTGAATACTGCGTACCGCAATCAAGGGTAAAGACTGCGCAAACAGGGCATCCTTCCCTCACTGCGGTTAGCATGCTCATCCCTCTTGCCACTCTTGCCGCCCCGTTAGCTTGCGCAGTAATAAGGGTGGGCCTGCCACAGCTTCACACTCAGCCCACCCAGCATCACGCCGTCTCGCCACTCGACCCCTCCTCGAGTAACTTGGCGCGAGCGCTACCAGCAATGTATAGGCTCACGATCAGCGAATTGCTGCAACTAGGTGCGCAGGCCCTGGCCTCTGAGTAGCCCTGCTGGGCCATACCTCTCCAACTCTATTGCTGCAGGCCCGTTCATCCAGATAAGCCTCAGTCCAGCCCCCTCTCGAGGCGACAGCGTTTACTTGCAGGCCAGTTCCATCCTCTCCCGACAACCAATCAGCAAGCCCGCACGCGCTTCAGATCGATGCCGAGCCGCCATGCGGGATGAAAAAACTGATCAAAAAACGCCCAGCAGCCATTTTTTTTGACCACCCGTCATTTTTTTCCACCAATTTTTAAAGCTATGTCAATTCATCAATAAACAGCGCCTCGACAGCATTTTTTTGCAATTCTTGGTAACAATTTTAAGAAATCCGAAAACTGCTCGAACTCACCTAACACGGCGTTTGGTAAGCATACCAGTCAGATCTGACGGCGCTCTTCAAGCCTAATACTGAACTATTGACACATGGCAAATAATATAAAAGCCGTGCACAGCTCCCACCGCCAAAAATAATATTAATAAACGTCAATTTTCGAAAAATAAAAGGCGAAGGCCTGCCTAATACGCGGCATCCAGCCGGACGCCTGCCACAAAACCAACTTAAAAAAACAAAAAACAACTCAAAAACAAATGACAATATTAGACCAATTAAAAAACAGGCGTTTGAGCATTCGACAAAACCACCTCTTGCAAAACTTTCGACACTCGATATTCTGCCCGCCCACTGAAACGGGGATCGGAACTTTAAACCTGACTCTCCTCCTGAAGTCAGACCTGCGAGAGCAACATGTACACAACTGTAGATTTGAAAGGGCTCACACCTTTCATCAAAAGCGACAAAGTACCCATAGAGGCCATGGTCTCCGTCCCAACTGAACCGCCCTTGATTTACGCGGTTTCGTACCAAGACGAAGATAGGATCGAAGGTATGAAGATCATTCTTCAGCCTGACGGAAAGCCTTGGGTAGAAGGCAACCTCTATCTCCTCTGGCGGGCCAAGGAGTACCCCAGGGTCGCTGCAGAAACTTTAGGTGCTGAGGCTGCGAACCTAAAAGAATTCATGAATGTGATGCTAGACCACAATCTAGATTACCTTGATTTCAAAGGCAGAGAGTTTGAAAGGCCGACGTATCGCTTCAAAGCACATTACAAGTTAGACATCGCACGAAAAGAGATAGATGCCGAAAGCGTCAACAACAAGATCCGCGCCGTCATCCGATTTTATCGATGGCTAATTAGGTACCGGAATTTCCTACCTGCAAAGCCACCTTGGAAAGAGAAGATAGTTCACATATCGAGACTTGACCGTCACGGTTTCGCCAGATCCAGAGAAATCATCACCACAGACCTAACCTTCCCCAAAAACAAAGACGAGTCAAGTGATTTCATTTATGACGGCGGGAAGCTCAGGCCACTCGATAAATTTGAGCAAGACGCGGTGATTAAAGCACTTCTCCTCGCAAGCAACATAGAAATGCTGCTCTTATTCATCCTGGCCCTTTTCTCAGGCATGAGAATCCAAACAGCACTGACCATACGTATCGGCGATGTAATTGAAGCCAGTGCAGATGATACTGACACATACTCGATCAGCGCAGGCAAAGATACTCTGGTAGATGCCAAGTATGGCAAAACACAGAAGATTAAGGTTCCTGGCTGGGTGCATCATCGGCTTTTCACCTACCTGCAATCCGAACGTTACCAAAAGCGAAAAGCTCTAGCGTTAGAACGGGATGAATCTGAGCAATATGTTTTCCTGAGCAGAACTGGAAAACCTCTGTATGTAAGTCACCTAGATAAAGACAAGTACAAGAGTCACGAAAAAGGCTCTACGGTAAGAAAGTTCATCAAACACACGTTAGTACCACTGCTTAAAGCACACGGCCATAACTTCACATTCAGCTTTCACGACCTCAGGGCTTCATTCGGTATGAATTTGGTAGATGAACGCAGGGAACTCCTCGCTCAAGGAAAAATCGGCTATCTGGAACTGATCGACTACGTTGCTAAGCGCCTGCACCACTCAAACCGCAAAACCACCATGAGTTACTTAGACTACCGAAAAGTCAATGAAATGGTGCACGAAGCGGACACAGACTATCAACGACACATTATGAGCCTTGTGGAGAACTGAAATGGACTACAGGCCCTATTGCGAAATTCGCCTTGACGTCCAGGTCAACCACGCCGAGCTTCTTACTGAAGTTCACGACGTACTGGCAAGAAATCCAATCGAATCGATTCTAGTGCGGTTCAACCATCGACACGCCTTTGATTTTGGGGCTATCTGCTTTGGTGAGCGTTATGGTGCAAGAGCAAGAAGGGAGGTGCATGTAACGACTCACCTCCCGAAGCGGCTAGCGAGGATGAAAAACCTGGCAAGTCACATCATGACCATGAGCCTCACTACAGCTGCTCTTAGCTCGGGTTACTCCGCAGTTGCGGACTGGGCGCTCATGGTCAAGTGGTGCGAAGCAAACGGATTCGAGAATTTTCTTGATGATTCAGACGCATACCATAAAGCATTGGTAGCGTTTAGTGAGCATCTAAACACTGACAACAGGGCATACGTGACGCGCAGACGTATGCAAACTGTATGCAGGACATGCGGCGAGAAAATGTTTCCGGAAGAAAACTTCCTCTTCACAAGACTACCTTTGATTGAACGCCCTGAAGGCAAAACCAAGAAGCTTATAGAGCCGCCTAGTTCAGACGCAGTGAAATACCACCTGCAGACATGTGAACCACTCTTCACTGGACTGACGGATTTCTTGATCAAAGATGAAGCAATGCCATGCAAATTAAAGGTAAAAGATGGTTATGCATGGATACTACCAGACGACCGCTATCCGCTAATAACCGACAAAATACTTGCTAAAGGCGGCAAGATTACTACTGAGTCTTGCTACTTTGACTATAGCCAGGCACGCCTGAGAACTTTTGAAGAGTTTCAAAGTCGCTCAAGCTCGAAAAAATTCACACACTATTGTATTGCAAAAGACCAATATGAATCCAGGCTCAAACTCGCCAACTCCACCAAGGATGTCAAGTATCGTGCATCCCTTGCGAGAATTGCTCACGACAGCTTTGTTTCCATGTTCGTCGCAGCAACAGCCATCAATGAATCACCTCTGCGCGAAATACCTTGGGATCCAGACTTCGAAATCGCTAACACTGAAGAAATTGGGGTCAGATCAATCAAATTTCGAGCCAACAACAAAGAAGTCATTGTTCGAGTTAAGGCTAGCTTCATCAAACACTTTCGGAAATACATCACCCTAAGAGATCACCTGTGCCAGGGGTCTGACCACCCGTATCTATTTATAGGGTTTGATGGGAACACCCTGTCGAATTACAGAATTCTCGATACAAATATTCTTAGGCGACTTCACAACCGCGTTAGTAGATTGATCGACCCAGATATCCCATGCCTTAGCTATCAAAGCTTCAGAAACTACAAGGACAGTTATGTGGCGAAAAACCATGGCCACGAAGCTTCTCGAATTCTGCTTGGGCACAGTGAGCGGACGCAAAGGGCCAGCTACTTAAAAACCAATGAGCAAAGTGCGGTCGATCAGATCGGAAAATTCCATGCGATAGTCAACGAGTTTTTTGGAAGCCCACACCCATGTGCTACCCCAGTTGGTGGATGCATGAGTGAAGGCTCACCACTGAAAAGTGAAAACTCCAATATCACCGCAGCACCGGACTGCAAGAGCAAAGTCGGTTGTTTGAATTGCGTACATCACAAGGTTCACGCAAATCGCGAGGACGCCTGGAAACTGCTCAGCTTAGAGTTTATAACCAAAGAAATGATCCACTCAAGTGCTAGCCTAGAGCATTTTAATTTGATCCACGGCCCGACTTTAGAACAGATCCAGGGGCTTCTAAATGAAATGCTGGCCGTCAATCCATCGCTTAGCGAAACCCTCAAAGAATTGCAGGTAGAAGTTTATGAAAATAACACTTTGACCGACTACTGGCAGCGACACCTAGAACGAATCGTCCGATTAAAGATCATTGTATGAACAAAATCCTAAACAGCTCTGAAACCTATTCCCACGACATTAATAGCCTTGTCGACAACGCCGACAACCTTGCAGCAAATGTTGAGATTCGTCCATTCAACAGAACCCTCTTGCATGGCGAGCTCAGTAAGCCAACTGTAAGTGTGGCTTATGTTGGAATGAATCTGGAAAATTTGAAAAGCACCTGCATCATCAGCCACAGTCGAACAGGAGTGGCGATCCTACTGGCAGACATGTATTGGGACTTCCCACGATTGGAGCTTGTGCCAACAGATTTGACCTCATTTAATTTCGAACTTTACAGGTCGGATGGAAAATTCAACGCCTCTAACATTCTTACCTCGCAAACTCTTCTGGCGACAAATATTTTCTCGCCTAGTCGTCGAGGAACAGCGCTGAGGGTCTCAACTATTAAAATGGCATTTAACGCGCTTCGTTTCCTGACTAAACGTGCCGACGAAAAAGACATCACAATCCAGGAGCTGATTTCTTCGCCTGAACATATGGACTTCGTAGAGGGAATCACAGCTAGCAGCGCGTCTAGCCTAACAACAATGGTTACCGATTACCCTAAGCTGACCTCCAATGCGCTTAACTTAAAACCCCACAAGCTTTTCTTCAAGGTTTTGCGCAAGCGAAATGGAGAAAGATATAATACCGAAAAACAAACGCCGGTCATCCCAAGCCGAATTCTTCATGCTCGCTACCATCATTACAACGATATCGTTCTGGATTTCATCAAGCACGGGGACATGATCGAAGCGCTTTCGCAAAAATTGGCGGAGGATCCTCTTTATGGTCGAGGCTCTTCCAAGGTTCACAGGCTTGAGACGAAAGTCAACTACGAGCTTGCGACAGAAATAAAGCGACCGGATTTTTCACAAGCGATTAGAGATCACAATCTTCAAGACTTCTGTAAGAAATATAACATCCGACAAGCTGGAAGTCTGGCACGGCAACTCGCACTGGTTCAACACAGCGCTAAATGCTTGGTGCATATCTACACGCTCGTCAGAGATCACGAAGCAAAACTTCTTGAGGATGAGTGCGTTCAGCAAGCGGAGGGTTGGAACTCTAAAGGCGTGTACCTGATGGGCATTTCAACCAAACTAACAGGAAAGGCGAAAGACACAGCTTGGATTGCCAACGAGCTGATCTCTGAACCTATTAAATGCCTTCAAATCATTAAATCGATAATTGCTCCTCATGTCCCTGTAGGTACCAAGGGCGGTGATTGCCTGCTTCTCACTCCAAGCTTCTTACCGTACTGCGGTCACGACCCTGGCGACACAGTCATCATCAGAGATTTTACCCGGCATGAGAAATACCTGCCTCCGATCCTTATTGAGGAGTCTGACATCCTTGAACTGGAAGCTATTGACCCACTTGCAGACTGGCGCTCAGACCGAAAATTCAAGGTAGGCAAACCGTGGAAAATTGCATCTCACCAATTCCGCAGGACAATGGCCGTCTTCGGAGCTCAAAGCCAGGTACTGGATATCCCTGAACTCAAGAGGCTTCTTATTCATCTGACTGAGTCCATGAGTATTTATTACCAACGTGGCTGCTCTGCGGGTGGGTACAACATGAAGCTAAGAAGCCCTGAGCTTGACAAGGAATTCAAAAACGCCATGAACGACGCTCAGTGGATTTCGTACCTCAATGACGTCCTTTACTCGACCGAAAAGCTGCACGGCGGGCACGGCGAGCGTGTTACGACCAAGAGCAAGGCGAATGACCCTGACCGGATTATCTACCGGCAAACCGCCGAGGAAACAATGAAAAAAGCCAAGAATGGCCTGATTTCCTACCAACGTACTCCCCTAGGCGGATGCGCCAGTAGCAAACCATGCAATGACCGAGCCCATGGCAATTTCACGAACTGTTTTGGATGCGCAAGCTCAGTGCTCAAGGTGAGTAATGTTAAGTCGGTCATTGAAAATGCCCAGATCGATCTCATGGATCTGGATCCGACATCGTTCGAATACCGGATGGAGCAACGCAACATCCAGGACTACGAAACCATCCTTAGCCACCTGAACTAATTTACATCTATGAATAGCAATGTTAAAGGCGTAGGCCTGCAAGAGCTCTACGACGCCCTACTCCGCCTGGTTAACAACAATCCGAAGCGAGTGAAAAAAGGCACCAAGATCTCGCTCCGCAGCGTTGCTCTTGAAGCAGGCAAGGATCCGAGCCTTATCAGGAAGGATCGCGAGATCTACGCACACCTGATCGCGGATATCGAACATTACGCCGCAATTCAGAAGGAAAAAAATTCCAAAAAGAGTGGCCAGGTCGCCGAACTCAAAGCTCGTATTGCTCATCTCCGTAGTGAAACGGAGCGTTTTGAGGGTCTGTGGAAAGCCGCCCTGGCCCGCGAACTGTTCCTTCTGGAACAGATTGAAAGTTATGAGCAACGCTGGAAGAAGTACACGAACGTTGTTGATTTTGTGCCGAACGGCTCTCCTGTGAGCCACTAACCCCCACCAAATTTGTGGAGAAACAATATGAAAGACCTCAAGACACTCTCTATCACGCCTGTAGATATCTTGAAGAAACAATTCTTTTCCCACGAAATGCAGGAAATGACTGAATACTATTCAAAAGCCACCATAGGTGGATGTGGCCGCTATTCTAGTATACGCCAAGAGTTCTTTCCGGAGTTGCTTGAGTGCCTGCCCTGCAAGAACAGCATTTTGAAAAAATAACTGCTATCACCACTATCCAATCCAGGGGTCTTTGACCCCTGTCTGAAAGAGAACCTACCGTGAGACCACTAGCACTCCTTGACCGAATCCACAGATGGCTATTTCCAGATAAGCGATCCGAATGGGAGCAGAAACAAGAGCGTACCTTCATAGAAGCCCTTAACCAACTCAAAAACTACTCTGTGACTGAGCAAGGCGGCATTTCGATGGATCCTGACGAGATCAGGGATTACGTCATTGCTCGCCGGCAGGAGCTTAAGCACCTGGTTGATCCCAGGCATCGAGAAGCACCTGTGGGCGACAGTACAAGTCATGCATCAGGGGCGTGTGTTGAGCTGGTTTCTTGGCGGCGCTGCAGCGATCAGGCCGCGATCCGTTACGTGTGCCTGCAGGCACTTGATGGCCGTGGGTTCAGCGTTGCGTCTACACGCTATTTTTCGGCTGGGGATTCTGATTTATCAGGGCATGATGAGCAGCACCGGGTAGCTCGGCAATTGATGGAAGTGAGCAGCGAACTGCCATTGGGGTGGCACCCTTCAGTTGAAGCAGCGCTAGAGGCTCACGACAGAGCCATCTGAGCCTTGGGGATTGGGCGCGCTCGCAGGGCCTGCTGGCGTGAACCGAGCCCAGGCGGAGGCCCAGTCTGGGCACTTCGGGCGTCCATTGGGCACACTACTCATGCGATTCAAAACTTCCCTCACCGGCCTCGCTACCATCAATGGTCAAGCACTGCGCCCTCCTGCCAAAACGGATAGACTCGTTTCAAGGCAATGTGCCACCCACCGAATTTGGCTACGGATAACCGCATGGATTACACACGTATCAGGGGCAAGGACTCAGGTAAGCACCTAGCCTTCGAGGAACTCGTTTGCCAGTTAGCTCGACGTGAGCCTCAGGTCGCTGGCGCTGAGTTCAGGCGAGTGAACGGTTCAGGTGGGGATGGTGGTATAGAGGCCTACTGGGTGCTGCCAGGCGGCGCTGAGATTGGCTACCAAGCCAAATACTATCTGAAGTCTAGTGAGATCAACTGGACAAACTTGGATGACTCTGTGCGGCAGGCGCTCAAGACTCATCCCAACCTCACTGCGTATATCGTGGCATTACCCTGCGACTTGACCGATAGAACGGGCAAGCAGGTCAACGGTAAAACTGGCTGGGATAACTGGACAGCTAGAAAGGCCAAATGGGAGGCGCTAGTACCGGATGGGCGATGTGTGCAATTCGTGCCCTGGACGGCATTTGAGTTGACTGATCGGCTGATTCAGCCTTCTGCTGAAGGGCTAAGAAGATATTGGTTCGGGGATGTTGAGTTTTCCGCCCAATGGTTCGCTGATAACTTAGAGATCGCGGTCACATCTCTGGAAGAAAGGTATCATTCCGATGATCATGTTGAAGTTTCATCGGAGCGGCTATTCAAGGTAAAGCTTCGAAGTTTCGAAATAATTCAAGAGGTCAGCGACATTTTTGGAGCGATCTCGTCTGCAGGTGGCATTGGTGATGGTCAAGCCAAGGTGGGCGAGACCGAGCAAGAGTCTATTGAATTTATTGAAAACGGTATAGGGAGATTACTTCAGTTTCAGTCGCGCTTTGATGATGATCCATGGCGCGCATGGCCTGTTAGAGATACGTTAGAAGTAACAGATCAAGTCCTCGATGCAGTAAATCAACTCAATATTCGTTTTTGGCGCACCAGTCGAGATGACTCACATAGAGAGTCGAAGCTTGAGGCCTTAGCAAGCGCCATCAGAGCATTGCGAGGTTTCCTCAGGAGACGAGATGTCGCGTCCGAGACAAAAAAAAGCATACTTTTGTACGGGAAAGCCGGAAGTGGCAAGTCGCATTTATTAGGCCGTATTGCTGAGGAAGCAATTAACACTGGTGCTTCTGCTATTTTGATTCTAGGGCAACAGCTCACTAAAGATGATATATGGAATCAAATAATGCGGCGGGTTGGTGTCACAGACGCGACTCCTGATACGTTCCTTCAGGCGCTCAGCGCGTCCGCTGAAGCCTCGAAACGTCGCGGTTTGATCTTGATCGACGCTATAAATGAAGGGCCAGGATATAAACTCTGGCGGCATGAGCTAGCCGGGTTCATCGCAAGGGTGGAAAAATTTCCAAACTTGGTCGTTGTCTTCAGCTGCAGGACGGAATACAAGGCCTATGTTGTACCTGAGTCGGTCGAGCAATGGGTTTCAGCAGTCGAGGTTCGTGGGTTTGTAACATCTTACGAACAGGCTAGAGCTGCAAGGATGTACCTCGGTAAACGAGGGATTTCGCAGCCAGATACTCCATGGCTAGCAGTAGAGTTCGTCAACCCGTTGTTTCTGAGGAGTGCATGTATAGCACTCAAGAAAGCAAATCAAAAGTGGTTCCCGAAAGGTCTAATCGGAACTAGGAAGGTATTTTCCTTCTATATTGAAAATATTGCAAAGAATCTAGGAGCTGGTCGCGATGGTAGCGATGATCTCGTTAAGCCCACTTTTGCAACCTTGACAGCTGTCGCTTCATTGATGGCAGCAAACCGTTCGGATTTTATCGAGAGGGGTTTAGCGACAAAAATCGCGGCTGATAAATTTTCAGCTTTTCCTGCTCCAAATGAAGTTAGCTGGTTCGATATTCTTACTAGAAACGGGCTATTTAGGTTGGATCCTCATCCTGACTTCCCTGATCCCGATGATTTTGACAATCCTGACGAGGTTGTCCGCTTTAGCTTTCAGAGGTTGCAGGATTACTTGATGGCAGCTGCTTTGCTGGCCGCGATTGAAGACCCTGTGCATGCTTTGGCCGAGGGAATTCTGGAGTTTGTTCATGATGGCGAAGGACTGGACTGGGAGTGGAACGGGCTGACCCAAGCACTCTCGGTGCAGTTACCCGAACGGTTTGGAATTGAGCTCATCGATGCTTTGCCAGGTGAGCTGGACATTTGGATCAATGACGAGCCTGCGAGAGATGCATTCATTGAAAGCCTGCGATGGCGAAGTAATGAAGCTTTCAATGAACGCACACGGGAGATCTATGAAACCTTCCTGGATTTCGATGAGGATTACTTTGAGATCCTGATCCAAGTGAGCGCGAGCGCAGGCCATCCTTGGAATGCATTGGCTCTGCATCAGACTCTGTCCAGCCTCACCATGCCAGAGCGCGATGCATTCTGGACGCGCAAGGTGAACTCGCTCGCCACAGACGATGACAGTGTTACTCAGCGACTTATCGAATGGTGTGCTTTTGAGCAAAGTGAACACACATCCTCTGATATTCAATACCTGTCTGCTCTCACGATGGCTTGGTTAACCACAAGTACCTACCGTGAAATTAGAGACAAAGCAACCAAAGCGCTATCCTCCTTGATGCGGCATAACATTGGCCTCTACGAGAAGCTCTGTGGAGATTTTGCAGATGTCGATGATTTATACGTCCATGAGCGAATTCACTCTGCGGCGTATGGGGCATGTTGCGTAGATCCTGACCGACGTCGTGTTCGTATTTTTTCCAGGGTTGCGTACCAAACAGTATTTGATCGTGATCGCGTACCTGCATCCATCCTGCTACGCGATTCCGCCTTGGGCATTGTCCATCTAGCGCAATATCAGGATGCCCTAGATGATGTAATAGATCTTTCAAAAGTAATGCCGCCTTATAAATCAAACCCCATCCTTTTAGCGGTCACTGAAGAGGAGCTCAAGGCTGTAGCTAAAAAAGCTGGCGGCTCTGAAATTCTTTCTTCATGTGGAGAGTGGGGCGGGGATTTCGGTGATTATGAAATCCGACCGCGTGTTACTTCTTTTGTTGATGTCCTATTGTCTGCTTCAGAACCGCTTACTAATGATGAGCGATATGATTTATTTATAGAGGAGGTGATAAGCTGCTCAGAGGATCGAGTCAGGTGCTTCAAGCTATTGCAAGATACTAAGCCAAATCGATTCAGAGATCTCAGGGCACGTCGTAGCCAACAGGAAATAAAGGAAGCAGCTGCGACCTTTAAACAGGTTGAGAGCTTACTTTTATTTAATCTAAATGAGGATGAAAAGCGTAGATACTTTGAAGAGTTCAGGGTGAGTTTTGACACCAACCAGGACGAGCCAGAAAGGGTGACTCACATCGATGTTCCCTCCGCTCAGCGCTGGATTGCCAAGCGAGCCTATGATTATGGCTGGACGAAAAAGCTGTTCCCTGATGATCGAAGTTATCATCATAACCATGGTCGTGAACGACCAGCCGGTGAGCGAATCGGCAAAAAGTACCAATGGCTCGCGCTTGATGAATTGCTGTGCAGTCTTGCGGACAACTATTGGATGGCTGAGAAAAAGAGTCACGGTTCTCGTCGGTACACTGGCCCTCTCGATATAGGCTTTCATAGAGACATTGATCCTACCATTCTGCTATCCGAAGAGTCTGAACCCAATTTGGGTGACCAAATTGAACACCATAAGATTCACCTGCAGCCAGTTGCTGAGCCCGAAGTGGGTAAGTGGCCCTTCTGGGAAGACCCCTCGACATGCATGCCCAACTACATCACCCGGTCGGATCTTGCGGGGAAGAGCTGGGTCGTCCTGCATGAACATCGTTCGGTGTCAGATCGTTATGACGACGACAGTAGGCGGCAGCATGGCTTAAGAACCCAGGAGTGGCGCTTCCTGCTTCCGGTTATCGTCAAAAAGCAGGACTCGGATGCACTAAGGGGCTTTATAAGGAAGCAGGAAAACATTCGGGTGGATGAATGGTCGACTCGAAACGCCACAGATGATGGCTACCTGTTAGAGGCCCCATGGCGATCAACCTGGGCTCAGTTTCAGTGGGAAACGCAGCATTTCAGCGAGTCAGCCGAGATTGCCGTGGCATTCCCATGCTTCCGTTATCACTGGGAGTCCCACTTGGATGCCTCTATGCCTGAAGGTGCTCATGCGCTTTTGCCCGCACCCTGGCTCGCGCATCGTCTGGGCCTGAGGCCCATGAGTGACAACCGCAATGCTTATGTGGATAGCGCTGGGGCAGTTCGTTTTGTGTGTGGTAGGAGCCCCGGTGACGGTTCGTATGCATTCATTGACCAAGAGCTCTTCCAGGCTTTCCTTGATGAGGACGGGCTCGACTACATTTGGGTATTTGTCGCAGAACGTGCTGCGTGGCCAGGTGGTGAAAATGAGCATGCTTCTCGCCGACGTTCAGAGGGTGTGATCTGGATTGAAGAAGGCAAGCTACACATGGATCACAGGAACGATGACTGGGCCCGGGGAGCATCTGAACGATTTTTACCTGGCTCTGACTTCGCGGACTGAGCATCTTCACTACCCTGCCAAGGGCAGGCCCTCGATTGGCCTGTCCTGACAGACCCATTCGTTCAAGCGCACCACACCTTCGAAGCTGAGCTGTCGGGCGCCTGAGCTTTTGGCTCACATTCAGGCTTCACGCACCTAACCCTGCTAAAGGCTATTGCGTTAGTCATGGTGCATTCAACGCGTGCCGCAGATGCTGGCATTCCAGCATGACTAGCGGTATAAAGCATGCCCTGATCGGAGGCCGGAGCACTCTGTTACCGTCGAAGCTCGCTTAGGGGCGCCCTCCAGAACGGCGCATCTAGGGTATCTCAAGGAGATCTGTCAATGGCGTCACAAAGTGATAAAGCTAGAGAGTATTTTAACTGGTTACTTGAGGCAAAAAACTTAGGCCCCGTTTTCGAAAAGATTGAGCGTGACCTAAATCAGCTGGTTTACACCTCAAATCGGCAGAGAATTGAAAGAAAAACTAAGCTCGACATTCTTGATGAGCTCGAGCAGCTTGTTAGGCAAGAGCCTAGCCTTGAAGATAATAATAAATATGTAATTTCCGAGTCTATTCGCGGCACTGCAGCTTCGAATAATAGCGATGTTCTTGATGTCATCAGTGCGATGAAAAAGCGAGCAGGTTGATGGAAATTAAATTGAGTGATGTAATTGCCGCTATTAGCATGATTGTTTCTGTGGGTGCTGTGTACTTTGCGAGGGCTTCTAGTAAGAATGCAAATTTAATTGCACAAGAAAATCTGAATTTGCAGAGCGCCATGGTTGAAACAGGCATCAGTCAATCAATTGAGGGGGCGAAAGCAAAAATAAATGAAGTGTCTGTGGTTATGGTTCCTCTAGTTGTGAAGGAAAATGCTGATAATATCTCAATTGAGGAAGCCGCTAACCTCGTGCTATTCAGAAAAATCATGGCATCTGCTGAGCAGTCCCTTGTGAATCATTACGATTTCGCCTGTTCAAAGTACATTGATGGCAAAGTTGACAAGATTCGATTTAAAAAGTCATATAGGACTGAAATTAGACAGCTTGTGGAGAGTCAGGATTTCCAGGAGCATTTCAATCCTGTTACGAGCACGTATAAACCAATTCTAATGGTTTACAAGGAGTGGGAGGATCTTGAAAGTCAGTCGTAATTGAATTTTCTTCGCTGTTTGGGCTTTCGAGTCTCGTAATTGCCAGTTTTGTTTGTTTATTATAATTTTCCGCAATAGCGTAAAATTTTGGATTTTATGTTTTTATACTTGCTGTTATTTATGGTGTCTTTTTCGGTAAATCCAGACAGCCAGCTTTCATACTCCTCATCTTTTGGTATCATTCCTTCCTCTGTCCCCTTTGACCAGTCTGCGCTTGTAATAGACGGGGCCGCGCCGCCAAATATCTCTTTATGTTTTTTAGCCAGCCGAGCGCCATGTTTCTCCAGGTCTTGGAATAGTTTTACTCCAAAGAATATCGAGCTATCTGTGTGAAGAGCTAGCGCCTCAATATAACCGCCACACTCACCATTACACTGATCTGGTGCATATGGAATGCCGAAATACATGTGGTGTGCTTGTGCGCCAGGCGGCAAGTCGCCAACCTTGATTCGCTCCATAAAGTCATTCCGCTTTGATATTCTGTAGTTTAGACTTTCCAAAGCTTCAGCCAGCGTTGATAGTGCAGCCAATGCCCGTCCTGTCGCAGAAAGCTTACCCATCACAATATCTTTAAGTGCTCCTATAGGAGGGGTTAACTCTTGAAGTGAAAGAAAGTTGGCTTGTAGCTCAAATGGGGCCTGGGGGATGCCGACTCTATTGTTGGCCTTGTAAGTCTCAAATCGCTGACAGTCATTGTCATACGAATCTTTTAACGGCTTGATGTGCTGTTTTTTTAAGGCGTAAGAGACGTTGACTACAGATGCAGTGACTACTAAGGCAGAGTTTACTGCTCGTATTTCCTTTTTGAGCTCATCTCGGAGCTTGCTTCGCTCAGCGTTGCGCTGTGCTGCCCATGCACCGAAATAAGCCCCAGCAAGAGCACCGAAGACCGTCACAAAAAAAGACGAGTCACCGAGATTTTGAATACTCTCAAACCTGGCCAGCCAGGGGGTTGTGCTCCAAAATACGCCACCTACTGGCTCCCACAGATCTGTCATTTTTTACTCCAACTCTGACTAACTTATTGTGGCGATAGTAGCGGTAGCCACTAAAATCGGGCAAATCAAATTCATAGCCTTCAGCAACTGGCGTACTTAAGCAATCTGTGATCGCCCCTTTTACCGACAGTACACCGTCCAGAGTTCGTCCATTTTGGTCGTGAAGCTTTGGCTCATCATCTCCCGTCGCATGCCCCAGGCACCATTGACTCGATAACGGTCATGACGCGTTGGGACATGTCGCCGTACAGCTCGTAATTGGACGAGCACGCCACTATGCCGTGCTTGCGGAGCTTGTCCTTGATCTGAAAAAAGGGCTCACCCATTTTGATCCAGGGCTTGGCGCCAGCTGAGCGAGCGATTACACAGCCGTCGTTGTTGCTCAGGACGACGACGGACTTGTGCCGCAGGTCGAGCCGGAATACTCGCTCACAGCTGGCGTAGAAGCTGTTGCAATCGATGAGGACAAAGACGCGGTCAGAGCTTTGCATGGCTGCGCACGCTGTAGGTCACAACACCCCAGATCTCAAGCTCTTCACCTTCCAGCAAGTACCTAGAGGGGTAGCGTGGTTTTTCAGACCGTAGCACCACTTGACTGCCCTCACGAGCGAGGCGCTTACACAGTGGCTCACAGTTCACCACCGCGATCACGATGTGGCCTGGCTCTGGCGGCACGGAGCGGTCGACCAAGACGAGGTCACCAGAGTAGATGCCGGCTCCAATCATGCTGTCACCATCGACCTGACGAGGTAGATATGCGGTGCTCGAATGTCGAACAGCTCGTCGAGGGAAATTCATTTCTCCATGTGGTCTGCAGCAGGGGAGGGAAAGCCTGCAGGTACTTGAAATGAGTACAGAGGGAGCTCTGTGGTACTGGGATCGAGTGGGCCAAGGATGGTGAACATGACGATATGTGTCTAACTGTATATGCATACAGTTAAGCGTTTCATGGGAGGTTGGTCAATCCAATCCGAGGTGCAGGAGATGGCCGGCGTCAGCGTCGTGAAAGATTGCGCGTTTGGACGTGCCCCCGGCGGGGTACGGCTGTCGTGAACCAAACCCCGGCTTCGCCCGGTTTTGGCCCTGTCGGGCGTCCATCCACACGCCTCTGGCCCCTCCCTGGGTCGGCGCGCTCCGCCTGCGTGGACTATTGCGGAGCGAATTTGCCTGACCTATGATCAGGGGCAGGCGGTGATGGTCGCCTGGCGCCTGTTTCGCGAAGCAATAGCCCATCGTAGATACACCCTTTCGTTTTACATCGGCATGTCCCTAACCAGGCGCTGCCCGGTGAACAGGCAATCGGTAACCAAAGCGTCGAATGGTTTTGGAGACTTTGCTATGTCCGATTTTTCCCCTCTCAGCATCATCAAATCGCAAGCCAAGCAGCATGCTCGTGAACACGACATGAAGCTTTCTGCTGCCCAAGAAGCGCTTGCGCGTCAGGCAGGGTTCGAGGAGTACCACGAGCTCGTTGTCGTCGCCCGGCGAAACCCCACGGATCCTCGGCTGATGCTCGCCGCCTTTGGCGTGCGTGACTTCAAGGACGCCCTCCACGAGGACGATGTGTTCTCCGAGCTGGATCAAGAGCTGGAGGATCTGCTTTCCGGCCCCATGGCCGAGACCAACGCCAACGAGTTCGCTATCGACGAATACGAGGTAGAGTCAGCCGCCTATGACGATGCGACTGGTGTGCTTAGGTTGGACATGTCAATCACCTGGAAAGGTAAGCAGGATCCTGATCGGGTCTACTACGGTACGGCTTTCTTCCTCCAGGCGGAGATTGATCTGATTCGGCGGGATGGCAAGTGGTCGCTCGGGGAAGACGGTGTTTCCATCACCGGCAGCGAAACGGATGCAGACCGTGATCGCAGGACTGAATGGGAGTACATGGCGCAGCAGCAGGCCCCCGAAGCCGAGGAGAACCGTCCCCGGAGTAGCATGGCGCAAGCGCTGGCGAGTGAGCTCCGGATATCCCTGGAGGATGCCGAGCTTCTGGCAGATGCCGAAGTTACCGCGCACACCTCTGATGACGGGATGATCTACAGCTACTCTGTGGACGTTGAGTCGTATGCCGAGGGAGCTTTGCGGGATGATCTGCTGGCCCGCTTCGGCACCTTGGAGTTCGAGCTGGACGTCAACTTCTTCGACGACATCCATCCTGAAATGTGAGTGAACTGGGGGTGGCGGCTGAAGAGCTGACCACCTTCAACTCCGTTCTGCGAGAGTGAGGGCTTCAGAATGCAGGTGATCAGCGCAACGCAGGCGAGGCGGCGTTTCCGGAGGATCATGAAGCTCCTCCAGCAGGGGCACTCGTTTGTGATCACCAAGAACGGCAAGCCGGCCTGTAGACTTGTGCCGCCCGAGGTTCCGTGACATGCGCACGGTGTGGGGAAAAATCCGCAAAGAAATCCGAAAAAACCAGGAGACTTCCTCGCTGTAAGCCAGGCGTGGCGAGGGCTCTAGGGATTTCTTGAATCCGCAAGCTTGCTGGCTCGGCCCTGCGGGCACAGCTGTCGTGAACCAAACCCCGGCTGCGCCCGGTTTTGGCCCTGCGGGCTTCCATCCTCAAGCCTCTGGCCCTTCGTGGGCCGGCGCGCTCCGCTTGCGCTTTGCCCACAAATCTCAGGGTAGCAAGCTTCCAGAACGGCTGTGGCGCAAGGGCTGAGGCAGCACTCGAATCATGCGAAAAAATTAAATCGGATTCCTTGAGCGAAGGCGAATGGCGGTTTGGACGACACTGGCGTCGCAATTCCAACCAACCGAAACGCCGAGGTAATTCATGTTCAAGAAAACCCTTTCCTTTGCCTGGACAGCAGGTAGCGACTCCTATCATCTCCAGCAAGCGCGCCAGAGCCACTCGGAGCCCGAGTACCTGAACGCCCTTGCTCAGGCGATCCAGGATGTGAAGCCGGGCACCTGCTTCCGTGACGCCATGCGCCAAGCCATCACGGTGGATGAGTACACTGTGGGCGTGCTCGGCGGCCAGGAGCTGGGCAAGCGCACTCGAGCAATCCTCGAAGCGCAATCTGAAGCGATTCCTGCCTTCTAACAAAATCCGGTGAAGACCAATGCATGACAAGGGAGCCCAGAAGCTCGCTGATGGAGAGCTGGCTCGGAAGAGCCGCGCTATCCAGAGCCTCAAAGAAATTCTTGGCCTTGATGAGGGCGCCTACCAGGCGTACCTCGACAGCCTGAATGAAGCTGAGCGAGCGACCTACGAAACTGAGCTTAAAGCGTACATCGAGACATGCACGATTATGTCCGGTGAATACTTGCAGTGGTCGAGCCAACTGCTGCTTGTCGCTCCAGAGGGCGTGGAGTCAGAGAGTAGCTACCAGTCGAGCCTGATAGCTCCGATGGGCGCCGTCCTGCTGAACGCCCTGGAGAAGAACAATGCCATAGCGGTTCCGCAGCATCTTCGTGACGCAGCGGCCCAAATTGAGAGGCTGGCGGACGCCAAACGCCGGTTCCTCACTGAGCTATATGGGCGCTTGCGTGACGATGAAAGGCAGAGCTATGGCGACTTGCTGGAAGCCTGCGATCCCCTGCTCTGCTCGATGCCAGACCTCAAACTTTATGAGACACACCAAAGGCTCATTCTGGCATGGAAATTCCTATCACAACTTCTGATCAAGCCTCTGGACGGTGTGCCTGATAACGAGATCGAAGCTGCTGCCAACAAGGCACATAAACGTATTACCGAGCTTTCCAGCAACGCCCTACGCCCCCTGCTTGAGGCTGCAGCAACCACGACAAAGGACTCGCTCTCTGCAAGGCTGCTGCTGGCCAGCATGGTGAATCGCTCTCACTGGGAAATTCTCGAGTACGAGCGCTTGGAGCAGATAGCCACCCAGAGCCTTTCTAGGCTAACCCGTGGCCTTAAACAGAAAGGGAACCGCCGCATTCCTGCTTACCTTGAAAAAGCAGACTTCAAAGACTGGCTGTTAATGCAACTCTCACAGGACAGGTTCCCCGGCGAAGAAGCCTGGCGCACCCTGAAACGACAGCACCTGGAGCGCTTCTACTTCCAAGCCACCTGGGTACTCGATTGGGAAAAGCTGAACGGCGTGGAGCACAGCGTGAAGGAAGGCGCCCTACTCAACATGTGCGCGCTGCACTTTGCTTGGAGCTACTGCACCCGCGAAAAGCATGACCTCAGAGTGCCAGACGTCAAAGATGTCGACCTCGTGAATGGGCGCGAGATCGAGACCGATGAGCAGGTGCCTTTGACCCGCATCATGTACCAACAGCGGCAGCTAAATACGATGCTCTTGAGCTACCAACATTTCGAGCTCAACCCACAAAAACTGGAGGCGTACACTAGGTGCAACAGGGATGGCCGACGTCAACAAATGCAGTTCATCCGCTCGAATCTACACAACCTTTCCCTGTCGCAGTGGAAAAGCCTTACCAGCGACGCATGGGAGGTACTCGATAACCTGTTGCAAAAGCATGGCGCGCTTTAATCACAATGCGGCGGGCGAATAGCTACACGTCGACTCCGAAAAAATAATGGGCCCCTAGCATGTACCAAAAAGACCACTCTCCTCACCAAGCTCCCAGCGAAACATTTGATGAAAACGGCAATCTCGTCAGAAACCCGAACAGAATCACGGTCAATCAGCACGTAATTCCCCAAGCCCACCTGAAAGAATGGCTGGGAGATGAGAACCTCCTCACCATCCACAAAAAGGGGGGTGGCGACCCCATAGCACGCTCGCCCAAGAGCGCCTTTGTAGTTGCTAGGCTATGGGATCAGCCTGCCGAGCAGGGAATGATCAAGTCGACCGAAGACAATTACTTAAAGCAGATAGATGGTTTCCGTAGGAGCGGGAGCATCGAGAGATCTCCCATCGTCACCGAGTATTTCGTCATGTTGGCAGCACGGGCTTACTGCGTAGCCAAAGAAAGGCCGCTCTACGACTCGATCATGGAGCCGCCGCCATGCATACCCTCGCAAGCACAGCTTGAAAAAGATGAGATTGAGCAGGTAAATGACACCGTCCGAATCTTCAATGGAACTGGTGACCCACATGCTACAGCCCGCATGGTTGTGGGTGTGGCGCTCACACAGTTCTTCATCAGGGGGCGCGAGCTGCTGAAGGACACTGTATGGGTGCCTTTCACGACGACAGGGGAGAAATTCATTCTGCCCGATTCGAACGTAGCCCTGTACGAAAAGCGCTTCATGGCACTGCCCGTGAGCCCGGAGCTTGTGCTGCTTGACGAGAAGCTGCTCGCCAAGCTCCAAGAGGCCGGCCAACTTACACCGGAGTACCTCAACAAGCGCTTCCTGGAGTCTTCGGTGCGCTACTACGTTGCCCCCAAGTGACCCCGTAGGCCCTATACGCTTCGCCCGCAGCCAGAGCAGGTACGCTCTGGCTGCTCTCAGTGCATTAGGCAGGATGGAGGGTGTATACCTGCTTGCGCCTCCCATACACCGCAATCTGAACCACTTCATTCCCGGAACTGGCAGCCTCGGCGACCTTGAGAAGCTTGGCCATGCTGTTGACCGTGCTGGTCTTGCACTGGTATTTGAAGCGCTCGATCTCGGCGACAGAACAGGCCCGATAGGCAGTACGGATCACGCCGCTTTTCTCAAGAAGGTCAATTTTCTCTGGCGAGATCCAGGAAATCATCTCGGTGATTTTGCCGATCTTCTCGTGCAGGTGGGTCACCGCCTGCTGCTCATTAGCGACACCGAACCGCTTCCAGGCGGGCTCGTGATGGAACACGCGATTACGGAAGTTTCGGACAAGTGAGACGCGATCCTTGCAGTGAAGCAGCATGTTCGCGCTGGTAGGCCACGTGCCTCTGAACACCTGACCCAGGTTCTTCGGCCAAATCAGGTTGTTCCCCATGTACTCGTTCTCCAGGATGAACTCCCAGGTCGAGAATTCGGTTTTGGAGACGATTTCATGATGGTCTGGTACGCCCTTGAACTGCTTACCGGTGCGCTTCGAGCGCTCCCGCTGGGCGGCAGAGAAAGCGGACGAAAAATTCTTGGCCAGGTGCTCCACAGGGTATGGGCCTTGGGCGATGCCAGGAACGAAGCTCTTGTACTGCAGTACCCCCTTTTTCCACCAAAATTTGCCAAGATCTGCAGTCAGAGCCGTATCGACCGCGTTTCTGAGAGTGACCTCTGCTGCGCTCAGAAGAGGGTAAAGGGCGGAGCAAACGTGCGAGTTCCACAGGTAGGCCCCCACCAGCTCGGCGTCATTACTGGTCGAAAATACCTTGCTGTAGCTGGCGATTCGGTTAGAGCTGATGAGCTGGTCGATCAGCTGGGGTCTATACTGGACAGTGTGCGGCATGCTCGGCTTCCTTTCAGCGAGGCGCCTGTATAAAGGGGGGTTGACATGGGTGTCAACCACTCATAAGATTCACGCACAGGTTGGCACTGAGCTCCAATGAGCGAAAGCTTACGACTCTTTGCAAAGACCACGAAACACCCGCCCCGGCCTCGAGCCGGGGTTTTCGTTTCTGGGATACACATCACCTCGTTCTCTCTCACATCTCCTACCTCCTCCTGGCCATTTACGCCCCTCCCGCTGGCCTCCTCGTGACGTCCATTCCCTGAGCATCAGCCGCTGCGCTACCATCGAGAACTACCCGTTCAGCCAGCTTCCAGGGAGGGAACACATGCCGAGCGTTTGGTCGAAGCTGCCAGAGATCATTTGCGCCTGGATTGGTCTGGCAATCGGCCTGTTCCTGATGCCGATATTCTTCCTGCCTGCCTTCCTGTTCGGCTGGATCATGTGGGACTGGGCTTCGCCGGCAGCGATCTACTCGTTCATCTACGACAAGACCTTCATAACCGCCGCTGGGGTAGCCCTGCTGTTGCTCCTGATCTGGACGGAGGGGTTCAAGGCATCGCTGGATGAGGCACCTGCTCTGGCCAAATTCCAGTACGAGACGCCGAACCCTGGTTGGCTATGGCGCTACTACCTTCGCCGGAACAAGGATCTCATCGAGGCCTACTGGCGCGTCTACAACTTCGAGGTGAAGGAAGACTCGCTTGCGGTGTACCTACAGCAGTACATGCCCGAGGTGTATCGGCGCCACACCCAGGCGATGTCTTTCTTCCATGAGTGGTTGACGCTTCAGCATGTCAGCGGCCATTACCGGAGCGGCCACGTTCGATACACGCGTAACAGGCCGGTGAATGTGAGGTCGCACTACGTGAACGATCACTCGAGATCAAGACGTCGTTGACGGGCGCATGAACATCAAGAGGTCGAGATGCAGGTGCTCAGCTCAACGCCGGCGGGCAGACGCACGGTGAACATGGTGATTTGAATCCGCGTGAACTCGGCACGAGTTCAGACTGAGTCATCTTTAAAAGGTATCCACTTTGGCTTGGCTACTCGTGATCCAAAAACGAATCTACCTATTGATACTGTCTGGGTGCCACTCTCCAGCAAGGAGCGGTCGAACACCGGAGACAGCGCACTATGCGCCTGAATAATTTCCTCCTGTCCTAGACTTTGGGCAATGACAGCTCCATAGCCAAAGCGACAGGTTTGGGTGTTTACATAATTCACCCATTCAACGCCTGGTATCTCTCCATGCAAGAGCCCCTGCGTGCAGTAGTCCTCTCGGTATTCTTTAGTACCAAACAACATCATGTTGGGACTGATGGGGAACTGGATCGCTATTGGCCCGTCAGGGGAAATGGTATAGGGATTCTGGCTTTCCATTGGGATTGATGGGTCGTACCAAACGACTGGATTGTCGCTTGTGAGAAACGGCAGGGCTGAAGTGTTATGAATAATGGCAAAACCAACAGTATCAAAAAGCTCCCCGATTTTTTTTATAAGGCCAGGCATCGCATGAATGCTTTGATGAGGATCTATGGACACCTCGACCTTGTCGAGGATGTCTTCGAAGCCTTGGGGTGGTGGTGGAAGCTTTCCGTTCCTCACCAGAGCTTTCATCGTGTCCTTAACGGTTGCCGCCAACCCCGCCTCAAAAGCATCTCGCGCCGCAGGCACTCGAGCCCGCTGTAACGCAACAAACTGGATGAAGGGTTCAATGTCATCATTTATGGACTCTTTCCTAGCCAACCTTTCAACGAGGGCCGGCCATGCGGACTCTACTTCACAAAAGATATCCTCAAGGGTGTTATTGTCCTGGCCGCCTTCGGGCAGCGGTTGCGAATAATAATAGCGCTCAAATTGCGTTGTATCAGGTTTGGCAGGGAGCGCCCGCCCAGGGTTGTCTTTACGATAAACGAAAACTTGGCCCCCCTGATTCGTGAACGCTTTGAGATACGCTTTGGGGACAAAGTGATGGCGTTTTTTTTGCTGAGTTGAATTCACTGCTCACCTAGAGACAAGAAAGAAAACGATGCTCACCGAATGCTACCCAGCACAGGTTGGTCGAAAAACCATGCAGCTTCACACAGGGTGACCTGCAGAGATTACTGTACTGTCTCCCCAAGCGTGCCGGCCTTGTGCAACTGGTAGTCGATGACGGTTTGATACAGGTGCTCAGCCTCGAGGCGGAGCCTTTCAATCTCCCCTGCTGGTCGCCCCTCCTCCACCGCTTTCTGGTGGGCCCGGACGGCTTGGAGAGCCTGCTGCAAGAGCGGCTCGCCGGCCTCTGCCATGCCCAGGATCGTTCTCTTCATCACGACCTCTTACTGCGATGGGCACTCAGGTGCTCAAGCTCCTGGTGCCACACGGCCACGAACTTCTCGAAATCGCGCAGATAGGGCCCCTCTGCCAGGCGGGTAGAGCCAGCACTTGCCGCTTGGAAGCGCTGCAGCCATGGCTCGGGGATGCTGTCCTCGACGACCAGCTGAACGCCGTTGTGGAGCTTCGTGGTGACGACATCGACGAGCTCCTGGGCCGGGAGCTGATCACCGCCCACGACTCCCAGCAGGGCCTGGTCAACCTCCTCAAGTTCAGCCAGCAACGTTTCAGCGCGAGCGTCTCCGGGCTGCAGGTCGGCAAGCGCCCACAGGGCTCTGCGCCTCGCGATCTCCAGGCTCCGCAGTCGATGATCAATCGTCACATCACTTCTCCATGCCGCAGGTGGGCATCACAAGCCAAGTTCGACTTCTAACTGCGATCCCCTCATAGCTCGCGTGAGCTCATCTCTCGGCAGTCTTTCCAGAATCCCATCGGCGAGGTCGCTTGCATGCCGGGCGTACAACGTGACAACTCCAGGTATAGGCATGCGATCTGGAACGAAGGCCCCGACTCGCAGCTGGGCAATTTTCAGTATATTCACGACAGGTGCAGGTAGCGTGTCGGTGGATAGGTGCTCGACGGTTGGCCGGGAGGGCGTGCTGGCACCGTCCCACAGCTCTACAATCGTTTCCAACAGCTTTTCTGGGCCAAGATACGCCAAGGCGATTTCCCAGAGGCAGCCTTCCTAAGACAGCTTCAGGCGGGCCCTAGTCATAGCAGAGGTTCCAATTACGTGAGGCTCTTTCTAGATTGTGAATTCAGCCAGCTCACCGCCCAGGCGAAGCTGATCTCTCTGGCTCTGGTCGGCCAGGATGGCCGGGAATTCTACGTTGAAGTGGTCGACGCTTGGCGAGAAGAAGACTGCAGTGAGTTCGTGAAGGAGATTGTGCTGCCACAGCTCTGGGGCGGTGAGTACGCCATGCCGATTATTGAGGCCAGAGCAGCGCTCCTGCGGTTCCTGGCAACCTACGACGAAGAGCTCGAGGTTGTCACAGACGCACCTATATACGACTGGGAGCTGTTTTGCGAGCTCGCCTATGACGATGGAAAGTGGCCTAGGAATGTCAGGAATTTCCCCACTGATGCCACGACTTTGCCAGCGATGAATGATGGGGAAGAACTGCCTCACCACGCCCTGATGGACGCCAGAATCATCGCCAGCATGTTCAGCTAAAGGACGCATCCTGACTGGTGAGAGGGCCGGCCTCAGCTTGGGGCAGTTTGGAAATCTTTTGCAATCAGCTTGCAAGCCAATTAATAGCAATATGCCACACCCCACCTACGCTTAATGATTTTAGGCTATTGGGGAGGAGCTATGTCTACGATTGAAGCTGGGCCGGTTGCGGCTGACGATTTTGAAATCTGGCTGAACACTCGGCCCAAGTGGCTGCAAACAGCAGCCCGCTTAATGATCGACTCCAAACGGCGTCCGAACGAAGCAGAAACCAACGAACTGGTACGGCTTTGCAAGCTCGAGGCGAAGGGAGTAACTGATCCAGGCTTCCTCACGGTTGTTCCTGGCACTCTCTCTGAAGCAGCCAACAAGCCTATGCTGCGAATCGATGAAATTCTGGAAGTGCATGGACTGAACGCCATCAAGGCCGGCGCAAAGCTTCCTATGGGCAACAGCAACCTCACGGTGGTTTACGGGCAGAATGGGACGGGTAAAAGTGGCTATGCCCGACTGCTGAAACAAATCTGTGGATCGCGCTCAAAGGACGAAATCCGCAGCAACGTTTTCGACCCCACTCCTACCGAATGTCGTGCCCAGTTCAAAATTTCGGTCGACGGCAAAGAAGATCTCGTCCACTGGGACGTACCGAGCGGGCCACATGTAGCCCTGCGACATGCCCAGGTGTTCGACACCAAGTCAGCGCAGCTGTACATGGGCCAGACAGAGGCATGCTACGAGCCGAGCCGAATGAAATTTGTATCAGCGCTCATCGCCACAGCAGACTCTGTTCGGCTGAAGCTCGAGGCAGAAAAGGAAGCGCTCACAAAAGCTCTTCCAGTAATTCCTGAAACGCTGAAGGGAACTGCCGAAGCCAAGTGGCTTATCGGCCTCAAGGGCACGACATCGCCAGCAACCGTTGATAAAGAATGCCTGTACTCGGAAGCCCTCGACCGCGAGCGAATTGATAGCGAAGGCCTGCTCGCCGAGAAGGACATTGCTGGTCGTCTGCAAGCCATTGGAAAAGAAAAAACGGCGCTCGCGAGCATCGAAAAGACGATGAAGTCTCTCCTGGATGGCCTTTCCGAAGAAGCAGCCCTCGAGCTGTCACAGTTGAAAGCAAATGCTGTACAGGCGCGAAAAACCTCTGAGGAAGCTGCCACTGCAGTATTCGGAAAGGCAGAGCTGGAGGGGGTTGGTAGCACGACGTGGCAGCAGATGTGGGAGCAGGCACGCGCCTATTCCACCGTCATAGCCTATCCACAAGAAACG
Source organism: Pseudomonas sp. B2M1-30 (assembly GCF_025447575.1). Taxonomy (NCBI): domain Bacteria; kingdom Pseudomonadati; phylum Pseudomonadota; class Gammaproteobacteria; order Pseudomonadales; family Pseudomonadaceae; genus Pseudomonas; species Pseudomonas sp. B2M1-30. Next base: position 176,478 of record NZ_JAOEJT010000010.1, on the reverse strand, counting down.
TTTCCGAATACATCGGCTGACGCACGCTGCGTGCTCTGCCATCAGCAGCTCGATGCAGCCGCAAAGGTAAGAATGGCCGAATTTGAAGGGTTCGTAACGCATGGACTCGAGACAGCTGCCAAAGCAGCGGAGAATGGCTTCAACGAGCGGAAAGCCCGGCTACCTGTCCTGCCTGCTCAAGCGGGTTGGGTCGTGCAGGTGTCGACGCTCGGCTTCGAAGAGGCTGACGCGATTGCCACTTATGGCCAACTCAAAGCACGCTCAGAACACATTGGCCTTGGCCAGCAGATAGCTGATGTTCAAGCATTCGACTGGACTCACATCAATGCTGCCATCAAGACGAAATCTGAGGCGCTGAATGAGGAAGAGCAGAGTCTGTCAGCCCTTCAGAAGGATGAACACCGGCAAAAAATGCAGCATCGCGTTCTTCAGCTTCAAATGAAGCAATGGCTCTCGCAAAACAAAGCATCAATCCTTGCAGAAAAAGCCAGGCTGACTTCAGTTGCTGAGCTGGAAAAAGCTAGAACCTCGGCTTCAACGTCCCAGCTCACGATCAAAAAGAACGACCTCGGTAAAACCGAGCTGAATGCCGGTTACCAAGCTAGGTTCATCGACGAGCTGAGTCAATTGGGTGGCAAGCGCATCCCCGTCGCTCCACAAAGCAAATCTGGAGGTAAGGGTAAGATCACCTTCGGCCTGAACCTTGTGGGAGCTCATGGGACTCATGGGCCAGAGTTCATCTTGAGCGAGGGTGAGACTCGGATCGCATCGCTCGCCGCGTTCCTTGCCGATACCACAGGTTCGAACCAACTGGCCCCCTTCATCTTCGATGACCCGATCTCATCCCTTGATCAAGATTTTGAGGAGAAGGTCGTCGAGCGCTTAGTCACGCTTGCGGCCACAAGGCAGGTCATCATCTTCACACACCGGCTTTCGCTCGTGGCCTTGGTAGAAGCGGTGACTGACAAGTGGAGCAAGATGCCAGAAATGCCCACCGTGAAACCGACGATCACTTCACTTCGACGGATGGACAAGTGCGCCGGCATCGTGGCGACCCAAAGTGCCAGAGACTTGAAACCCGAGAAAGCAGTTCGTGGACTCATAGACCATACGATCACACGATTGAAAAAAATACAGGCGGACGCCGACGTGGAGGCCTACGAGATCCACGCCAAAAGCGCCTGTAGCGACTTCCGGATCATCGTTGAGCGCACCGTGGAGTTCATCCTGCTTGCAGATGTGATCGGTCGATTCCGACGTGCGATCAACACCCAAAACAAGCTTCACAAGGTTGCGAAGGTAACCAACGCGGATTGTGTATTCATCGACGACTTGATGACCAGGTACTCAGTCTTTGAGCACTCACAGTCGGATGAGCTGCCAAGCAATGCCTTGGAGCTCGACGTCTTCGAGACCGATGTGACTGCTTTGAATGACTGGCTCAAGGAGTTTGGGTCGAGAGCAGCTTAAGGGTCGCCAGGAGGAAGCTCGCTTGCCCAGCTCGCTGGGCTTTCTCCTGCTAATGACCTATCTCAACGGGCCCACCCAGGGCTCGAAGTTGATAATCAGTGACGGCTTGAAAACGATGCTCAGCCATCAGCCGCAGACGTTCCAACTCTATCCCAACGACTCCAGCAGCTTCGGCCTGATGGTAGACCTTTAACGCTTCCACAGCCTCGGTGTACAGGGGGTGGTCAGGCATCAGCACCTTGCTCAGATCTTTCTTCACGGCCTCTCCCATCTATCATGGCAATCCCACTCGCTGCCATGCCAGCATGGCGCAATCCAAGAAACGCGAGTCAGGGAAGAATAGTCGATGAAGAATGTCAGGCTGATACGCCACGGCGAGAGCGCCGCTAACGCTGGCGAGCCTACTAGGGATCACGCGAGCATCCCTTTGACGGCAAAAGGCCTGGAGCAAGCTCGTATGGTCGCTCAGTCAATCACCCGCGCCCCAGGCCTCATCCTGGCCTCACCGTTCTTGCGCGCCCAAGCTACCGCGCTAGCCACTACGGCCATCTATCCAGATGCAGCTTTCGAGACGTGGCCAGTTCACGAATTCACCTACCTGGCACCTGTACGCTGTGTAGACACAACGCTCGCGCAGCGGCGGGGTTGGGTCGAGGCTTACTGGGAGAGATCAGACCCTGCCTTTTCGGATGGTGAAGGTGCTGAGTCCTTCATCGACCTAGTGACCAGGGTTCAGGCATTTCTCAAGCGGCTGGCGGAGCAGCCGGCCACTGATATTGTTGTGTTTTCGCACGGGCAAGTCATGAACACCGTGCGCTGGCTCCTCGAGAAGAGACCTCAAGAGATCGACAGTGGCGCAATGCTGGATTGGCGTCAGTACGAGATCGCGAACCATGTCCCGCACTGTCAGGGATTCTCTCTCATCTGGGTTACAGGCGCGAAAGATTGGGCTCTCGCACGATGAAGCTTCAATCGCAAATCTCAGCATTTTGCTGAGCTTTTGTTCACGCCCTTTTCGCTTTCATTACCTGGCTAAATCGTCCTGGCTGGCACTTTGGTAGGGCCGGTCGGCCTAGATGATGCCGTCGTTTTAGGGGAGAAAGTCAGCTCTCCATTGCCTCGAAGGAAGTATTTATTCGCTTCCTTCCTGTGGCTTCCTTTCTCGGATTGCTCGCGATCAATTTTCGTCACTAGGCCTGTGCTCACCAAGAACGAGTTGGCTGGCGGTATCTGTTTCTCAGCTACCCCAGTCTTGGTATTGATCGTTTCAAAGGAGCACATGCTGTAGTACGAGTAGTTATCCCGGTTCGCAGCGTAAAACAAGAACAGCTTCAGAGCATCGAGCTCGCACTTGGCCCGCTTGTGAAAATGCTTGAATGGCTCGATGTACTCGAATCGCTTGTTGTACAAGGCGCGTGCAGGGAGCTTGCACCAGCGCCCACTCTGATCGTAGTCAGGAAAAATGTAGAGATTGTTGCGCCCTTCCTTCTCGACCACGATCCGCTCAGCTTCGACCAATCCCTCCACACCTGCAGCGACAAGCGCCCGACTCAACCCCGTGACGACTGACAGGCGGTTGTAGGTGTCCTCACATGTCAGCAAGCACCTTTCACCCCGCCACAGCTCTTGAGACCGAGTCAGCATCGTCACATACAGCTGGAGGGCTGCAATAGCGGTGGATCCTCGAACAGTTGAACGAGGGCCCCAGCCAAAAACCTTCAATCCGTCCTCATGCAGCCAGATAGCGGGCATACGAACCCATGGGAGCACCCTCATTTGATGACCCCCAGCATGCCAATCACGATGAATCCTGCCAGAACGGCCATGGAGAGGATCAGCGGCACCAGTTTGTCGGCCCGGTCGGCAAGCTTGTGCAGCGAGTCCACCAGCTTTTTCATAGCGTTCATTTTGGAACCTCGATTATTCGATGAACGCAGTCTGCCCCTACTTCACTCGTGTATCTAGAAACAGGTGACTCAGAAAAATCACAAAAATCCTATAAAAATCCTTTTAAAACAATATCTTAAGATATTTGTAACCAGTCTTCCGAAAGGGAAAATCAGTTCATGAAAGGCGATTACAGACGTTTTTCGTGCGATTTTGGACTGACTGCCGAACCGGCCTAGAGCTTCTTCTAAGCCTCACCTTGTCTGAAAAATCATCAAGCAGCATGCGCTGCTTTGACCATGCGAGAAGTCCTTTTTATTTGTTCCCGAGATGCCGAAGGAAGCGAGCTTCTATTTCACGGAGCCCAGCGTTCGGAGCGCAGCGTATCAGCGGAGCTTAGACAGGCGCTTTCGCTTGCCCCAATAGCCATCCAAAGGAATTGGCCTTCATCCGAGATGTCTCCCTAGGCCTCCACTGACACCCTATGTAGGACGCGGAATGGCGCTTTCTATCTGCCCCTTCGCTACACGCCCTGCACCTATGACCTTTTCGAGCTGCCCGCATAGATTTCTCAGTTCCCAAATCAGGCTCTGAGGATTGTCAAAATCGTGCAAACCCCGCCCGATGACACAGCTTGGAGCCTGTGAAAATTGCGCTCGCAGCTGGTCGTGACAGCACGATCAGCAGTTCACACAGCAAGCGAGGCCATGATGGCGATGCAACCGAAAAAAAATCTCGATTTACCCTGGTCGAAAAAAATTCTGCCGTTACACCAATTGTTGTCCCCGAAAAAAAGGAGGTGGGCAACTGATGGGTAAGAACATATTGAAGCGCGCCCTGATTGATATCGTCGTAGGCGTGGTAATCGGGCACATCCTGGCATTGAGTACAGGCTATGGTGACGTGCCATCGATACATCATGAGACTGAGCCGAAACTGATGTATGTGGAACGCCAAGCGCCGGCATCTGCCGGCTACCTGGGCATGGTGACACGACGCTGGTAGCCAGGATCACCTGGCTTCACCGTAGACGCTGGATGCCTGAGTGCCGCGATCACTTTGCTCACAAGAGAATGATCGCGCCCCCCACGGAGGAAGAGGGGTTGTTCCTCGTCGATTGGGCTGAGCAATTTCGCCTGGTTGGGGATTTCTCGTCGAACTAGAGTCGTATCCCTATTCGCTCGGGTAGCACCAATCTAGCCTGGCGCCACGAGCGCCACAAACTGCTGAGCATTGTTGTCTGGTTGAACGAGCAATTTGGCATCCTGATTCAGCAGTAGACGTTTCGATACCTCACCGGCGACCTGGATGGCCCAGTTCGACTCGATGACAAATTGGCCTCGAACTACAACCGAAATGGCAGCCAGAAAATCACTTACTCGAGGACTGTGGATGACAAAGCCATCGTCCTTCAGTGCGGTAACCCCAAGACCAAGTGCATTGCAGATCTGTAGCTTCAGATGCGCCTCGTCCACGTCTGCCCGATAAGATCGGTCAACGAGGTCTACGAGCGAAGAAGGTCTCGAACCGTCTGAAGCTATGATCGCTTCTCCATACGCCCAGGCCTCCTCAGGACAATCCTTGTTCGCCGCACGAAGCACAATGAATGGATTGATTTCTGATGGATAGATCCGGCAGACCAGAGGCCTCACGTCGTAGATCTGACAGAGGTCGTCATCTCCAAGGTTCGGACAACCCGCGAGAACATCCGCTGCAAAAATTGGGATTATGCGGATCGGCAACCTCCCAGAGATTGCCTTCGCTGAACGACTCTTGGCGTGGGCATTTCGTGCGTCATCACCACCATGGGTGGGCTCACTCAACGCCTCGCAGATGATCGCTATTTGATGGCCACGCTTCAGCCATGCAATCGCCTCATCAAGACTTAAAGCGACGTATCGGCCCCGGCAGCAAGCACCACACCCAGTGCAGTGGAAGCGAACTTCAGGCGAGGTTGCCGTCTTCGGCGTCGACTCGATGCTCACTGCGCTACCTCCGCCGCCACACTAGAACGCCGCCGAAATCTGGACAGCACCCAGACAAAGAAAATTGGTACGAAGAGAACACCAAGGAAAGTTGCGGAGACCATTCCGCCAATCACGCCGACGCCAATCGCACGCTGGCTCGCAGCTCCCGCGCCTGTTGCAATAGCGAGAGGCACCACCCCCAAGATGAACGCAAGCGACGTCATGATGATCGGGCGGAATCTGAGCCGCGCAGCTTGCAACGCAGCGTCTTTAATGGAATGGCCTTGTACCAACAAGTCCTTGGCAAACTCGACGATCAGGATCGCGTTCTTCGAGGCAAGGCCAATGATGGTGATCAGCCCCACTTTGAAATAGACGTCATTGGGCATGCCGAGTGCTGTCACCGCGAGCACAGACCCTAGAGCACCGACTGGCACAATGAGCATGACGGAGATGGGAATGGCCCAGCTTTCGTACAGAGCAACCAAAAGCAGGAATACCACCATGAACGACAGAGCGAAAAGCGCAGGTGCCTGCGAGCCGGCAGAGCGCTCCTGGTAGGACAGCGCCGTCCACTCATACCCGATACCTTCAGGCAACGTTGCGATGATGCGCTCCAGCTCCTGCATGGCCTGGCCCGTGCTGTAACCGGGCGCGGCATCACCAGAAATTCGGATAGCTGGGTAGCCGTTGTAACGAGCGAGTTGTACAGCACCGTTTTCCCACACGGTGGTTGCAAATGCAGACAGCGGAACCATCTGGCCTGCAGAGTTCGGTACGTTAAGTCGCAGTATGCTTTCCGGGGTCATGCGCTCTCCCTGGTCAGCCTGTACGACGACACGCTGGAGCCGCCCCACGTTCGCGAAGTCCGCTACGGTTGCAGAGCCAAAGGCCGTGGAGATAGCAGTACGGATGGTGTCGAAGCCCACTCCCATCGCCTCAGCTTTTACCCGATCAATGTCCAGGCGCAGTTCAGGTGAGTCATCCAAGCCCTCCATCATCGCGTATGCGAAAACCGGTGAGCTGCTGGCCTCAGCCAGTAACTTGTCACGTGCAGCCAGCAGTGCCGCTCTCCCTAAACCACCTCGATCCTGAAGTCGCAGAGCAAAGCCACCCGCGTTCCCTAGGCCCTCAACTGGAGGCGGATCTACCGCCATCACTCGCCCATCAGACAGATAGGAAAAATGCTCGTTGAACGCCGCCACCTCTTGGGAAGCCGAGCTATCTCGAGTGCCCCAATCCTTCAGCGTAGGGAACGCCAGACCCGCATTCTGACCGGTGCCGGAGAAGCTGAATCCCAACACAATGAAGGTGTCTTGGGTCGCTTGCCGAGAACGGAAATACTGCTCCATCTCGCCGGCAACGTTCGCTGTACGCGAGTAAGTGGCACCAGGTGGAAGCTGGATGTCCACCATATAAAACCCTTGGTCTTCGACCGGCACAAAGGCCTGCGGCAACCGGAGGTATGAGTATCCGAGGCCTACAATGATCACCAAATAGATCAGCATGTAGCGGCCCGTGCGTTGCACCAAGCGAGAGTTGAGAAGCTCGAATCGGTGGGTGAGCCGGGAGAAGGAACGATTGAATGCGCCGAAGAAGCCTTTCTTCTCTGCGTGGTGTCCTTTCGGAATCGGCTTCAGCAAAGTGGCACAGAGTGCTGGTGTAAACGTCAGGGCCAAGAAGCCTGAGAACAGCACTGAGACTACGAGCGAGAGCGAGAACTGCCGATAGATCACGCCAACGGAGCCGCTCATAAACGCGAGTGGTAGGAAGACCGAGGCAAGCGCAAGGGTGATACCCACAATGGCGCCGGAGACCTGCCCCATGGCCTTGATCGTAGCCTCTCGGGGAGATAGTCCCTCCTCCGCCATAATCCGCTCAACGTTCTCCACCACCACGATGGCATCGTCGACCAGGATGCCGATAGCCAGCACCATGCCGAACATGGTCATCATGTTCACGGAAAACCCTAACGCGAGCATGACCGCCAAAGTACCTGCAAGGCAGACTGGCACCACGATTGTCGGCACCAGGGTGTAGCGCAGGTTCTGGAGGAACAAGAACATCACAAGGAACACCAACACCACAGCCTCGACGAGGGTGTGAAGTACCTTTTCGATGGCAACGTCCACAAACAGTGACGAGTCGTAAGGCACCGAGTACCCGATGTCGGAAGGAAAGCCCTTCGATAGCTCCGCTAAGCGCGCCTTGACAGCTTCAGCGGTCTGCAGAGCATTTGCACCAGGTGCCAGCTGCACTGCAGCGCCTGCTGCCGGACGACCGTTGTCGAGGGTGTCAAAGTTGTAGTTCTGCCTGCCAATCTCCAAGCGAGCCACATCCGCAAGGGTGACCTTGGAGCCATCAGGGTTCGCTCGCAGCACGATGCGACCAAACTCCTCAGGCGTATCGAGCATCCCTTTTACAGCGATAGTCGCGCTCAGCTCTTGATCAGCTGTACCTGGGCGGCCCCCAAAGCTGCCTGCAGGCACCTGTCCGTTCTGGGCGGCGATGGCCGCGTTCACATCAGCAACGGACAGCCCATACCCCAAGAGTTTTTGAGGATCGATCCAGACCCGCATTGCCGCCTCGGCAGCGAAGAACTGAACCCGCCCAACCCCTGGAATACGCCGGATCTCGTTGTTCACATTTCGAGCCGCGTAATCTGCCTGGCGAACCACATCCCCAGTTGCGCCGTTCTTGTTGGTCAAGGTGTACATCAGCAGGAAGCCAGAGTTGGCCTGCTCTACCTGAAGGCCCTGCTGAGTAACCTCAGCTGGCAGACGGGCCTGGGCATTTTGAATGCGGTTCTGAACATCCACCTGAGCAAGGGCAGGATCTGTACCTGGTTTGAAGACGACATTGATTTCCGCAGTGCCAGCCGATGTGCTCGAGGAGTCGTAATAGAGGAGCCCTTTCGCCCCGTTCAGCTCTTCTTCGATGATGCTGGTGACTGACTCCGACACCGTGGCAGCGGATGCTCCTGGGTAGGTGGCGTTGATAGTAATTTGGGGCGGCGCCACTGCTGGGAACTGGGCCACTGGCAAAGACGGGATGGAGAGAAGACCTGCCATGACGATGAAGATCGCCACGACCCACGCGAAGTTTGGACGGTCGATGAAGAATCTGGACATGACGTTACCCCTGCGGCCCGGCAGTGACGTCGGTCACAGTGACTTTTGCACCTGGAGACGCAGCGCCGCCAACAACCACTCGATCAGCAGGGTTCAAGCCCTCTCGGATTTGCCAAAGCTTCCCTTGCATCACCCCAGTCTGTACTTCTCGAACCTCTACAGTGTCGGCTGCACCCACAACCAAGACTCGGGCTTGGCCCCCCGGTGTTCTCTGAACGGCTCGCTGCGGTACGAGGATCGCCTCGGGTTGAACGCCTTGATGGACACGCACACGGACGTACATGCCAGGCAGCAGCATGCCATTTTTGTTTGGCAACTCACCTCGCAGCGATACCTCACCAGTACCGCGATCAACGGTGATATCAGAGAACAAAAGCCTCCCATCCTGCTTCTTCTCTGTACCTTCAATGGTCACCGAAATAGGTGCGGCTGATGCGTCACCAACCAGGGTGCCGGCTGCCAATGCGTCTCGCATACGAAGCACATCTGCCACCGGCTGCCTGAAGTCCGCATAGATAGGATCAAGCTGCTGAATCATGGCCATCTGTGTAGCCTCGTTTTGTCCAACGAGCGCCCCTTCCGTCACCATTGCTCTGCCAATGCGGCCCGTGATCGGGGCGCGAACGGTGGTGTATTCCAGGTTGAGCCTGGCTGTTTCGACCTCAGCAGCTGCAGACTGGCTCGAAGCTTTCGACCCCTTAAGGGTGGCTTGGGCGCGCTCGAACTCCAGTTTGCTTACCGCTTCGATTGTCACAAGTTGTTTGTAGCGATCTACAACTGTCTGGGCCTCGAAGAGCGCTGCCTGCGCACGAGCCAGCTCCGCTTTAGAACGTGCCAATGACGCGTTGAACGGTGCAGGGTCAATTTGGAAAAGTATCTGCCCGGCCTTGACGTCGGCGCCCTCTGTAAAATTCCGGCTCAATACGATTCCAGCCACTCGTGCTCTAACTTCAGCTACCCGCACAGGCTCAATTCGCCCCGGAAGATCAACAGTGATGTCCATCGGCTGACCAGACACGGTGATGGCCTCTACTGGCACTGCCTGTGTTTGCTGAACTTGATCATTGGGCTGACTACAACCAGTAAGAAAAAGAAGCCCAATTACCATCGCGAATGGAGGCACGTTCCTGAGCACTCGGCGCACCGGCACTTTATTTTTCGATAGCAGAAGATTATTCATAATAATTGCTCTGACGAGTCCGATACGGAGTTATCCCAGGAAGCAAGGCCTAGTTAGTTTTGTTTAGACGAGTAATGCTCTGCCACAGGAGCAGGGGACTCTTCCCACCATTTGGTGAAAGCTTTTTGCAAGCGAGAAAAATCAACCACCTCGCCTATCTCAGGTGTAAGAAGCCGGATCGGTTTTCCTTCACTTGCAGCCGCAATGCGGTTGTAGGGGTCGTCCCAATTGTGACTAGCCAAGGCGAAGCGACCAGCATGCACAGGCAGGAGCGCTTTAGCCCCAACGTCGAGACCTGCCTGCAACGACTCTTCAGGCATCATGTGCATTTGAGCCCAGCGTGGGTCGTATTGGCCGTTCTCTACAATCGCGAGATCAATGTCTTTGAATCGCTGGCCTACTTCCGCGAAATGCGGGCCGTAACCGCCGTCACCGCTGTAGAAGACCTTCCGGTGCGGCGTTTCGAAGACAAAGCCACCCCATAGGGTCTGGTTGCTCTTAAGCCCTCGCCCAGAGAAATGACGGGCTGGGGTGACGAGAATTGCGAACTCGGGGTCTAGGCGAACGTCCTGATACCAGTCTGCCTCATGGATCTTGGCGATGTCATAACCCCAATATTCAAAGTGCGAGCCTACTCCGAGCGGAGTTACAACAGCCTTAACTTTATCCTTCAGAGCCATAACGGTGTCGTAGTCAAGATGATCCCAGTGATCATGAGAGACCACCAGTGCATCCAACTCCGGCATATCTGCTGCAGAATATGGGTAGCTACCTTTAAATGCCTTGTAGATGAACGAAATAGGCGAGGTGTGAGAGCTGAATACCGGATCTACCAAAATCCGCTTCCCATCTATCTGTAGATAAAAAGATGAGTGCCCAAGCCAAACCACAACATCCTTATTTCTATCAATTGCCTTTAAATTAGTTTTCACCATCGGCAAAGCATGTGAGGGCCTGACACCTTCACGGGGGCCAAAGATCATCTCTTTGATCCACTCAGTAACACTGGCTTCGCCGGTGAACATCGAGGTTGGAGTAATGTATTTGAACTCACCTTCTCGATAGTTAGGCGATGCCTCAATTCGAGACAAGCGCTCACCGTCAGGTAGTTTCCCGAAGCTTTTTACAAAAGAAGAACATGAGGCCATGGAGGCTATTCCTGCAATCATCGCGAGGATCGACCAGCAACGCCTGTACCGTTTTTTCATTTGCATCACCGCCGCCCACGTTTATCACGCAAGCACTCACTCATTTAACTGTTACAAAAAAAGGGCGCGCGCTAGCGGCCCTCGCACATTTTCCACAGAGCTGCGAAGCCGCTGTTCTTGTAGAACATGGCCTCCGATGGCTCCCGGCTTGCGAATGACATCGTTGTCTCTGCAAGAGCCGTGAAGATTGCTTCCGCGAAATCGGCCCGACCACCGAACTCCTCCGACTCAGCAAACTTCAACCCCACCTCCATGTCCGGAAACAGCCCCTCAAGCCTTGTGAGGGTTTCAGGTCGAATCATCGAGGAAAGTGAAAGCTGGTTGACGGCATGGCTCAGCTGGGGGTTGGCAAGGCCCCAATCGATGTAGCTGTTCCAAAGCCCCTGGAACCGGTCGCGGAACGATGCCTTGGACTGGTAATCCCTCATAAGCATCTCGCACAAGCTTTGCTTTCCATAGAAGTAGAGCTCGTTCAGCAAGTCTTCCTTCGTTGGAAAATATCGAAAGAGCGTCCCCTCAGCGACACTAGCCTTCTTGGCGATCAGCGACGTTGGAGAGCCGGCCAACCCATGCTCAGCTACAGCCTCAGCGGCAGCAATCAACAGGGCTAGGCGCTTCTCTTCACTTCTTGGACGAGCCATGCAACGAGATACCTTTAAGCAGTGGGTGATCCGCACAGTAAGGCCGACCAGTGAATTAATGAGGTACTCACTCATTATACGAAACCTGCCAGACCTTCAAAAGCCCTGAGAGCGATCCCGTGCGGCCCTACACCTATTTCAGATTGGCGTGGAAGAACTGATCAAACTTTGTCACAGCCTTGTCCACGTACTTCGGGTTGTCGTACAGGTCAAAATGGGAAGCGCCATTCAGAACCAGAAGGTCTTTTTTGGTCGAGGCCGCTCGCTCATAAACCTCTCGACCTGTTTTAGTAGAACCGTATGCGCCGATTTCACTCCCCGTGACAACTTCCAACGGCTGCGTAAGGAGCATCTCAGCGTGTGCGAACGCATCAAATGCCATGACCGCATCCAGGCTGACGAACCTCATTTTGTTCTGCCAGTTCGGAGTTTCACCGCGAGGTGTGCGGTAGTATTGGTAAGCACCGCGCAGGTCGATGTCATCTGAATCCTTGTATTCATCTGGAATCCAAGGGATGACCATCGGCTTACCACCTCGAGCTTCTACCGTGCGTTGCTCGGCAATAGCCTCAAGGGTTTTGATGGTGGCTTCCTTCCCAGCCGCTCGATTTTCACTTCCGCCATCTACAGGCACGGCCAGGCCAACGGCCTTGATTCGTCGCTCAGTCATCGCCGCACTGGCCGCGTAGCCGCCACCTGCACAGATGCCCAATACTCCGATTCGGCTCTCATCCACATACGGCAAGCTCACCAGGTAATCCACCGAACCACGGATATCTTCAACACGGGCAATCGGGTCTTCTTTGTAGCGAGGCTCACCCCCACTCTCGCCTTGGAACGATGCATCAATCGCGATGGTGATGAAGCCCTTGTCGGCCATCTTGCTCGCATAGATTCCTGCAGTCTGCTCCTTGGCGCCGCCTGCCGGAGGCACTGTGACGATTGCGGGGTAAGACTTGGCTTTGTCGAAGCCAGCAGGGAAATAGACATTCCCGACAATCTTGATTCCGTTGTTGTTTTTGAACGACACCTTTTGGATGTGCGCTCCTACACCAGGATCAGCCGGTGCGCTGAAAGCAGCGCCATGAAAAGTAAAAAAAGCCCCTGCCACACAGGCCAAGGCGAGATGCTTGAACGTACCCATTTAGGGGCCTCTCATAAAGACTGGGATACACAACAAACGGCGGAGCATATAGGCACCTCCCGCCGAATGCGCTTTGGCTATCAGAAGTACGTCGGCAGACGCGGTGTGTATGGCTGCTCCAGAAGCGCCACTTCTTCCGAGGTCAACTTCAAGTCGAGTGCCGCTACGGCATCTGTCAGATGCTTGGGCCTGGTCGCACCGATAATGGGAGCCGATACTTGTGGATTTTTCATCACCCAAGCCATCGCCACCGTTGCGAGGGACACCCCACGCTCCAAGGCAATCTGCTCAACAGCGTCAACAATGGCCTTGTCGGTCGGCAGGTAGAGCGGACGCTCAGCCATGTCTTTGTCAGGGTTCTCACGCGCTCGCGTCGAGCTTTGCTGGCCCCATGGTCGAGCGACCAAGCCGGCGGCCAATGGGCTCCACGGCAACGAACCAACACCTTGATCGGCAAGGAGGCCGAACATCTCTCGCTCCTCTTCACGCTGCACGAGGTTGTACTGGTGCTGCATGGATATGAAACGTGTCCATCCATTGATCTGTGCCACGTGCTGCATCTTCGCGAACTGCCAAGCCCACATCGACGATGCTCCGATGTAACGAACCTTGCCCGCTTTGACGATGTCGTGGAGGGCCTCCATCGTTTCCTCAATAGGAGTTTCGGGATCGAAACGATGGATCTGGTAGAGGTCGACATAGTCGGTGCCAAGGCGCTTGAGGGACGCATCGATCTGCTCCATCACAGCCTTCCGGGAGAGTCCTCCACCGCCAGGGCCAGCATGCATAGGAAAGCGAAGCTTGGTCGCGAGGACGACATCCTCACGCCGGCAGAACTTGGCGATGACCCGTGCCAGGATCTCTTCAGAAGAGCCGTAACCGTATACGTTGGCGGTGTCCCAGAAATTGATCCCCAGATCCATTGCCTGCTTGATGAGGGGCTCAGAATCTTCGTAGTTCAGTGTCCAAGTGCCTTGCAGAGCTGGTTGGCCAAAGCTCATGCAGCCGAGTGCCAGCCTGCTGATCTTGAGCCCGGAATTGCCAAGTCGACCGTATTCCATAGTTACCTCTAGAAGCGACGAATCGCGCCATTACCAAAGTGAGTGCTCACTCATTATAATCAGCAACCCTTCGACCTTCAAGACCTCTCATCGGCCTAGCCCATCCTTGACGTACCCCTCGGCCAAATCTCAAACTCGCCCCTCTCTCTGGAGGGATCGAAAGCATGCTCCAACTGGTTGGCAACGCTCAGGACATTACTTGTGCAATCAACAGCTTCAGACTGTCCTACCATCAGGATTTCGCCAATGTACAGATCGTTGCTCAGCGCTACCTCCAGGCCGAACCAACCTCTGAGCATGCCTCCTTGCTCGCTCAGGCGCTGTCCACGGCCCTTCGTAATTGGGGAGCATGCAGACGCAGAAGCCCGAGCCTTCGGCCCACTTCGCAGATAGAGAGCTTTCTTAGGAACAAGCAAGTACATACGAGCCTGCTCAAGCTCAGTCGGCACAGTCTTGAATCGTTCAGCTTGACTCGAGGGGGTGACAGAGTTTTCAACCCGGGCGCTTCCTTCAGCGATGCCAGAAGATTTGACATCGAGATCCTGAGCACTCTCGCCTCGCTAGCATCTGGACTGTTTATCAACAACACCAGTGTCACTTACCCGATGAAGGCGCTGCTGCTGATCACGGGGCTAATGCCAGCCCTGGATAGCCAGGTAAGGAAGGGCTTGAGGCTCGCGGGAAAAGTGGGATTCATGGGCCAGCAACTACTACCCCAAAACACCCATCAAGCTGGAGGGCGTCGAATCTGCTACCTGCCATTTCAACTTGGTCAGTGCTGGGAGCTGAACCGCGAAATCCTGCTCGAAGGCGTTAGAAAAAGTCGCCATCCAGGGCTAGAGTCAGCACCTGGTAGGGTCTTTGACGTCCTGCTATTTATGCAAGCTCAGTCCAAACGAAAAATGATCTTGAAGGCTGATAAGTGATGATAGGAGCTACCGCAATAGCACCATCATCCCGAGCTCGGCAAAGACCCGTCTAGAACAGTTTGCTGACCTCAACAAACACAGAGCCAGTTTCTGCAGCAGCTCTGACCTTTCGGTCGATGATATCGGAGAAGGGGATCTGCCTATCGAGGGCATCGTGGATGTCTTTGCCGGAAATACATACCAGGCTCTTCCCACGACCGAAGGCATGCAACCCAACGTCCGTGAAGCCGTAGTAGCTGATGAACACCCCTCGCGTCCAAGCAGCCTTTTCGCTGATCTTACCCTGCAGATTGTGAAGGTCACGTACCCCAACGGCCTCTCTAACCCACTTCGCCTCAACCAGGTAGATGTCGCCGCGACATAAGAAGCTACCGTCGATTTGTTCACCCGTGTTCCGGAAAGGGGCTCGAGGCTGAAGGTTAGACATCTCAAATAGCTGCTGTAGAAAGGCCTCGAAGGCATAGCCACGCGTTTGAGCCCCGAACTTATGGATCTCCAGCAGTTTCTGCTTCAACAAAGCGGCCTGATCAATGCTGACCTTTCGTACTGCTGCGAATGGGTCGCCCGCAACGCAACTACTGGAGGTGCCCGATTCCAAATCCTGGATCAGGGTCAGAAAACGCCCCTCGGCGTTCGCAACTGGATCATCTCGACCTTCGTGTACCAGGCGAGCCTGTCGATGTGCCCACAAAGCCCTCAATGCTCGTACACAGGTCTGGGTATCTGCAAGGTTTAGAAAACTGCGGAAACGCTTGGCCTTGGACGTACCATCGGCTGTGAAGAGTTGATCATCAATGTCGACCTCCAACTCCCCGAGGAAGAACCGACTGAAGGTAGCGTTCGAAAAATCCAAAACGTACCCCCCTTCCATTTCGAAGAGGAGATCCAGGAGCTTCATATCAAACGGTTTTATCTTGGGCATGCCACGCGTCCTTGATCAAGCACAGCGAATCGAGCATACGACATCGCTGTGAAAGACCCAACGGGCTACCGCTCTCAAAGCTCACCATCCGTAACGATAGTAAGCCCGGACTTCTACTCAGAAGTCCGAGAGGCATTGCTGCTATGTACGGAGCAGAGCGTGCTGACCCAGGTCGTCCCTACCTGCCTCCCAGGAGAGCCACAGTACGAACAAGTCTTTAGCGATAGCTGGGTGGCAACATCCACTGCGCCTCGGCAGTAGGCATCCCCGCCATCGTAGAAGAAGTGCAGCTCGCCGAATTTTGATTTGATCTGCGCGACGGTCACCGGGACAACCTCTGGGTGCCGAGCCAGGTGATCCCGCAGCGTATCGCACAGTGCGAGGAGGAGGTTTTTCCAGCCAGGCCCGCAGTAGATCAAATCGACGCCAGGATCAGAAAACAGCTGCGGATAGCGCTGACGGAACTCTCCAATGTCGATCTCGGGTAGGGCTTCAGGCGGCGTCTTCATAGTGCTTAAGGTTCACTGTAGGGGTAGAGGCTCGGCCATGTGATTTGCGATCAAACCGCAAGCGGAGCGCGCCGGCCCACGACGGGCCATAGGCGTGAGGATGGAAGCCCGCAGGGCTAGGCCGCACGAACGTGTGGCCTGGTTCACGACAGCCGTCCGCGAATGCGGCACGCCCGACAGTTAGCGGTGGAGCTTGCTGAAGCGCTCTACGAGCGTGGCGGGTGCAATCGACTGCCAGGTATCAAGGACAGACGTTTTGTGGAAAAGGTAGATACCGCATCCGACAAAGAACCCTCCAGTCAGAATTCCTATGACCGAGGCTGCCGAATTTACAAAAGCCCACTGTTGTGACATCGAGCGGCTGCCGCCGATCAAAAAGTCTGACCCGAAGACCAACGCAATCCAGCTTGCAACAAATGCCACTGCAGCCCAAATCGCCGCGATGACCCAAAAGTGCAGCTGCACCTTGTAGCGCATGCTTGGCACACGTAGGAGCCTTCCGCTCGCGGTCTTGGCTGCAAGGACAATTGCAGTGTTCTTCACTTTGTTTTTTGAATTCTGTACAAGAGCGTAAAACTCAACCTGAGATCCCTGCTCCAGTTCTTCATAGATCTGGAGTGGGACTTTGACGTTGGGAATCAGCACCCCATCGATTTTCATGATTACTTGGACTACGTCCGAGATATGCTGGAAAACGCGGATATCCTCCAGGCAACCAGAGAACCTCAGATACTCAAATTTAATCACTTACAGCTCCTTGCATAACCTGAATTTCAGGCACGGTGAGACCTTGGACACGCTCGCATGCCCAGGCTCTAACTAATGAATCAGTTCACTGTTCGGGAAGCTGCTACCAACCAGGCGGCAAAAATCCCTGAAGCTCCGGCGCCCACCATCACGGCGAAAGGTAGCCACCACGTACATCGAGTTCATGGTCTTGATCACCCAAAACTTGCCTGCCTTCTTGATAGCCACGATGTCGGATGTCTGGATCAAGTGCCCATCAGCAAACCGACCATGAGGCCCTTGCCGTACATGTCCAAAGACCACGCCAACGGCGCTCAGCCGATGGATGTGGACATTCACCAGAAACGCAGTGATCTCGTCCCCATATCCTTGGCTTACAGCTTGAGCAATACGCAAGAGGTCAAAATCCGAATAGCGCTTCACGTGGTAGTCCAGCTTCACTGTGTTGACCTCTGGCATCCCTAAGCCCCCCGAGGCTCTGCTGCAGCACTGGCCTGAGCCTTACCGCGTCGATATAGCTCTTTGACGCTGTTCAGGGAGTCGGCATCGAGACCAGGCTCATGCGTATCGATGTACACAGCACCACCCTCTACTTCCAGAACACAGACGGCCACACCAGCCTGGCTGTATCCCATGGACAGTGAAGTGAGCTTCTCCATCCTCCAACCGCCATTCTTGTTCATCCAAGATGGGGTGACGGCCTGGACTTCCTGCACAACCAGACTCTCGTCCTGCGCTATCAGCAAATCCACAAGGCGCATCTCATCGTTGAGCATCTCCTCATAATTTCTGAATTGGCCTTCATGAAGGCGTTGAGCGCTCACGTGGTACCAGTGGGTAGCAAGCGCTCTGGAAACGCCATGCCAATGCATGAGCCCGTCACCGAACATGCCAGGAACTCCGGCCATGTCAGATTTTTGAGAACGGAACATATCTTGATCTCTGAAACAATTGAGTCGCCACGGGCGGGGCCGTGACACCTAGAAGATGGAGAAAATGCCTTGCAGCGAAGACGACTTGCGTTGCCCTGGCCCCTTGAGCAGGTAGACGGTGTTCCTAGTCTCGAAGAGATAGCCTTCCGTGAACGCTCGAGCGATTGTCGACCGCACCCAGTGCCCAAGCTCAAAGCGCCGCTGCTCGTCATGTACGACCTTGTGGGCAAACAAGAACATGGGCTGACATCCAGCCGCAGCCACCTTAGCCTGCTCATCTTCCGTGAGGATGGCATCTAGGATCACCCAATCCTCGACCACGCAAAAAGGCATCCGCTTGTAGTGCTCTCGAGCAGCGAGGAGCACCTCGTCAAGGGACAGTTCAGAGCCGACCAGATCAACGCCTCCCTCCCCCAGTAGCCCGTCGCTGAGTGAGCTATCCATCAAGCACATCCCCGCATTTCAATATTCATAAATTGCTAACTAGGTCTCTCGACCGCCAAAACAACGACTATAGACGTTTGTTTGGCGGCAGGCAAACGGGGCATACCTCTTGGTTTTTGGGGAATCGCAATGTCGCTCCGTTACTCCTTCGCGGCAGCGCTTCAGTTGCTGCGCTTGCGCAAAGGGATATCTCAGCCCGCAATGACCAAGCACGTGGATCAGCGGACTGTAAGTAAACTGGAGTTGGCCAAGAGCTCTGTGACCTTGGACACAGGCTGTAAGCTCGCCGCAGGACTAGAAATTGAGACCGTGACCTTGATCGCTCTCACTATTGCTTCTCAAGACCATAGGACGGCTCGAGAAATACTTCTTGCTTCCCTAGCTGAGATTGAGGCGCTGGATTTAGCTGACGTTGCTATACCTGCCGAGCCAGATCGGCTGACTCCCCTGAACATTTCAGCAGCAAGCGAAAAGCTAAAAGCCGTCCAGGAGCTTAAGGCAAATGGATTCACTCAGGCTGAGGCTGCCAGGAAATTGGGGATGCCTGAATCGACGTTGCGTCGGTTGTGGCATCAGGTATTGGACGACTGACTTTCAGCGTCGTCCTTCTCTTCTGTCACCACATACGCCTATATGCGCAGTTCTTCGGTGACCTCTAACTGAGTACAAAGGCCAGGACGAAGGGACTTCAGGCGATAAGTGGGTTGCTGGATCTCGCAAGCGCGGGTGGTAGACATCGTTGACGGAGGTGCCCATCCAAAATGCTACGCTTGGCCAGCGTCTATTGGTGTCCATTTTCAACTCACAAAATCCAGACAGCTCCTTTTTTGCCCTTAGCTCGGTTTTGCTGGCCGAAACGCTGTCCACATTCTAGAAAGCTCACTATTAAGAGGATTCGACAAGACCATCGTCTCGATCCCGACCTGGCGTCTGATGTCCGAGTCGTTCAGAAACTGGCGCGGCATGCAGCAATCCGGCGGGCGGCGGATCAAGCGCAGCCTGTTCATCGACGCCAGCGGCGTGCGCTTCATTCGCGACGATGAAGAAGCGAAGCTGTCCCAGGTCCATCTGCTGACCGACTACATGACCCGCAAGAAAGCCGAACTCAAGGCGTGGAACGAAGCCCAGGGCAATGTCGCGATGTCGGCCAACCGCCGGCGCATGACCAACATCGGCACCTTCCGCGCCTATGCGCTGGCGTATCTGAAGAGCCACGCCGAGGTGCAGCCGAACATGACCTGCATGGTGCGCCAGATGCAAACCACCGCCCAGGGCATCCCGCTGGAAATCTACTGCTTCACCCGCACCACGGTGTGGGCCGACTACGAGCGGATCCAGGGGGATATCTTCGATTACCTGCTGGCGGTGCTGCCGGAGTTTGGGTTGAGCCTGTACCAACAGCCGAGTGGCGGGGATTTGCGTTCGGGGTTGCTGCCGGCGGTGTTGGGTTCGGCGCATATTCCTGAACCCGAGAAACACCTGATGTAACAGCAGAAAGCCTGTGGGAGCGGGTTTACTCGCTCCCACAAGGGACTCTGTCAGCCCATGGATCAGCGAACCGCCAGCGGCTGGCGAATCCCCAACCGGCTGATCCACACCGCCGCCAGAATCACACTCCCGCCCAGCGCCAACCGCCCCAGATCCTCATTCAGGTTCCAGATCAACAGGTTCATCAGCAGCCCCACCGGCACATGCAGGTTGTTCATCACCGCCAGGGTGCCACCGTTGACCAGGCACGCGCCCTTGTTCCACCAGTACATGCCGAGCGCGGTCGAAACCAGCCCGAGGAACAACAGCACGGCCCATTGCAACGGGGCTTCAGGCATGAAGTTGGCTTTGCCGAACAGCAGGAATGCCGGCAATACCACCGCCAGCGCACCGAGGAAGAAGAAACCGAAACGCCGGTAATGCGGCAAGTCGCTCGGGTGTCTGGCCACCAGATGCTTGTACATCACCTGGCCGGCGGCATAGGTGAAGTTGGCCAGTTGCAGCAGCAGGAAGCCCATGAAGAAATCCGGGGCGATGCGGTCGAAACGGATGATTGCCGCCCCGGTCACGGCCACCAGCGCAGCCACCAATGCCCAGGGGTTGAAACGCCGATTCAGCGCGTCTTCGATCAGGGTCACGTGCAGCGGCGTAAGGATGGTGAACAGCAGCACTTCCGGCACCGTCAGCACGCGGAAGCTCAGGTACAGGCAGACGTAGGTCACGCCGAACTGCAACGCGCCGATCAGCAGCATGCCACGCATGAACGCCGGTTCCACCGAGCGCCAGCGGGTCAGCGGAATGAACACCAGCCCGGCCAGCAGCACCCGCACCAGCACCGCGAAGTAGCTGTCGACATGCCCGGCCAGGTATTCGCCGATCAGGTTGAAGGAAAACGCCTGGATCAGCGTGACAAACAGTAGATAGCCCATGGTCGCCTCGAATTCGAATGGCGGCGACGATAACGGGTTTTGCCTGCTTTGTGGGAGCGCGAGTCCGCGTGATGCAGATAAATCGCAGGCAAAAAAAAGCCCGATCTCGCTAAAGCGTTCAATCGGGCTACAGCACTCAGGAGCACAAGTGCAAAGGGAGGTTCGATGCGCGTAGAGCCTTGAAGGGGTTGCGCCAGGTCACTAGACCATCCAGCGATTATCTGGCGATTAACGGATCAGGCGACCTGGGCCAGTCGGGCGTTGGCCTGGTTCAGACCCTTCTCCTGGAAGTCGCCGCCCAGGTTCATGCCTTCGGCATGGATGAAGGTCACGTCGTGGATGCCGATGAAACCCATCACCTGACGCAGGTACGGTTCCTGATGGTCAGCCGGGCCGCCGGCATAGACGCCACCACGAGCGGTCAGGACGAAAGCGCGCTTGCCGCTGAGCAGGCCTTGCGGGCCGGTTTCGGTGTACTTGAAGGTCACGCCGGCACGCAGCACATGGTCGAGCCAGGCCTTGAGGGTGCTGGGAATCGCGAAGTTGTACATCGGCGCGGCCATCACCAGTACGTCGGCGGCCAGCAATTCGTCAGTCAATTCGTTGGAGCGATCCAGCGACGCCTGTTCGCTGGCGCTGCGCTGTTCGGCGGGCTTCATCCAGCCACCCAGCAGGTTGATGTCCAGGTGCGGCACCGGGTTCACGGCAACGTCACGCACGGTGATCTGATCGGCCGGGCGTGCAGCTTTCCACTGGCTGATGAAAGTCTGGGTCAGTTGACGGGAAACCGAGTCTTGCTGGCGAGCGCTGCTTTCGATGATCAGAACGCGGGACATGGTGTGTAGCCTCCATCCGAGAATGTTGTAAGTCGATGGAGTGAAGGTTAAACAGAGTCATATCGATGAAAAAGCGCAAATAATTGCTGCAAAACATCGAATAATTCGTTTAGATGCAACCCATACCCCGCGAGAGCAGGCTCCCACGGGGCGCATCAGTCTATTTTGGGGTGCAACTGAGCTTGATACGCAGCTTGATGATGGTGCGGGTGAACTTGGCGGTGGCGTTCTTGTGCTTGCCTGCCGCGACGTCGATGTTGCGGGTACGCGGTGCTTCCGGCCCGTTGGTGAACACCACCTTGCAGGTCGCATCGACATCGCCGTAGTTGTTGACCTGAATGGAGCCGATGTCGTTATCGGTGTCGAAGGCGTTGTAGTCGATCTTCAAGCCATTGAGGTCTTTTTCCACATCGATCGGGTAGGCGAACGCCGTCAGCGGAAGCAGCGCCAGCAACACACAACAGAATTTTTTCATTCGGCAGTCTCCATGAGGGACGGCCAGCTTAGGACAAGAGGAGCTATTGATGAAAGCGCCCCGCGTGACCCTGGATCAATGGCGAACGTTGCAGGCCGTGGTCGACCACGGCGGATTCGCCCAGGCCGCCGAGGCCCTGCACCGTTCGCAATCGTCGGTGAGCTACACCGTCGCCCGCATGCAGGACCAGCTCGGCGTGCCGTTGCTGCGCATCGACGGTCGCAAAGCGGTGCTGACCGAAGCCGGCGGTGTGCTGCTGCGCCGCTCCCGGCAGCTGGTGAAACAGGCCAGCCAACTGGAAGACCTCGCCCACCACATGGAGCAGGGCTGGGAAGCCGAAGTACGCCTGGTGGTGGATGCGGCTTACCCGAGCGCCCGCCTCGTCCGCGCGCTGACCGCGTTCATGCCGCAAAGCCGCGGCTGCCGCGTGCGTCTGCGCGAGGAAGTGCTGTCGGGGGTCGAAGAAGTGCTGCTCGAGGGCGTGGCCGATCTGGCGATCACCGGCTTCAGCATTCCCGGCTATCTCGGCACGGAAATGAGTGAAGTCGAGTTCGTCGCGGTCGCTCACCCTGAACATTCGCTGCATCGCTTGAATCGCGAACTGAGTTTCCAGGACCTGGAATCCCAGATGCAGGTGGTGATCCGCGACTCCGGCCGCCAGCAGCCACGGGATGTCGGCTGGCTCGGCGCCGAACAGCGCTGGACCGTCGGCAGCCTCGCCACTGCCGCGACGTTCGTCAGCAACGGCCTGGGCTTCGCCTGGCTGCCACGGCACTTGATCGAACGGGAACTGAAGGAAGGCACGCTCAAGCTGCTACCGTTGGATCAGGGCGGCAGCCGCAATCCGAGTTTCTATCTGTATTCGAACAAGGACAAACCTTTGGGCCCGGCGACCCAGATCCTGATCGAACTGTTGCGTACCTTCGACACCCTGCCGCTGGACGCGCCATTCGCCGCCCCCGAGCAAGCCTGACACGGAGTTCACCGATGGCGTATTTCGAGCATGAAGGTTGCAACCTGCACTACGAGGAATATGGCCACGGCACGCCGTTGCTGCTGGTTCACGGGCTCGGCTCGAGCACCCTGGACTGGGAAATGCAGATCCCGGCGCTGGCCACGCAGTACCGGGTGATTGTCCCGGACATTCGCGGTCACGGGCGCTCGGACAAGCCCCGCGAGCGCTACAGCATCGCCGGATTCAGCGCCGACCTGCAGGCCCTGCTCGAGCACCTGAACCTCGGGCCGGTGCATTACGTGGGTCTGTCCATGGGCGGCATGATCGGCTTTCAGTTCGCCGTCGATCAGCCGAATCTGCTCAGGACGCTGACCATCGTTAACAGCGCGCCAGAAGTCAAAGTGCGCAGCCGCGACGATTACTGGCAATGGTTCAAACGCTGGAGCCTGATGCGTCTGCTCAGCCTCGAAACCATCGGCAAGGCGCTGGGCAGTAAATTGTTCCCCAAACCGGAACAGGCCGATCTGCGCAGGAAGATGGCTGAACGCTGGGCAAAAAACGACAAACGTGCTTATCTCGCCAGCTTCGATGCCATCGTTGGCTGGGGAGTTCAGGAACGACTTTCCAGGGTCACCTGTCCAACGCTCGTCATCAGCGCCGACCGTGACTACACGCCGGTTGCGCTGAAAGAAACCTATGTAAGACTGATGTCGAATGCGCGGCTGGTGGTGATCGCCGATTCGCGCCACGCCACCCCGCTCGATCAACCCGAACGTTTCAATCACACGCTGCTGGAGTTTCTCGCCGCAGCCGATATTCATCCTCAGGATCACTGACCCATGCTGAAAAAAATCGCCCTCGCCGCCGGCTCCGTGCTGTTCGCCGCCAACCTGATGGCTGCGACCCCGGAAAAGGCGCCACACGTAGAGCTGGTGACCACCAACGGCACCATCGAGATCGAACTGGACCCGGTCAAGGCACCGATCAGTACCAAGAACTTCCTTGAGTACGTCGACAGCGGCTTCTACAACAACACGATTTTCCACCGCGTGATTCCGGGCTTCATGGCCCAGGGCGGCGGTTTCACCCAGCAGATGCAGCAGAAAGACACCAAGGCACCGATCAAGAACGAAGCCAGCAACGGCCTGCATAACGTTCGTGGCACCCTGTCGATGGCGCGCACTTCCGACCCGAACTCGGCCACCAGCCAGTTCTTCATCAACGTGGCCGACAACGCCTTCCTCGATCCGGGCCGTGACGCCGGTTACGCGGTGTTCGCCAAGGTGACCAAGGGCATGGACGTGATCGACATCATCGTCAACTCGCAGACCACCACCAAACAAGGCATGCAAAACGTGCCCGTCGACCCTGTGATCATCAAGTCGGCCAAGCGCATCGACTAAGCTGTACAGGGCGTATCGAGCGGCGTTGGCCTGACGCCACGCCGCTCACACTGATAAAGGGAGAGCCCCTGACCGGGCGGTTATCTGATGCTCTATCGTCGTTTTGAACAACTGATCGACATATTCCGCGACGCGCCGACGGCAGCCCCGCCCGATCGCGTCCTGCCCTTCTATACCTATTACCTGAAGCAGGTCTGGCCGAGCTTTCTCGCCCTGCTGATCGTCGGCCTGTTCGGGGCGCTGATCGAAGTCGCGCTGTTCAGTTACCTGAGCCGCATCATCGACCTGGCCCAGGGCGCGCCGAACGCCGACTTCTTCACCGTGCATGGCGCCGAGCTGGCCTGGATGGCGGTGGTTGCCCTCCTGCTGCGGCCGCTGTTCCTGGCGCTACACGACATGCTCGTCCACCAGACCCTGAGCCCGAGCATGACCAGCCTGATTCGCTGGCAGAACCACAGCTATGTGCTCAAGCAGAGCCTGAACTTCTTCCAGAACGACTTCGCCGGACGCATCGCCCAGCGCATCATGCAGACTGGCAACTCGTTGCGCGATTCCGCCGTGCAGGCCGTGGATGCGTTGTGGCATGTGCTGATCTATGCGATCAGTTCGCTGGTGCTGTTCGCCGAGGCCGACTGGCGCCTGATGATCCCGCTGCTGATGTGGATCGCCGCCTACATCGGCGCGCTCTACTACTTCGTGCCACGGGTCAAGAGTCGTTCGGTGGAAGCCTCCGACGCGCGCTCGAAACTGATGGGACGGATCGTCGACGGCTACACCAACATTGCCACGCTGAAGCTGTTCGCCCACACCAACTTCGAGCAGCACTACGCCCGCGAGGCGATCCAGGAACAGACCGAAAAAGCCCAACTGGCGGGCCGCGTGGTCACCAGCATGGACGTGGTGATCACCACCATGAACGGCCTGTTGATCGTCGGCACCACCGGGCTGGCCCTGTGGCTGTGGACGCAATCGCTGATCAGCGTCGGCGCGATTGCCCTGGCGACCGGCCTGGTGATCCGCATCGTCAACATGTCCGGCTGGATCATGTGGGTGGTCACCGGCATCTTCGAAAACATCGGCATGGTGCAGGACGGCCTGCAGACCATCTCGCAACCGGTCAGCGTCACCGACCGGGAACAGGCCCAACCGCTGGCGGTGGCCCGTGGCGAAGTGCGTTTCGAGCATGTGGATTTTCACTACGGCAAGAAGAAAGGCATCATCGGCGACCTCAACCTGAACATCAGGCCGGGAGAAAAAATCGGCCTGATCGGCCCGTCCGGCGCCGGCAAATCGACCCTGGTCAATCTGCTGTTGCGGCTGTACGACGTCGAGGGCGGGCGGATTCTGATCGACGGGCAGAACATCGCCGAAGTCGGCCAGGAAAGCCTGCGCGCGCGGATCGGCATGATTACCCAGGACACCTCGCTGCTGCACCGTTCGATCCGCGACAACCTGCTCTACGGCAAACCTGACGCCACCGACGCCGAACTCTGGGACGCGGTACACAAGGCCCGTGCCGACGAGTTCATTCCGCTGTTGTCGGACGCCGAGGGCCGCACCGGGTTCGACGCCCATGTCGGCGAGCGCGGGGTGAAGCTGTCCGGTGGTCAACGCCAGCGCATTGCGATTGCCCGGGTGTTGCTCAAGGACGCGCCGATCCTGATCATGGACGAGGCGACATCGGCGCTGGACTCGGAAGTCGAAGCGGCAATCCAGGAAAGCCTCGAAACCCTGATGCAGGGCAAGACCGTGATCGCCATCGCCCACCGTCTCTCGACCATCGCCCGCATGGATCGGCTGGTGGTGCTGGAAAACGGCAAGATCGCCGAGAGCGGCACCCACGCCGAACTGCTGGCCCATCGCGGCCTGTACGCGCGGTTGTGGGCGCACCAGACCGGGGGCTTCGTCGGGATCGATTGATCTTGTGTACCCCGTGGGAGCAGGTCCGCTCCCACAAACAACCTCGAAAACCGCCAGAGCCCGCCAACCACGGGCGCTGGCGGTTTTTTACGGGCGCTGGAAATCCGCGTAAACCCTGCTGTACTCAGCCAAGGTTCCGGAACGGGACCTGTCGTAAGACTGCAAGGAAGCACAACGCGATTCAGTCTCGATAGCAGGACTATCAAGGACACGCTCATGTCTCTGTTCAAACGTTCAGTCACTGAGTTGTTGGGTACATTCTGGTTGGTGTTGGGTGGTTGCGGCAGCGCAGTACTGGCCGCGTCTTCGCCGCTGGGAATCGGCGTGCTGGGGGTAGCCCTGGCATTTGGTCTGACGGTGCTGACCATGGCGTTCGCCATCGGCCACATCAGCGGATGTCACCTGAACCCGGCCGTCTCGGTCGGTCTGTTCGTCGGCGGCCGGTTCCCGGCCAAAGAGTTGCCCGCCTACATCATCGCCCAGGTGCTGGGCGGGATTCTCGCCGCAGCGCTGCTGTACTACATCGCCAGCGGCAAGGAAGGCTTCGACATCGCCAACGGCCTGGCCTCCAACGGCTACGGCGAGCATTCTCCCGGCAAATACTCGATGGCCGCCGGGTTTGTCACTGAACTGGTGATGACGGCGATGTTCGTGGTGATCATCCTCGGCGCCACCGACAAACGCGCCCCACCGGGGCTGGCACCGATCGCCATCGGTCTGGCCCTGACGCTGATCCACTTGATTTCGATCCCCGTCACCAACACCTCGGTCAACCCGGCCCGCAGTACGGGACCGGCGCTGATGGTGGGTGGCTGGGCGATTGCGCAGTTGTGGATGTTCTGGGTCACGCCGCTGTTGGGCGCGGTGGTGGGTGGAGTGATCTATCGCGGTCTGGGCAGCGAAGACACTTGAGCCGCACGCCTAGACCCTCTGTGGGAGCCAGCCTGCTCCCACGGGGGGCCTAGGTCTGGCGATAGGGCAAGGCTGTCCGCGCCTCCTCGGCATAGGCCAGTACGCCGGCGCGCTCCTGGTGGAGGAAGTCCTTGACGGCAGCCTTCAGGCCCGGATGACGCAGGTAATGCCACGAGTGGGTAATCACCGGCTCAAAGCCGCGAATCAGCTTGTGCTCGCCCTGGGCACCGGCATCGAAACGCTGAATTCCCTGGGCAATCGCATAGTCCATGCCCTGATAGAAACAGGTTTCGAAATGCAGCCGGTCAAACTCGGCCAGGCAACCCCAGTAACGTCCGTAGAAACTGTCGCCACCGACCAGGCTGAAGGCCATCGCCACCGGCCGTGAACCCTGTCTGGCCAGCACCACGCGAATGGCTTCGGGCATGCGCTCGGCCAGCAGGCTGAAAAACTCCCGCGTCAGGTACGGCGCCTGGCGACGCACCGCGTAGGTATTGGCGTAGCAGGCGTAGACAAAATCCCACTGCGCCTCGTCCAGCTCCCGGCCCTCCAGCCATTCGAAGTCGAACCCCTGCCCCGCCACTTGCTCGCGCTCCTTGCGCATCTGTTTGCGCTTGCGCGAACTGAGGACGTCGAGAAAGTCCTGAAAGTCGCGATAACCGCGATTGTGCCAGTGGTACTGACAGCCAATGCGTTGCAGCCAGCCTGGCTGTTCAGCCATGGCGGCGTCGGTGAAGGGGTCGGTGAAATTGACGTGGGCGCTGGAGAGCTCTTCGATTTCCAGGTAACCCGGCAGGCTCTTGAGCAGTTCGAAGCCGTCCTCGACATTGGCGGCCAACAGCCGTGGACCGCTGACCGGACTGAACGGCACCGCGACCAACAGTTTCGGGTAGTAATCGATCCCGGCGCGGGCGCAGGCGTCGGCCCAGCCATGATCGAACACGTATTCGCCGTAAGAGTGCCATTTGCGATAGGCAGGCAGGGCCGCGAGCAGCCGATCGCCTTCGACATGCAGCAAATGCTCCGCCTGCCAGCCGGTATGCGGGCCGACGCTGCCGCTGTCTTCCAGGGACGCGAGAAAGGCATGGCGCAGGAACGGCTGGTTTTCCGGGACCAGGGCGTCCCATGTCGCCGGGGCAATTTCCGACAGGTTTTGCAGGCGTTGCAACGGCATCAACGAGCTCTCCACATCTTGGCTTCAAAGCCCCGCGAGTATCGCCTATCGCCATCCTTTGCACACGAGCATTTGCCCGACAGCGCTCTAGCTCAATAGTTCAGGACGATCTTCTAACGTCATCAACCTGCCATCACCGTGCCACTGCTCTGTCATAAACCATCGCGATACTGGCGCCTGTTTTTAGAGCGCCGGGTTCTACCCGGACATTGTTTTCCGACCTTCAACCGTCGGTTGTGCCCGGGGTGGTTCGGCCATCCCTCTCATCTTCGGAGATTGCTATGCGTCTTGCTTCCACGAAAACTGCGGCGGCCCTGTGCGGTGGCCTGTTGCTGGCCATGAGTGTTCCGGCCAGTGCCGCAGTCGACGCCAAACTGCTCGACATGCTCAAGGCTAACGGTTCGATTTCCCAGGCGCAGTATGTAGAACTGCAAGCTGAACTGGCCAAGGATCAGAAGGCTCAGCAAATTGCCCAGCAGGCTCAGCAAGAGACCAACGAACAGGTCGCTGCAGTCGCGAAAAAGACCAACGAGCAAAGCGTTTTCGACCAGAAACTGGCCTGGGCCGCCAAGACCCAATTCAAGGGTGACGTGCGCATCCGCCAGGAAACGGTCAAGATCGACGGCGAAGCCAACAACGGTGGTCGTGACAAGGATCGCCAGCGCATCCGCGCCCGCCTCGGCGCCTACACCGAAATCAACCCGCAAGTGGACACCGGTATCCGGATCGCCACCGGCGGCGGCGACGATGCCCGTTCGACCAACCAGGACATGGACAACTACTTCGACAAGAAGCAGATCTGGCTGGACCTGGGTTACATCGACTACCACCCGGACGCAATCAAGAACCTGCACATCATTGGCGGCAAGATGATGCAGCCGTGGGTGAGCATGGGCGACGTGATCTGGGATAGCGACATCAACCCGGAAGGTCTGGCCGTCACCTACAAGTACCCGCTGGGCAGCAGCGCCGAACTGTTCGGCAGCCTGGGTAACTACACCCTCAAGGACAACGTCGACGGCGAAGGCGTGCAGTTCCGTCACGACCTGCGTCTGACCGCTGGCCAGCTGGGCAGCCGTTTCGCGATCACCGACAACCTGAAACTGACCCTGGGCGGCAGCGTCTACGCCTACCAGAACGACGAAGACAGCCGTTGCACCGGCACCTCGACGCCGTGCGCCCTGGCAGTCAACGGCAACTCGGCCAACAACGAGTTCCGTCTGTACGAAGGCTTCAGCCAGGTCGACATCGGCGGCCTGCCAATGCCTCTGTCGTTCTACGGTCAGTACGTGAAGAACAACGATGCCGTCACCGATCAGGACACTGCCTGGCTGGTCGGCGCCAAGTCGAAAGTCTTCGGCCTGAACCTGGACTACAACTATCGTGACGTGCAGCGCAATGCCGTGGTCGGCGCCTTCACCGACTCCGACTTCGCCAACGGCACCACCGGTTCCCGTGGTCACAAGTTCAAGGTCGGCTATGACATCGACAAGAACTTCGCCATCGGTGCCACTTACTTCCTGACCAAGGCTGACTTCTCCAGCCGTACCCAGCGCGATGCAGACACCAACACCCTGCAGCTGGACGCGGAAGCGAAGTTCTAAGCAACACGGCAACAGATCTCAGGCGCTGCGCTTCTCATCCGGGTGCATCGCTTGAGGTGTTTCAACAGTCTGGCGCGGCTGCGGCGGTCCCCATCATCCGTCCGCCACAGCCGCGCCAGGCTTCATTTCCTAGGGACTGTCGTCCCGCCGCTGCGCCGCCAGGCGCGCCGCCAGCTCATCGACATCATCCGATGGTCGTTCCGGCATCGCTCGCAACGTCGCCTGCATCAGCCGCATCTGACGAATGAAACGCCGGCAATTGGGGCAGAACAACAGGTGATGGCGCACCATCAGCTTCTCGCGAAAGCTCAATTGGCCGTCGAGATAATCGCTGGATCGTGCCACTTGCTCCTTGCAGGTCAACATTCTCCGGTCTCCTCAAAATGTTCCACGGTCGCGAAGACCTTCAGACGTGCCCGATGCAGCAGCACGCGGACATTGGAGAGCGAGATCTCCAGAAGATTACAGATCTCTTCCAGCTCCAGGCCCTGACGCTCGCGCAACAGCAGTACGCTGCTTTGCAGCTCCGACAGGCTCAGCAACGTATGCTCCAGGCATTCGCGCAGTTCGCTTTCGGTCAGCAAGGCTTCGGGCGTGTCCTGGTGCCAGGCAAACGGCGCAACCAGCCAGTGGCCGTCGCCGGGGGAAAAGCGGTCGTCATCGATGGTGCCGTGGGGCGATGGCAGGTCATCGAGCAGCACTTCGCGGCGATTGAGCCTGTACCGGCCCTTGGCCGAGTTGGCGGTGATGGTCAGCAGCCAGGTCTTGAGGCTGGAGCGGCCTTCGAAGCTGCCGATATGGCGCACCACCGACAACCAGGCGTCCTGTACCACCTCCTCGACATGCCGCTGACCGACAATGGCATACGCCACCGCGCGCATCGCACTCTGATAAGTGGTGACCAGTTCCTTGAAAGCCTTTTGCTCACCTGCCAGCAAGCGCGCAAGCAGTTGGGTGTCGTCAGCCGCCATCCATCAATCCCCTTGTCCCGACTCCGAAAATGATAACGGCAGGATCTCTCCTGCCGCCACTTCCGAAAATTACAGCGTTCGCGCCGATCCGGATGTAGGAAAGGTCAGCGCGATTAAGAGGAAATGAAGCCGTCTCTTAACGCTTGCGCAAGATCACGCTGCCGATCGAATAACCGGCACCGAACGAACTCAGCACCGCCAGCGAACCGGCCGCCAGGTCGTCCTGGTTTTTGTGGAAGGCAATCACCGAGCCGGCGGAGCTGGTGTTGGCGTAAGTGTCGAGGATCACCGGGGCTTCTTCTGCGGTGGCCTCGCGGCCCAGCAGCTTGCGCACGATCAGGTGGTTCATGCTCAGGTTGGCCTGGTGCAGCCAGAAACGCTTCACGTCGCCAACGTTGAGCTGGTTCTCTTGCAGATGCTCACCGATCAGCTCGGCGACCATCGGGCAAACGTCCTTGAACACCTTGCGCCCTTCCTGCACGAACAGCTTGTCGCGGGCGCCGATGCCCTCTTCCGCCGCGCGGTTGAGGAAGCCGAAGTTGTTGCGGATGTTGTTGGAGAACTTGGTCAGCAGCTTGGTGCTGACCACGTCGAACTG
The DNA here is from genome assembly GCF_025447575.1 of Pseudomonas sp. B2M1-30. Lineage (NCBI taxonomy): Bacteria > Pseudomonadati > Pseudomonadota > Gammaproteobacteria > Pseudomonadales > Pseudomonadaceae > Pseudomonas > Pseudomonas sp. B2M1-30. The sequence goes on along the minus strand of NZ_JAOEJT010000010.1, from coordinate 145,041 downwards.
GTACTGGGAGGTGGCGAGGTCGGCGCGCTCGATGACCACGGCCGTGGCGGCATCGCCAAAGATGAAGTGGCTGTCGCGATCACGGAAGTTCAGGTGACCGGTGCAGACCTCCGGGTTGACCATCAGGATCGCCCGGGCCTGGCCCAGTTGCACGCTGTTGGCGGCGGCCTGAATCCCGAAGGTCGCCGACGAGCAGGCGACGTTCATGTCGAAACCGAACCCCTGGATGCCCAGTGCTTCCTGGACTTCGATGGCGATGGCCGGATAGGCGCGCTGCAGGTTGGAGCAGGCGACGATCACGCCGTCGATGTCGGCGGCCGTCTTGCCGGCGCGCTGCAGGGCTTGTTCGGCAGCACCGATCGCCATCTGGCAGAGTACCGACCATTCGTCGTTGGAGCGCTCCGGCAGACGTGGCGCCATGCGTTGCGGATCAAGGATGCCTTCCTTGTCCATGACAAAACGGCTCTTGATCCCGGAGGCTTTCTCGATGAAAGCGGCGCTGGATTCGGTCAGGGCCTCGATTTCGCCACGGGCAATGGCGTCGGCGTTGTCGGCATTGAACTGCGCGACGTAGGTATTGAAAGACTGCACCAGCTCTTCGTTGGAGATGCTGTTGGCCGGGGTAAACAGGCCGGTGCCGCTGATGACGACGTTATGCATGGTCGTTTCTCTAATCTGTTCAGGCAGAAAGCGCTGGCACCGACGTACCAACACACAAAGGGTCTATTCCCATCCCGGGGACGCAAATCCGGCATCGCTCTGCGCCGTTTTGTGACCGGGCCGAGGGCTCTGGGTCGCGAAAGCGGCGTTTATGGTCGCGAAGTTTGCCATAAACCCGAGGTTTTGGCCCCATTCTCAAGCACACCGCCCCCACACGGGGGCGTACAAGCCTCAAGCCTCGACCTGGCTCCACTGCTTGCTCAGACGCTTGTCGGAGATCGGCGCCTTGGTGCCCAACTGCTGGGCGAACAGCGAAACCCGGTATTCCTCCAGCCACCAGCGGTACAACTCGAGTTGCGGATCGCGTTTGCCTTCCTGGGCGTGTTTGGCCGCGCGCGTCTGGTATTGCGTCCAGAGCCCGGCCAGTTCGCCGCTCCAGACCCGATCCTTCTGCACCTGGGCTGCGAGTTTTTCGAAACGCTGCTCGACCGCTTTCAGATAACGCGGCAGCTCCTTGAGCCAGACCATCGGCGTTTCCCGGACAAAGCCCGGATAGACCAGTTGGCTGAGCTGCTGCTTGATGTCATTCAGCGCCACGGCCTGGGCCAGATCGATCTTGCCTTTGAAGCGTTTTTGCAGGCCGTGCCAGAGCTTGAGGATCTCCAGCGTCAGGCGCGCGACGCGGTCGGCGTGCTCGGACCAACTGCCACGCTTGCGCTCGGCCAGCGACGCCAGACCGGCGCCATCGCGAGGCAGCGGATCTTCACCCTCGAGGATGCAGCTATCGAGGCTGGCCAGCAGAATGTCTTCGACCAGCGCATCGACGCGGCCCAGCTCACGGTAGAGCAAGCCCAGCTCAGTCAGCCCCGGCAACTTGCCACGCAGAAATTTGGCCGGCTCGGCCAATTGCTGCAAGAGCAGACGCTGCAATGCGCGACGGTGCTGGAACTCGGCTTCGGCCGGGGTCGAGAAACGCCCTTCCTTGACCGTACCACCCTCTTCCACCAGCGCCGGATAGACCGTCATCGACAGGCCGGCAATCTTCTGTTGAGTCTTTTGCGCCACCGCAGCGAAGACCTTGGCCTCCACCGGTTGCTGGCTTTTCGCGCTCTGCGGCACGGCCAACGCCGCCTGGCTGGCTTCGGCGAAACGCGCGGTCAGTTCGGCCAGATCGCGCCCTTCGCCCAGGAACTTGCCCTGGCCGTCGACGATTTCCAGGTTCATCCGCAGATGCCCCTCGACCTGCTGCGCCGCTTCCGCCCACGCCTCATCACTGACCCGCGCACCGGTCATGCGCAACAGTTCACGGCCCAGCGTCTGCGGCAACGAGCCTTCGGCGAAGGTCATGCGCTGCAACGCGGCTTTGACGAAGTCCGGCACCGGCACAAAGTTCTTGCGCAGCGCCTTGGGCAGGTTGCGCACCAGCGCGATGCACTCGGCCTCGATCAGTCCCGGCACCAGCCATTCCAGGCGCTCCGGCGGCAGCATCGGCAACAGTGGTGCCGGCACACGCAGGGTCACGCCATCGCGCGGGTGATTGGGCTCAAAGTGATAAGTGAGCGCCAGCTCCAGATCGCCGATGTGCAGAGTGTCCGGGTAATCCCGCGCGGTGACTTCGCTGGCCTCGCGGGCCAGCACGTCTTCCTCGCGCATGATCAGCAGTTGCGGATTCTTCTGACTGTTGACCCGATACCAACTGTCGAAGGTCGCGGTCTGGTGAATCTCCGCCGGCAACCGCGCATCGTAGAAGGCGTACAGGGTTTCCTCGTCGGCCAGAATGTCGCGACGGCGGGCCTTGGCTTCCAGTTCGTCGAGTTGTTCCAGCAGTTGCTTGTTGGCGCTCAGGCACTTGGCCCGGGACTGAATCTCGCCGCGCACCAGGCCTTCGCGGATGAACAGCTCGCGGGAAACCACTGGGTCCACGGGGCCGTAATGCACCGGCCGGCGACCGACCACGATCAGGCCGAACAGCGTGATCTGCTCGAACGCCACGACCTGGCCACGCTTCTTTTCCCAGTGCGGTTCGAAATGGTTTTTCTTGATCAGATGCCCGGCCAGCGGCTCGATCCAGTCGGCATCGATCTTCGCCACCATCCGCGCATAAAGCTTGGTGGTTTCCACCAGTTCGGCGGTCATCACCCATTGCGGACGCTTGCGACCGATCCCGGATGACGGGTGAATCCAGAAGCGCCGCTGGCGGGCGCCGAGGTAATCGCCGTCCTCGGTTTTCTGGCCGATCTGGCTGAGCAGGCCGACCAGCACCGCCTTGTGCAGCTTCGGATAATCCGCCGGCTCTTTATTGACGCTCAGTTGCAGGTCGCGACAGATCAGCGCCAACTGCCGATGGGAGTCGCGCCACTCACGCAAGCGCAAGTAGTTGAGGAAGTTCTTGCGGCACCAGTTGCGCAGCGGATTGGCAGTCAGCGCCTGGCGTTGTTCTTCGAAACCACGCCACAGATTGACCAGCGCGGCGAAGTCGGAGTCGGCGTCTTTCCATTGCGCGTGGGCCTGATCCGCCGCTTGCTGACGCTCCGGCGGGCGCTCGCGCGGATCCTGGATCGACATGGCGCTGGCGACGATCAGCACTTCCTGGAGGCTGCCGAGCTTCGCCGCTTCGAGCAGCATCCGGCCCATGCGCGGGTCCACTGGCAGGCGCGCCAACTGGCGGCCGAGCGGCGTCAGCTGACTGTTGCGATCCACCGCCGAGAGTTCTTGCAGCAGATTGAAACCGTCGCTGATCGCCTTGCCGTCCGGCGGCTCGATAAACGGGAACGCGGTGATTTCACCGAGGCGCAGATGGAGCATCTGCAAAATGACAGCCGCGAGGTTGGTGCGCAGGATTTCCGGATCGGTGAATTCCGGGCGGGCGAGGAAATCTTCCTCGCTGTATAGACGAATGCAAATGCCCGGCTCGACCCGCCCGCAGCGACCCTTGCGCTGGTTGGCGCTGGCCTGGGAAACCGCTTCGATCGGCAAGCGCTGCACCTTGGCGCGATAGCTGTAGCGGCTGATGCGCGCGGTGCCGCTGTCGATCACATAGCGGATGCCCGGCACGGTCAGCGAGGTTTCGGCGACGTTGGTCGCCAGCACCACGCGCCGGCCCGGGTGGGACTGGAAAATCTTCTGCTGCTCGGCCGGCGTCAGGCGCGCGTACAGCGGCAGGATTTCCGTGTGTTTGAGCTGGGCCTTGCGCAGCATGTCGGCCGCATCGCGAATCTCGCGCTCGCCGGGCAGGAACACCAGCACATCGCCAGGGCTGCGGCGTTCGCTGCGCTCGTAAGCGGCAATTTCATCGAGACTGGCGAGGATCGCCTGATCCACCGTCAGGTCATCCTCGACGCGGTTGCCTTCCTCGTCCTGCTCCAGGGTCAGCGGGCGATACCAGGTGTCCACCGGGAAGGTGCGACCGGACACTTCGACAATCGGCGCATCGTCGAAGTGTCTGGAGAAACGCTCCAGATCGATGGTCGCCGAGGTGATGATGACTTTCAGGTCCGGGCGACGCGGCAGCAGGGTCTTCAGGTAGCCGAGCAGGAAGTCGATGTTGAGGCTGCGTTCGTGGGCTTCGTCGACGATGATCGTGTCGTAGCGTTCGAGGTAGCGGTCGTTCTGGGTTTCCGCCAGCAGGATGCCGTCGGTCATCAGTTTGATCAGGGTGTTGGCATCGCTCTGGTCCTCGAACCGCACCTGATAGCCGACCAGCGAGCCGAGCGGCGTGCCGAGCTCTTCGGCGACCCGGCTGGCGACGCTGCGCGCCGCGATCCGGCGTGGCTGGGTGTGGCCGATCAGGCCATGCTGACCGCGACCGATTTCCAGACAGATTTTCGGCAACTGCGTGGTTTTGCCCGAGCCGGTTTCACCGGCAATGATCAGGACCTGATGCTTCTCCAGCGCCTTCTTGATCTCGTCACGCTTGGCCGCGATCGGCAGGCTGTCGTCGTAACGGATCACCGGCAGGCTGGCCTTGCGCGCCAGCACCTGATCGCAGGACGCCTGCATCCGCGCGACCCACTGGGCCAGTTTGGCCTCGTCGGGTTTCTTGCGCAGCTCAAGCAACTGCCGCCGCAACCGGTGCCGGTCGGCGAGCATGGCGTGATCGAGGTTTTTCAGCAGTTTGTCGATGGAGGGCGATTCGTCGGTCATCGGGTACGCAATTCAGTCGTCTAGTGGCGCAAGGGGGCGATTGTCGCAGATTTGGCGGTTTTGTGGCGGGTCATGGGGAATGCAGCTCTCATCCTGACCCTCTCCCGGTGGGAGAGGGAATCGACCGAGTCAACTTTGCCAGCTCCACCGACCTGAACGAGCTTCATCGAATCCAGAATCGCCAAGGTCTTTCAGGTCGGCGCTGGACGTGAGACACCTCTGTCGGCTCCCTCTCCTCCGGGAGAGGACTGGGGTGAGGGGAAGCAGTTACTCGTTATCCAAACCCTTGCGCCGGTACGGGAAAACATCGATGACCTTTCCCGCCCGAATCGCCTCCTGCAACCCCTTCCAGTAATCGGCGTTGTACAACTCGCCATGCAACTGATCGAACAGTTTGCGCTGCGCCGAATCGGCAAATAGAAACGGTGGAAACTCTTCGGGGAACACATCCAGCGGCCCGATCGAATACCACGGCTCCGAAGCCATCTCATCCTCGGGTGTACGCGGCGGCGGGATGTGGCGGAAGTTGGCTTCGGTGAGGAAGCAGATTTCGTCGTAGTCGTAAAACACCACGCGGCCGTGACGGGTGACGCCAAAATTCTTCAGCAGCATGTCGCCGGGAAAGATGTTGGCCGCCGCCAGTTGCTTGATCGCCAGGCCGTAATCCTCCAGCGCTTCACGCACCTGGGCTTCGTTGGCGTTGTCCAGGTACAGGTTGAGCGGGGTCATCCGCCGTTCCGTCCAGCAGTGGCGGATCAGCACGGTTTCGCCTTCCACCGACACCGTGGACGGCGCCACTTCCAGCAATTCCTCAAGGCACGCCGGATCGAACTTGCTCAGCGGAAAACGGAAATCGGCGAACTCCTGGGTATCGGCCATGCGCCCTACCCGGTCGACGCTTTTCACCAGGCGGTATTTCTCGATCACCGTTGCGCGGTCGACGTTCTTCGACGGCGAGAAACGGTCCTTGATGATCTTGAACACGGTGTTGAAGCCCGGCAGGGTGAACACGCTCATGACCATGCCGCGCACGCCGGGGGCCATGATGAATTGATCGTCGGTATTGGCCAGATGATTGATCAGCGCGCGGTAGAACTCCGACTTGCCGTGCTTGTAGAAACCGATCGAGGTGTACAGCTCGGCGATGTGCTTGCCCGGCAGAATGCGCCGCAGGAAGCCGATGAACTCTGCCGGCACCGGCACATCGACCATGAAATACGAACGGGTGAAAGAGAAGATGATCGACACATCGGCTTCGTCGGTGATCAGCGCGTCGATCTGGATGCCGTGGCCTTCGCGGTGCAGGAACGGAATCACCAGCGGCCACTGTTCATCGCGGGTGTAGATGCGCCCGACCAGGTACGCGCCCTTGTTGCGGTACAGCACCGAGGAAAACAGCTCGACGCTCAGCTCCGGATCCTTGCACACCCAGTCCGGCAGGTTCTCGCGCAGTTGCGCTTCAAGGCGCTGCAAATCGCGCGGCAGATCGGCGTAATCCTCGCTGAACCGGAAGTCGGCGAAGATCTTCTCAAGCATGGCCGACAACTGGCCCTCAGGCTTATAGGTCCGGGTCTGCGCGGCCCGGGCGCGGCGCAGGCTCGGGCGGGTGGTGTGAATGAACATGCAGCCGTCGCTGATCAGGTCATGACTGAACAGTCCGCAGAAAATCGAGTTGTACCAGGTTTCAGACAACTCATCGTCGAAGCGCAGGTCGATGATGCTGATGTAGGCGCTTTTCACCAGCGGCCAGCAACTGACATCCATCAGCGTCGGCGCCTCGAAATACTCACGCAGGCGCGTCACCGTTTCGCTGACCTTCTCTTCGTAGAGATTGATCCGTGCCGCCGAGGCCGTCTGGATCTCCTGCCAGCGCGCTTGTTCGAAGCGTTCCCGGGCGCCATCGGTGATCCGCCGGAAATGCTCGCGGTAGTCGTCGAAGCCGTCGAGGATCATGCGGGCGATGTCGGTGGCTGGCCATGGCTGCGGCATAGATGAAACCTCTGCGTGCATGTGGAAATCCGTGGCTGAGCTTAGCCACGGAAGCGGTCACAGGAGAAGCGCAATTTCTGCCAATTGCGCGACGGGGTTGTACAACGACACAGTTTTTATCAAAGTTTTTTTAATCGACCGTTTGGTCAGCAATTGCCCGTTCGGGTTCTCCCGGCAGATCGCCGCCAGCCCACGGATTCTCCGGGTTTCGGATCCAATTTCGAGCCAGCATCTCTAGCGTGCGGCTTTGCTGCGAATGCGCCGGCCTGGCCATCTGCCTCCTCAGAGCTTTCGGATTGGTCTTACCAAAATAGTGGCACTTTGATATACAGCCCGCCACTACCCGCCTGACAACAAGATCCTCGGTCCACGAGGACGACCTCTCTCTCAAAGCCCAAGGAGCTTATTGATGTCTATTCGGAATCTGCGCATAGGTTTACGAGCCAGTCTGAGTTTTGCCGTTTTGGCCGGTCTGCTGATGGTGGTCGGCCTGTTTGGCCTGGGCCAGATGAAAGCCCTGCGCGAAAGCGCGGCGGTGATTGAAGAGTCGTGGATGCCCAGTATCGAAAGCATTCATGACAGCGCGGCGAACATCGCCAGCATCCGCCTCGAATCCCTGCGCCTGATCACCAGCACCCAGGCCGCCGTTCGCGAGCGCAGCAAAGGCCTCCTCAAGGCCCAGCGCCAGGAATTGCTCAAGCGCCTCGACGACCACAAGGCCTTGGTCGCCAACGATCAGGAACGGCTGATGCTCGACGGCTTGAGCGCGGATACCGCCAAGTACCTGAGCATCCTCGACCAGATCATCGGGAACATCGACGCCGGGCAAAACGAACAGGCCTACAACCGCCTGAACACTGAACTGGCACCGCAAGGCACGGTGCTCGACAAAACCCTGGAGCAGATGATCGGCCTCAATCAGCAAGGCGCGGATGCCGCCGCCAAAGCGGCCTCGGCGAGTTATCAGCGGGCGTTGTGGATCGTCACGACGATCATCGTGATCGCTCTGGTCGCCACCCTGCTACTGGCCTGGCAACTGACCCGCAGCATCACCACACCGATCAATCAGGCCCTCGACGTGGCGCGGCGGATTGCGGCCGGCGACCTCAGTGGCCGGATCGTCAGCAGCGGCAAGGATGAAGCGGCGCATCTGCTCGAAGCCCTGGCCGAGATGCAGAACAACCTGCGTTCGACCATTCGTGGCATCAGCGAGTCGGCGCAGCAACTGGCCTCCGCCGCCGAGGAAATGAGTTCGGTGATGGAGCAAAGCACCCGTGGCCTGCAACAGCAGAACGACCAGATCGAACAGGCCGCCACTGCCGTCACCGAGATGAGCACGGCGGTGGATGAAGTCGCGGCCAACGCGGTGTCCAGCGCTGAAGCGTCCGAGGCGTCGAACGAGGACAGCAAGCACGGGCATGTGCAGGTCAGCGAAACCATCAGCTCGATCCAGGAACTGGTCAGCGCGGTACTCGGTGCCTCGGAGCGTGCCGAAGGCCTCGCGACGCAGGCGCAGGACATCAGCAAAGTGCTCGAAGTGATTCGCGGCATCGCCGGGCAGACCAATCTGCTGGCGCTCAACGCCGCCATCGAAGCGGCGCGGGCCGGTGAGGCCGGGCGCGGATTTGCGGTGGTGGCCGATGAAGTGCGCTCGCTGGCGCAGCGCACGCAGAACTCCACGGAAGAAATCGAGCTGATGATCAGCAGCATCCAGCAAGGCACCGGCGCCACCGTCGGCGCGCTGCAAAGCAGTGCCGAACAGGCTGGCCATACCTTGCGCCGTGCCAACAGTGCCGGGCAGGCGCTGGAGAAAATCACCGCGTCGATCTCGCAGATCAACCAGCGCAACCTAGTGATCGCCAGCGCCGCCGAGCAACAGGCACTGGTCGCGCGCGAGGTCGATCAGAACCTGGTGACCATCCGCGATCTCTCGACACAAACCGCTGCCGGTGCCACCCAGACCTCTGCCGCCAGCCAGGAACTGTCGCGGCTGGCGGTCGACCTGAACGGGCTGGTCACGCGCTTTGTGATCTGACGGAAAGTTAAATGCCCGAATAGCGGTTGCCATCGTCAGGGCGCTCGGCAACACTCTCGTCCCGATCAAGGAAGGAGACCCGCCGTGAGCCCTGTCGATATTTTCCGTTTGTTGTCGCTGGCAGCCATCTGGGGCGCGAGTTTTCTGTTCATGCGCATCATCGCGCCGGTGATCGGCACGATTCCGACGGCGTTTTTCCGCGTGTCGATCGCTGCCGTCGGTCTGCTGGTGATCCTCGGTCTGATGCGTATCAGCTGGGACTTCAAGGGCAAACTGAAGACGGTGATGCTGCTGGGCCTGATCAATTCGGGCATTCCGGCGACGCTGTATTCGGTGGCGGCCCAAGTGCTGCCGGCCGGTTATTCGGCGATCTTCAATGCCACCACGCCGCTGATGGGCGTGTTGATTGGCGGCTTGTTCTTCAGCGAAAAATTGACCGCAGCCAAGCTCGGCGGAGTGTTCCTCGGGTTGCTCGGCGTCGGCGTGCTGACGCGCGCGGGTCCCGTGGCGTTCGACCTGCCATTGCTGATGGGCGCCCTCGCCTGCCTGCTCGCCACCACTTGCTACGGTTTTGCCGGATTCCTCGCGCGGCGCTGGCTGGACCAGGCCGGCGGGCTGGACAGTCGCTTGTCGGCGCTGGGCAGCATGCTCGGGGCGACGTTGTTCCTGCTGCCGCTGTTCGGCTACAGCGTCGCCACCCAGCCACCGGCAAGCTGGGGCGGCTGGAATGTCTGGCTGTCGCTACTGGGCCTGGGCCTGGGCTGCACGGCGTTTGCCTACATAGTGTATTTCCGTCTGCTCAGTTCGATCGGCCCGGTGAAGTCGATGACCGTGACCTTCCTGATTCCGCCATTCGGCGTGTTGTGGGGGGCGTTGCTGCTCGATGAGCCGCTGTCGATGGCCCATGTGTATGGCGGGGTGTTGATTGCGGCGGCGTTGTGGCTGGTGTTGAAGCCGACGGCGGTGAAGCCGGCCGAGGTGGCGGTACGCTAGCGTTGTCGCGGCTGAATCAGTCTTCGCGAGCAAGCCCGCCGCCACGGCGGGTTGCTCGCGAAGGTGAAGCGAGGGTTATCGAGTCTTACGGAACACAAACGCCAGACCAATGATGATCAACACCATCCCCAACACGCTCAACGCGGCCAGACGATTGCCGAAAATCAGGTAATCCATCACGGCCGTCACCGCCGGCACCAGGTAGAACAGGCTGGTGACATTCACCAGATTGCCCCGCGCGATCAGGCGATAAAGCAACAGCGTCGCCAGCACTGACACCACCAGGCCCATCCACAACACCGGCACGATGAAACCGCTGCCGTGTTCGAAATGAAACGGCTGGAACGGCACGAAAATCCCGCACAGCAACAGCCCCGCCAGGTACTGCACCGGCAGCGTGCCGAGGGGATTGTCGGTGATGCGTTTCTGCATGATCGAGCCGAACGTCATGCTCGCCAGCGCCAGCAAACCGAACAGCATGCCCGCCCAGGACATCCCGGCCAGACCGATGCCCTGATACACCACCATGATCAGCCCGGCCAGGCCCAGCGCCAGACCGAACATCCGGCTCGCCGAACGCTGGCGCTCCATCAGCACCACGGTCAGGATCGGCTGCACGCCCATGATGGTCGCCATCACCCCCGGCGTGACTTTGCAGTCCAGGGCCAGCAGATAAAAGATCTGATAAGCCCCCAACAGCACCACGCCGGTGGCAATCGCATACAGCATCGGCTTGCCGCCCTTGGGCAATTTCAGCTTGAGCAACGGCGCCAGCAGCACCAGCCCACAAAGGGCAATGGCGAAGCGAAACAGCAAGAACGCAAAGGGCGAGGCATGGGCCAGGCCCCACTTGGAGAAAATCGCCCCGCTGCTCCACAGCAGAACGAACAGGCTCGTGGACGTCGCCGCGAGCGCGGATTTTTTCGAAAGGACAAACATGAATACCACCTGTAGTCAGGCACATGGCCAACTCAGCCGAAGCTGAAATTCAGTAGGTTTGTTCAGGCGGGCACAGGGGTCAGCAGAAAACGCCGATCAGCCCGAAATGCCAACGCCCGGCGGTGATACGACTGCGCACACCGGCGTGCTACTGACAGGTGGAGGGTAATGACTGATCTGCACAGGCTGCTGATTCCCGCACGGCACGACGCCAGCGTTGACCGCTGAATCGACTACCGCGTTGATGAGGGATGCAGGCATCTGGGCTGATCTTTTTCGAGGGAGGAAAAGTGAGTCATGCGACTCACGAGCGCCGACTATAACCAGCACCGGACATGGATTGCAACGACTTGGACAAAGGGCCAGCAGCGACAGGCCAGAGGGAGGTGAATAGGCTGATTGGCAACGGCAGCGCCCAACGACGGGGGACAGGGAATGCACGAGATCACATGCCAAGGGAACGGACATATTTGCGGTATCAGTTGTATCGGTCACAGGCCGGTATTACTTATTCACTAGAACTGGTATCGGGAAACCTGTTCATTTAATGATCAATGTCGGAAACACCATGAAAGCTGTCGTTGAAAACAAAGTGTCAGCCCCCCCATCGACCAGAGCCGATAGAAGGCGCTCTTGTGAAGAATTGTCTGAAAGGGAGTTGCAGCGAATCAGAGAGGCATTGGCAAATCCCGCCGTTGAGGAACCAGGGGGGTTCTCGCCGGCGCCTCGTTCGCTTTCCCTGCATAAAAAAACCGCTCACTAAGAGCGGCTTTTTTATTGCATCCAGCCTCAACCAAAAAGCCAGTACCCCAACAACGTCAACACCGCCACCGCCAGCACCGGCCGCATCACGCGATAGGCCTTGGGGTTACGGCGTTTCCACTGTTTGACCACGCCGCTGAACTTGTCGCTGAAGTTCTTGCTCCACGCATACGCCTGATTGATCCCGCCGACGCGTTCGTCGTCGAGGTTCTGCGGTGCCGTGGCCCGACCCAGCCAGCCGCTGATGAAGCGGTTGATGCGGGTCATGAGGCGGTTGCTCAGCGGCCGCTCGATGTCGCAGAACAGGATGACGCGGGTCTTGTCAGTTTCGTTCTTGACCCAGTGCACGTAGGTTTCATCGAACATCACGTCTTCACCGTCGCGCCAGGCGTAGACCTGGCCGTCGACGAAGATCCGGCAATCGTCGGAGTTCGGTGTCGACAGCCCGAGGTGATAACGCAGGGAACCGGCAAACGGGTCGCGGTGCGGGTTGAGGTGACTGCCGCCCGGCAGCAACGCGAACATCGCCCCCTTTACATTGGGAATCGCGCTGACCAGCGCCACGGTTTTCGGGCACAGGGTCTCGGCCGACGGCAGCGGTTTGTCGTACCACTTGAGGTAGAAACGCTTCCAGCCTTTCTTGAAGAACGAACCGAACCCGGCGTCGTTATTCTTCTCGGCGGCGCGGATGTAACCCTCGTCAAACAGGTGCATGGCTTCGTCGCGGATGGTTTCCCAGTTGTCGCGCAACACATCCAGTTCGGGGAATTTGCTGCGATCCAGATAAGGCTTGGACGGCACGCCGGAGAACAGGTACATCAAGGCGTTGTACGGGGCGAACAATGCCGAGTGGTTGACGAACTGACGCAGTACCGGCAAACGCGCCTTGCCGCGCAAATGCACATAGAGAGTGCTGCCCAGAAACAGCAACAGCACCAACGCCTTGGCGGCTAAAGGAAAGGTCATCAACAACTCCTTGAAAAAAGACACGCTGCACAATGCCATTTACCCGGCATGGCAGCCGGCCATGATAAACACTACCGGCGCCGGGAAACACCCGCCAAACCCAAGATTCAGTATTAAGGATTGCGCAACAAAGCACTTATTAACATATGAGTCCTGAACCCTGGCTGACATGGATCATGAAGATCAATGGATCGCAGCGTTGGGTTGCGATCCCTGGCTCAACGGCTTATTGCTGGGTCTCCTGCTCGGTGAACAGGTCGCTGAACAGCATGCTCGACAGATAACGCTCACCGGAATCCGGCAGCACCACGACAATGGTCTTGCCCTGCATTTCCGGGGTTTCCGCCAGACGAACGGCAACAGCCATCGCAGCCCCGCAAGAAATCCCGCACAAAATTCCCTCTTCCTGCATCAGGCGCAGCGCCATGGCCTTGGACTCGTCGTCGGTGACCTGCTCAACGCGGTCCACCATCGACAGATCCAGGTTCTTCGGCACAAAACCGGCGCCGATGCCCTGAATCTTGTGCGGACTCGGTTTGATCTCTTCGCCCGCCAGGGCCTGGGTAATCACCGGGGAAGCCGTCGGTTCCACGGCCACCGAGAGAATCGGTTTGCCCTGGGTATTCTTGATATACCGCGAAACGCCGGTGATGGTTCCGCCGGTGCCGACACCCGCCACCAGCACGTCGACGGCACCGTCGGTGTCGTTCCAGATTTCCGGGCCGGTGGTCTTCTCGTGGATCGCCGGGTTGGCCGGGTTATCGAACTGCGCCGGCATGAAATATTGGCTCGGGTCGCTGGCGACAATCTCGGTCGCTTTCTCGATCGCACCTTTCATGCCCTTCGCCGGCTCGGTCAACACCAGCTCTGCGCCAAGGGCCTTGAGAACTTTACGTCGTTCGATGCTCATCGAAGCCGGCATGGTCAGCATCAGTTTGTAACCACGGGCAGCGGCCACAAAGGCCAGGCCGATACCGGTGTTGCCCGAGGTCGGCTCGACGATGGTCATGCCCGGCTTGAGCCTGCCGCTGCTTTCGGCGTCCCAGATCATGTTCGCGCCGATCCGGCACTTGACCGAGTAACCGGGGTTACGCCCTTCGATCTTCGCCAGGATAGTCACGCCACGCGGCGCAATACGGTTGATCTGCACCAGCGGCGTATTGCCGATGGAATGGGCGTTGTCAGCAAAAATACGGCTCATGACCGGGTCCTTAAGCAGCGTTGAATTCAGCGCTCCAAGGTAAGCCTGTTGCCCCTGTCAGTCCAGTCGGGTCGAACGTCTGCGGCCACCGGAAGTCAATCGCTTACATTGTCCGGAAATCGCCGTCATGAAGCGTCGCTACAGCTGGCCGTTGTGGACCCTCGCCACCGTTGTCGTGTTGCTGGTTGCCCTGCACATCGCCCTGCCCTATCTGGTGCGCGATTACCTGAACGACAAACTGGCGAACATGGGCGATTACCGTGGGCAGATCACCGACGTCGACCTGGCGCTATGGCGCGGTGCCTACAAGATCAACGGGCTGAAAATCGTCAAGGTCGACGGCAAGGTGCCCGTACCGTTCGTCGATGCGCCGCTGATCGATCTGTCGGTCAGTTGGCATTCGCTGTGGTACGACCATGCGGTGGTGGCGCAAGTGAAGTTCTTCAAACCCCAGGTGAACTTCGTCGATGGCGGGGCCAACAAGCAGAACTCCCAGACCGGTCAAGGCACCGACTGGCGCGCGCAACTGGGCAAGCTGCTGCCAATCACCCTCGACGAAGTGCAGATCCACGACGGGCGCATCAGCTTCCGCAACTTCAACTCCAAACCGCCGGTGAACATGAACGCGACCCGGGTCGAGGCCAGCATCTATAACCTGACCAACGTGGTCGACAAACAGGGCAAACGCGACGCCACCTTCGAAGGTAAAGCCTTGCTACTGGGCCACGCACCGCTGGAAACCAGCGCTACCTTCGATCCGCTGAGCAACTTCGAAGACTTCGAATTCCGCCTGCGCGCCCGCGACATCGAACTCAAAAGCATGAACGACTTCGCTTCGGCCTACGGCAAGTTCGACTTCAACGCCGGCCACGGTGACGTGGTGATCGAAGCCCAGGCCAGCAAGGCCCAGCTCAAGGGCTACATCAAACCACTGCTGCGCGACGTCGACGTATTCAACTGGCAGCAGGACGTGGAAAACAAGAACAAGGGCATTTTCCGTTCGATCTGGGAAGCATTGGTCGGCGGCACCGAAACCGTGCTCAAAAACCAGGGCAAAAACCAGTTCGCCACCCGGGTCGAACTCAGCGGCAGCGTGCATCAGCAAGATATCAGCGCGTTCGAAGCATTTTTGCAGATCTTGCGCAACGGCTTCATCCAGGCCTTCAACGCCCGGTATGAGCGGCCGAAGCCGGAGGCCGGTTAGGGTTTTGCGGTTAAAGGGCCATCGGCCGAGACTGAGTCAACATGTGACGCTCCATTCAGAGACTGAATAAGCCGTCTGCGTTCACAGTCGACCGGACTGCGCGTTATAGTCGGGCATCCGATTTTTTCGCCTCCGCCCTGCCCGTGCAGGTCGGCGTTACCGTTCGAGGATTAGCAGATGAAGTTCGAAGGCACCCAGGCCTACGTTGCCACCGATGACCTGAAGCTGGCGGTCAACGCCTCCATCACGCTGGAGCGGCCGCTGCTGGTCAAGGGCGAGCCGGGCACCGGCAAGACCATGCTCGCCGAGCAACTGGCCGAATCGTTCGGCGCCAAGCTGATCACCTGGCACATCAAGTCCACCACCAAGGCCCATCAGGGCCTGTACGAGTACGACGCGGTCAGCCGTCTGCGTGACTCGCAATTGGGCAATGAAAAAGTCCACGACGTGCGCAACTACCTGAAGAAGGGCAAGCTCTGGGAGGCTTTCGAGTCCGAGGAGCGGGTCATTCTGCTGATCGACGAAATCGACAAGGCCGACATCGAGTTTCCCAACGACCTGTTGCAGGAACTCGACAAGATGGAGTTCTACGTCTACGAGATCGACGAGACCATCAAGGCCAAAAAGCGCCCGATCATCATCATTACCTCCAACAACGAGAAAGAACTGCCGGACGCGTTCCTGCGCCGCTGCTTCTTCCACTACATCGCCTTCCCCGACCGCACCACCCTGCAGAAAATCGTCGACGTGCACTATCCGGACATCAAGAAGGACCTGGTCAGCGAAGCGCTGGACGTGTTCTTTGATGTGCGCAAGGTGCCTGGGCTGAAGAAGAAGCCTTCGACCTCCGAACTGGTCGACTGGCTGAAACTGCTGATGGCCGACAACATCGGCGAAGCGGTGCTGCGCGAGCGCGATCCGACCAAGGCCATCCCGCCGCTGGCCGGCGCCCTGGTGAAAAACGAACAGGACGTGCAACTGCTTGAGCGCCTGGCGTTCATGAGCCGTCGCGGCACCCGTTAAGAGGCTGAAGCCATGTTGCTCAACCTGTTCAATGAAATGCGCGCCGCCAAGGTGCCGGTGTCGGTGCGCGAGCTGCTCGACCTGATCAACGCGCTGAAACAGCGCGTGACCTTCGCCGACATGGACGAGTTTTACTACTTGTCCCGGGCGATTCTGGTGAAGGACGAACGGCATTTCGACAAGTTCGACCGCGCCTTCGGGGCCTACTTCAATGGCCTGGAAAAACTCGACGATCACCTGCAGGCGCTGATTCCCGAGGACTGGCTGCGCAAGGAATTCGAACGCTCGCTGACCGATGAAGAACGCGCGCAGATCCAGTCCCTCGGCGGGCTGGACAAGCTGATCGAAGAGTTCAAGAAACGCCTGGAAGAACAAAAGGAACGCCACGCCGGCGGCAACAAATGGATCGGCACCGGCGGCACCAGCCCGTTCGGCTCCGGCGGTTTCAACCCGGAAGGCATCCGGGTCGGCGATGCCGGCAAGCGCCAGGGCAAAGCGGTGAAAGTCTGGGATCAGCGCGAGTACAAGAACCTCGACGACTCGGTGGAGCTAGGCACCCGCAACATCAAGGTCGCCCTGCGCCGCCTGCGCAAATTCGCCCGTCAGGGTGCGGCGGAAGAACTGGACATCGACGGCACCATCGACCACACCGCCAAGGATGCCGGCCTGCTGAACATCCAGATGCGTCCGGAACGGCGCAACACGGTGAAACTGTTGCTGCTGTTCGACATCGGCGGCTCGATGGACGCCCATGTGAAGATCTGCGAGGAGCTGTTCTCGGCCTGCAAGACCGAGTTCAAACACCTGGAGTATTTCTACTTCCACAACTTCATTTATGAGTCGGTGTGGAAGAACAACATGCGCCGCACCTCCGAGCGCACCTCGACCCAGGACCTGCTGCACAAGTACGGTGCCGACTACAAAGTGATCTTCATTGGCGACGCGGCCATGGCACCTTACGAAATCACCCAGGCCGGCGGCAGCGTCGAGCACTGGAACGAGGAGCCGGGTTACGTGTGGATGCAGCGCTTCATGGAGAAATACAAGAAGCTCATCTGGATCAACCCGTATCCGAAGGACACCTGGAGCTATACCTCCTCAACCAACATCGTGCGCGATCTGATCGAGGATCAGATGTATCCGCTGACGTTGCGTGGGCTGGAGGAAGGGATGCGCTTTCTGTCCAAGTAGATAGCCGTTGTCAGTGATGGCCTCTTCGCGGGCAAGCCCGCTCCCGCAGGGTTGTGAACAGCACACATCCTGTGGGAGCGGGCTTGCCCGCGAAGCTTTTATCGGTCGATAAAGCGCTGCAGATACTCGACTTGCTCCCGGTGCGCCACCTCCTGCACCACCGGCTTCAAACGCACCTGCGTCCCCGGCAGACACTGCGCCAGCCGCGCCAGTGCCAAGGGCGTCAACGCCCCCAATCGCGGATAGCCGCCGATGGTCTGCCGATCGTTGAGCAACACAATCGGCTGCCCGTCCGGCGGCACCTGCACCGCCCCCAGCGGGATGCCCTCGGAAATCATCGGCCGGCCCAGATACTGCAACGCCGTGCCCAGCAGCCGAATGCCCATGCGGTCGGCGCGGCTGTCGAGGGTCCATGGGCTGTTGAACACATCGAACAGACTCTGCCCGCTGAACTCGCCGATCTGCGCCCCCAGTACCAGATCCAGCGGCGTATCGAGCCGCAGATCCGGCCGATGCTGCGCCGGCACTTCGCGTACCAGCAGGGTTTCGCCCTGATAACTCAGGGTCGCGCCCTTGGCCAGCGGCAGGCCCCTGCCATCGAGTCCACCGAGTTCCTCCCGCACCACCGTGGCGCTGCTGCCCAACACCGACGGCGCGCTGAAGCCACCGGGCGCCGCCAGATAGGCCCGCGCGCCGAGCAATGGTTGGGTGAACTGTAAAGTCTGTCCTTTGCGCAACTTGAAGCTGCGCCACGGCGCCAACGCCTCGCCGTCGATCCGCGCGTCGAGATCCGCCCCGGCCAAGGCCAGCAGGCAGTCCTCTTCGGCCACCACAGTGAACCCGCCGAGGGTGATTTCGATCACCGGCAGATTCAGTCCGTTGCCCAGTAGCCAGTTGGCCCAGGCCATCGAGCGCCAGTCCGCCGCGCCGCCCTGGGTCACGCCCAGGTGCCGCACACCGAAGCGTCCGGCGTCCTGCAACAGGCACAGCGGCGTACTTGCTTCAATCGTCAGTCGGCTCATGCCAGCGCCTCCAGAGGCGTGTCGTCACCGCCGAGGTTGATGAATTCGGCATGGCTCACCGCCTCGAAACGCACGGTGTCGCCGGGCTGCATCAGGCTGTAGCCCTCTCGATTGCGGTCGAACAGTCTGGCCGGTGTACGACCGATCAGGTTCCAGCCACCGGGCGATACCACCGGGTACGCGGCGGTCTGACGCTCGGCGATACCGACGCTGCCAGCGGCGACTTTCTTGCGCGGGGTGTTCAAACGCGGCGCCGCCAGGACCTCTTCCACCAGCCCCATGAAGGCAAAGCCCGGTGCGAACCCGAGGGCGAATACCTGATATTCCCGGGCGCTGTGGCGGCGGATCACCTCCTCCACCGCCAGCCCGCTGCGCCGAGACAACAGGCTCAGTTCCGGGCCGACACTCAGGTCGTACCAGACCGGCAGCACATGGCACTGGCCGCCGGTGCGCGCATTCGGCGACAGATCGATCAGCGCCTCGGCGATCAACTCCCGGGCCTGATTCGGGTTCAGCGCCGTCAGGTCGTAATGCACCATCAACGTTGTGTAGGACGGCACCAGATCGATCAGATGCGCACCGAACGCTGCGCGCAATCGCTCGCTGGCGGCAAGCATCCACGGCATGTTCGCTTCGGCGATTTCGTCGAACAGGCGCAGCATCAGGCAATCCAGCGCCACCACTTCCACCCGCGGATTCATGCGCCACCCTGCTCGTTCAAGGCCTGACGAATGCGCTGTACGGCGGCGACCGAACTGGCATTGTCGCCATGCACGCACAGGGTATTGGCTTGCAGATGCAGGGCGCTGCCGTCGCTGGCGGTGAGGTTGTCGCCGCGGGCGATGGTCAGCGCCTGCCCTATGATGGTTTGCGGATCGTGATGCACGGCGCCCGGCAGTTGCCGCGACACCAGCCGGCCAGCACTGTCGTAGGCGCGATCGGCGAACGCTTCAAACCACAAGGTCACGCCGTATTCATCACCCAGTTGCTGGGCCGGTGCGTTGTCGCGGGTCGCCATCAGCATCAGCGGCAACGTGCTGTCATAGGCCGCGACGGCCTGGATCACCGCGCGCAGTTGCGCCGGGTTGGCCATCATGTCGTTGTACATCGCGCCATGGGGTTTGACGTAGCTGACCCGCCCACCCTGGGCGCGGCAGATGCCGTCGAGGGCGCCGATCTGGTAATGCAGGATGTCTTGCAGTTCCTGGGCGGTGTAGGCCATGGAACGTCGGCCGAAGCCGACCAGATCCTGATAGGCCGGATGCGCGCCGATCTGCACGCCATGACTCAGGGCCAGGCTGACCGTCTTGCGCATGATGCTCGGGTCACCCGCGTGGAAACCGCAGGCGATGTTGGCGCAATCGATGAAGGGCATGACCTCCGCGTCCAGACCCATGGTCCAGTTGCCGAAGCTCTCGCCAATGTCGCAGTTCAATAGCAGGCGGCTCACGGTGAACACTCCTGTAGATTCTTGTCTCTTTTGCTGTAGGACGTTTGCCCCGCAGGTTATCAGTTACTGCGCATCGAGTTGCTTGCCACGGGTTTCCGGCAGGCTCAGCGCCGCGAGAATCACCACCCCGTAGGACACCGCCGCAAAGGCGCCGATGCCGACACTCAGCGGGACTTTCTGGCTGAGCAGGCCGATCAGCAGCGGAAACAACGCCGCCAGCGCCCGGCCGACGTTGTAGCAAAAGCCCTGGCCCGAACCGCGAATCCGCGTCGGAAACAGCTCGGTGAGGAACGCGCCCATGCCGCTGAAGATCCCCGAAGCGAAGAAGCCCAGCGGGAACCCGAGCCACAGCATCACGCCATTGCTGACCGGCAGTTGGGTGTAGAGCAGAACGATGGTGAACGAACCGACGGCGAACAGGATGAAGTTCTTCTTGCGCCCCAGCAGGTCGGTCAGATACGCACTGATGACGTAACCGACGTAGGAACCGACGATCACCATCGCCAGATAACCGCCGGTGCCGAGTACGCTCAAGCCGCGCTCGTTCTTCAGAAAGGTCGGCAGCCAGGACGTGATCGCGTAGTAGCCACCCAGCGCGCCGGTGGTCAGCAATGACGCGCGAATCGTGGTGAAGAGCATGCCGGGAGCGAAGATCTCGTAGAACTTCGCTGGATTCTCCGGGGTTTGCCGGGCCTTGGCTTCGCGGTAGATCTCCGGGTCTTTCACCAGACGCCGCACGAAAATCACGAAAATGGCCGGAACGATGCCGAGGATGAACAGCGCACGCCAAGCGTCTTCCGGCGGCAAAACCGAGAACAGCAGCGCATACAGAATCGCCGTCAGCCCCCAACCGATGGCCCAGCCGGATTGCACCATCCCTACCGCTTTGCCGCGATCCTTGGCGCGAATCACTTCGCCGATCAGTACCGCGCCGGCGGTCCACTCACCGCCGAAACCAAAGCCCATCAGGGTCCGGGCGATCAGCAATTGTTCGTAGTTCTGCGCGAAACCGCAGAGGAAGGTGAAGAAGGCGAACCACAGCACCGTCAGTTGCAGGGTGCGCACACGACCGATGCGGTCGGAGAGAATCCCCGCGACCCAGCCGCCGATGGCCGAGGCGATCAGGGTGCTGGTGTGGATCAACCCGGCCTGACCGGTGGTGATGCCCCACATCGCAATCAGGGTCGGCACCACAAAGCTGAGCATCTGGGTGTCCATGCCGTCCAGGCCATAGCCGATCTTGCAGCTCCAGAAGGTGCGGCGCTCCTGCTGATTGATATTGCGATACCAGTCGAACGGCCCGGGACGCGCCGAAGCCTTGGGTAAATCGAGGGTGTCGGGAGCACTCATGGCAAATCTCCGCGGTTTTTATTGGTCTTGTTCGTAGCTCCGACGACGCCTATCGTGGGAGCCGGATGCGTCGATTTTTGGGCGCGCGGCCCGGCGGCGTCCAACGAATAAAAACCCGCCCAAGACATAAGAAAAATTTGTTGCCATGAACCTGAAGTTTCTCGAAACCTTTGTCTGGGTCGCCCGGTTGAAGAATTTTCGCCTGACCGCCGACAAGCTCTTCACCACCCAGGCGTCGATTTCCAGCCGTATCGCCGTGCTCGAAAGCGAGCTTGGGGTGAAGCTGTTTCTGCGTGATTCCCGAGGCGTCAGCCTGACGCCGGAAGGGTTGAAAGTGCTGGAATACGCCGAGCAGATGCTCGACACGATGCAGGCGCTGAAACAGTCGATCGAGACCCGCTCAAGCAAGGTCGGGCGGGTGCGGATCGGGGTGATGGATACGGTGATCCACACCTGGCTCAGCCCGCTGGTGGCGCAGATAACCGATTTGTATCCACGGGTGGAAATCGAATTGGTGGCGGATACGTCGCTGAACCTCTGCGATCAGCTGCAAAAAGGCTTTCTCGACCTGATCCTGCAAACCGATCTGGTGCGCCATGAAAGTGTGCGCAGCCTGGAACTGGCCAGCCATCCGATCGGCTGGATCGTCGCCAGTAGCTCGATCTACAACCGCGACTACGCCAGCCTCGCCGATCTGGCCCGGGAGCGGATCATCACTTACTCGAAAAATTCCCGTCCGCATCAGGACATCCTCGCGCTGATGCAGGCCCACGGCGTGCTGGCGCCACGGCTGAACTGCGTGAATTCGGTGTCGGCGATTACCCGGCTGTTGCGCGACGGCTTCGGGATCGGCGCCTTGCCACCAGTGCTGGTGGCCGAAGAACTGGCGCGAGGTGAACTGACATTGCTGGATCTCGATCAACGGCCACCGAACCTGCAAGTGGTGGTGTCGTGGCGCACGGGTGTCGAGTGGGTCGAGGAAATCGTGACGCTGTGTCAGCAGGTGCTGGAGGGGTATGCGCGCAAGGTGGGCGAAAGCTACATCAGCCTGACCTGATCGTTCCCACGCGCGGGAACGATCAGCGGAGGGTTTCGGTTACAAGCCGCGCACATCCCGGTCTTCGATCGGCCGGCTCTGCCGCGCACGCTTGCCGCCAAGCACCACCCAGTCGATCAGACGGAACAGGCATTCGAGGCCGAACGACAACAGCATTGCGCCGCTCATGCCCCAGATCATCGCCTCTGGCGTCAGCAGGATCTGGTAGCTGTAGCCGTTCCAGGTTTCCTTGCGGATGTCCGGGTCGGCGGCCAGCACCACTTGCAGGAAGCGGATGTACCACGGGCCTTGCATGGCCTGGAACTGTTTATCCAGCGCGAGCTGGCGATTGAGCAAGGTACTCAGGCTGTCGGCGTCGCTGCGAAACACCGGGTCTTCGCTGGCACGGTAATGTGCGACCAGCGCCTGCAAATCACCTTTGAAGAACTGCTCGGCGGTGCCCTGGAAACCGCGCAAGCCGGTCTGGGCCTCGATCAGATGCGCTTCGACCCGTTTCGCGTAATCGTTGATGAACCCCGGCACCTGGACACCGATCAACAGGCCCGCCGCAAACAACACCAGCCGTAGATAACTGAGCAACATCGGGGAGAGATCCTTATTCGGTCGTGCCCTGGCTGACGCATTCGCCGCGTCGCCACAGGCTCCATTGGCCCGGCTCGTAGCGGGTCCAGGTTTCGTTTTCGGTCAAGGGTTCGGTGGCAATCACCGTGACCACGTCGTTGGGCGTGGTTTCGGCCTGGAAGTCGACGATCACATCGACATCCTTGAGTCGCGCCGGGCCGAACGGGGCGCGGCGGGTGATCTGGGCCAGTTTGGTCGAGCAATAGCAGAACAGCCAGTCGCCATCGCTGAGCAGGCAATTGAACACGCCTTTGCTGCGGTATTCGGCGCACGCGGCGACCAGGTCCGGCAGCAACACTTCGATGTCCACTGGCTCGAGAAACGCCGCCCTTACGCGATTGAGCAAATCGCAGAACGCCGCTTCGCTGTCGGTGTCGCCGACCGGGCGGTAGAAGCTCTTGATCGGTGTGAAGTCGGCGAGCTGGCCGTTGTGTGCGAAGCACCAGTTGCGGCCCCACAGTTCGCGGACGAACGGATGGGTGTTGGACAGGCAGACCTTGCCGACGTTGGCCTGGCGGATATGCCCGATCACCACTTCGCTCTTGATCGGGTAACGCTGGACCAGATTGGCCACTTCCGACTCGCTGCTGGCCGCCGGGTCCTGGAACAGCCGCAAGCCGCGACCCTCATAGAACGCGATGCCCCAGCCATCACGGTGCGGGCCGGTGCGACCGCCGCGCTGCATCAGCCCGGTGAAGCTGAACACGATGTCGGTCGGCACGTTGGCGCTCATGCCCAGTAATTCACACATGTGCGGACTCTCGTGATTACAGACGCGGCTCGACCCGCATGCGCTGCGGGTTGCTCGGCACCGGCGGGCGGCCGTAACGGTCATCCCCGGCACCGCCGAACGGTTGATCGTCGTCCCGCTCCTCGGCACGCGCCGCTGCACGGGCAGCCTCGGCCTTCTCCTTGCGCGCGTTGGAAGCACGTTCGATAGGCAGGCGGATCAGCACGAACACCAGATACAGGCCCAAGGCGATCATGGCGTACATGAGCAGTTCGGAAATCGCGCGGAAGGCGTTGTTGCCGACCTTGAACGCCAGATCCAGCGCCGTGATGGCGACCGCCGGGGCGTATTTTTCCTTCACCGGGTCAATGATGGTCGGGCTGAACAGCAACACTGCCATCAATACACGCAGCGGCTCGCGCAGCCAGCGCCACATCCAGCGGGTCATCCGCATCCACACCAGCAGGCAGCCCAAAGCGGCGAAGGCGTAGAGGCCCCAGGCGATCAGATAGTCGTTCTCGGTCATGGTGTCCATGGCAAGGCAGGCAAATAGGCGCTTATAGTAACGACTTTTCGCCCGTCAGGCTTGTCCCAATGCCAGTCGGTCAGGTGCAACCCGCGCCCACAGGTTCGGTTGTGACCTCAAGATCCGCGAAACCCCATTTCAGTATTTGTCCGAGAGCCTTCCATGCCCCAATCCGCCAACGCCATCAGTGCCCCGATCGCCCGCAAGGACGCCGGTGTCGACCCGTATGCCTGGCTGCAGGAACGCGACACCGACGCGGTGCTCGACTACCTCAAGGCCGAAAACGCCTACCAGCAGGCGCAGACCGCCGATCAGGCCGAACTGCGTGAAACCCTGTTCGAAGAGATCAAGGGCCGGATCCTCGAAACCGACCTGTCCCTGCCCTCGCCGTGGGGACCGTATCTCTATTACACCCGCACCACCGCCGGCGATGAATACGCCCGCCACTACCGCTGCCCGCGCCCGGCCGACGATAGCCTGACCCTCGACGAAAGCCGCGAGCAGTTGCTGCTCGACCCGAACGAGCTGGCCAACGGCGGCTTTTTCTCCCTCGGCGCGTTCAGCATCAGCCCCGATCACCAGCGCCTGGCCTACAGCGTCGATGCCTCGGGTGACGAGATTTACACCCTGTTCGTGAAGGAATTGTCCGACGGTCGTGTCAGTGAACTGGAGTTCCAGGACTGCGACGGCTCCATGACCTGGGCCAACGACAGCCTGACCCTGTTCTTCGGCACCCTCGACGACACCCATCGCCCATGCAAACTGTTCCGCTACCGCCTCGACGGCACCGCCGCCGAAGAGGTGTTCCACGAACCGGACGGGCGTTTCTTCCTGCATTGCTACCGCTCCAGTTCCGAACAGCAATTGCTCCTGTCCCTGGGCAGCAAGACCACCAGCGAAGTCTGGGTGCTGGACGCCAATCAGCCACAGCAGCCGTTCACCTGCCTGGCGCCACGGGTCGAGGATCACGAGTACGACGTCGACCACGGCAAACTTGATGGCGAGTGGACGTGGTTCATCCGCACCAACCGCGACGGCATCAACTTTGCCCTGTATCAGGCGCCCGACGCCGGCGTCGCGCCGAGTGAGTCCGACTGGCAGAACCTGATCCCGCACAACGACGAAGTGATGCTCGACGGTGTGAGCCTGAATGCCGCCGCCATGACCCTGAGCCTGCGCGAAGGTGGTCTGCCGGTCATCGAGGTTCACCCACAAGGTCTGGCGCCTTATCGCGTACAACTGCCGGACGCGGCCTACAGCCTCTATGTGCAAAACAGCCTGGAATTCGACAGCGACCGGATTCGCCTGCGCTATGAAGCCCTGAACCGTCCGGCCCAGGTTCGTCAGTTGATTCTCGCCTCCGGCGAGCAAAAAGTGCTCAAGGAAACCCCGGTACTCGGCCCGTTCGACGCCGATGCCTACGTCAGCCAGCGCCTGTGGGCCACCGCATCGGACGGCACGCAAGTGCCGATCAGTCTGGTGATGAAGCGCGAAATGCTTGGCAAACCGGTGCCGCTGTATCTGTATGGCTACGGCGCGTATGGCTCGAACCTCGATCCGTGGTTCTCCCACGCGCGTCTGAGCCTGCTCGATCGCGGCATGGCGTTTGCCATCGCCCACGTGCGCGGCGGCGGTGAGCTGGGCGAAGCCTGGTATCGCGCCGGCAAGCAGGAGCACAAGCAGAACACTTTCAGCGATTTCATCGCCTGCGCCGAGTTCTTGATCCTCAACGGCATCACCACCGCCGCGCAACTGGCGATCAGCGGCGGCAGCGCCGGTGGCTTGCTGATCGGCGCGGTGCTCAATCAGCGTCCCGAGCTGTTCGGCGTGGCGATTGCCGAAGTGCCGTTCGTCGACGTGCTCAACACCATGCTCGACCCGGACCTGCCGCTGACGGTCACCGAATACGACGAATGGGGCAATCCTGAAGAGCCGCAAGTCTATGAGCGGCTCAAGGCCTACGCGCCATACGAAAACGTCACCGCCCAGGCGTATCCGGCGACGCTGGTGATCGCCGGCTACAACGACAGCCGCGTGCAGTATTGGGAAGCGGCCAAGTGGGTGGCGAAACTGCGCGCGACCAAGACCGACGACCATCCGTTGCTGCTCAAGACCGAACTCGGCGCCGGCCATGGCGGGATGAGCGGGCGCTATCAGGGATTACGTGACGTAGCGCTCGAATATGCATTTGTTTTCAAGGTTCTCGGGATCGCCTGAGGAACTCCGTCGGTCAGTCGGGTCTTAACTCCCGACAGCGCAGGCCGATAGCAGACACATCCCCTTTGCGGGAGCGGACTTGCCCGCTCCCGCAAAGTCTGTGTAGAGCCTCGAAACAGTGAAAACAAAAAAGATCTCGACGACATGTCAGAACCAACCTTACTGAACAACGAAATCCGTGGCTGGCTGATGGACTGTGGCCTGTTCGATCAATTGCAATTGGCGGACTTCGCCGCTGCCTCGGGGTATTTCAGCATCAGCACCGTAGCTGAAGGCGAGGCGATTTTTCGCGAGGGCGATGCCGGCAGCTTCATGTGCATCATCCACACCGGCCAGGTGGCCGTGCAGAAGACCAACGGCGACGGCCAGGTGGTGACCATGGCCACCCTGCGCAGCGGTCGGGCGTTCGGCGAAATGGCCGTGCTCGACGGCGAACGCCGTTCAGCGACTTGCGTGGCGGCGACCCATTGTCAGTTGCTCAATCTGGGCAAGGACTCGCTGGAAAAAATGCTCAACGACGCACCGAAGATCGCCGCCAAGATCATCCGCGCCCTCGCCGTCTCGCTGTCCAAACGCCTGCGCATGGCCGACGGTCAACTGGCGGCGCAGCAGATCTAGCCGCCGGGGGATTTGCTCCGGGTGTCGTTCTGCTCGAGGCCCGGCAGTGGCTGATCCTTGGCCGGCGGGGTCGGCAGGTCGATCGGCACCAGCGGCGGTCCACCGCTGCCGGGGCCGGTGCGGGGAATCGGGACCGGGCTGATCTGCGGATACGGGGTCGGTGTCGCGGTGCCGGGCGAGCCGGGTTGCGGCGTCGGGCTGACGGGAATGGCCTGTTGGGCCTGCACCGTCGTTATCGAGAGCACGGCCAGGGTAATGGCCGTTAGAATGAGGCACTTCATCAATGGCTCCGTTGGCCTTGAGTCTGCGTTCAGGCTACTCCAACCGCGCCTGCTTGCCTTCCCCTTGTAGAGAATTCCATGAAACGTTTCGTTCTGCTCGACACCACGCCGATCCCTGACAATGGCGGAGCCCTGTGCCTGTTCGAGTACGGCGAGGATTTCGTGATCAAGATCCAGGGCGGCGATGGCGGGCAACTGATGAACACCCGCATGCACGGCTCCGAAGATGCGTTGGCCGAAATCCCCTGCCGCAAGGTCGCCGGTCGACCGAATTCGCGCGTGCTGATCGGCGGACTCGGCATGGGCTTCACCCTCGCCTCAGCGCTCAAGCATCTGGGGAAAACCGCTGAAGTGGTGGTCGCCGAGCTGGTGCCCGGCGTGGTCGATTGGAACCGTGGCCCGCTGGGTGAAAAATCCGGGCGTCCGCTGCTTGATCCGCGCACGCTGATCCGCCAGGACGATGTAGCCAAGGTGCTGCAAAGCGAGCCGAACGGTTTCGATGCGATCATGCTCGACGTCGACAACGGCCCCGAAGGCCTGACCCAGAAGGCCAACAGTTGGCTGTACTCCGCCGCCGGACTGCACGCCTGCGCCAAGGCCCTGCGACCCAAAGGCGTGCTGGCGGTGTGGTCGGCCAGCGCCGACCGGCAGTTTTCCGAAAAGTTGAAGCACGCCGGTTTCAAGGCCGAAGAAGTGCAGGTCTACGCCCACGGCAACAAGGGCACCCGCCACACGATCTGGATTGCCGAGAAGCTCAAGGGCTGAGCTAAACTTCACCCCATAACCGTCATTAGTCTTTTACAAAGGTGAACCCATGAGTTCGTCCACCCCGACCAACACTTCGAAGCTGGATCGCATCCTCGCCGACAACCAGCGCGACAAGGAAATGGGCTACCGCGACAAGGCCCTGAAGATGTACCCGCATGTGTGCGGCCGCTGCGCCCGTGAGTTTTCCGGCAAGCGCCTGAGCGAACTGACCGTGCATCACCGCGATCACAACCACGACAACAACCCGCAGGACGGCTCGAACTGGGAACTGTTGTGCCTGTACTGCCACGACAACGAACACTCGCGTTACACCGACCAGCAGTATTTCGGCGAAGGCTCCCTGAGCACGCCGAAAATCGCCAAGGCCACGCACAATCCATTTGCGGCACTCGCCGGGTTGATGAAGAAAGACGACTGAAATCTTCGTCGTCCGGGCTGGCCTCTTCGCAGGCCAGCCCGCTCCCACAGAGGAATGTGTTGCCCTTGTGGGAGCGGGCTGGCTCGCGAAGGGGCCGGCACAGACACCGCAAATCGACAAGCTGCCGCCCCTCCCCCAATCCCCGTATAATCGCCCTCTTTTTCCCGAAGGCACCCCGCTCGTGGCAGACAAACGGTACAGCTGCATTGGTTTGTATAACCCCAAGTCACCGGAGAACGTCGGTTCGGTGATGCGCGCCGCAGGCTGTTATGGCGTGGCGTCCGTGTTCTACACCGGCAAGCGCTATGAGCGCGCCGCCGATTTCGTCACCGACACCAAGCGTGTGCACTACGACATCCCGCTGATCGGCATCGATGACCTGAAAAAGATCCTGCCGCTCAATTGCGTGCCGGTGGCCGTGGAACTCGTCGACGGCGCCCGCCCGCTGCCGGAATACACCCACCCGGATCGCGCCCTGTACATCTTCGGTCCGGAAGACGGCTCGCTGGATAAAGAAATCCGCGACTGGTGCGAAGACGTGGTGTACATCCCGACCACCGGCTGCATGAACCTCGCCGCCACGGTCAACGTCGTGCTCTACGACCGCATGGCCAAGGGCCTGAACACCCGCTCCGGGCCGAAATTCCGCTGAAGCGCCGCACATTCGATGGAACGAGCTGACAGCTGCGGCAGTCAGCTTATCTATCCATTACGCATTGCCTGGAGAAAGATCATGACCGAGCTCAAACGCGTCGAACGTATCGAATCCACCCCTTTCCAGAGCCGTTCCGAACAGAACGTCGAAGGCTGGGAGCGCATCGGCTCGCTGGCGGGCGGTGTGCTGATGGTCGGCAAGGGCCTGCGCCGTGGCGGCGTGTTCGGTCTGATTCAGGTGGCGATTGGCGGCGTGGCCATGGCCCGTGGCATCACCGGGCACAGCTCGGTCAAAAGCCTGCTGGAAAAAAGCCGTCAGGACATGAACAACGTGCGCGCCAAAATCGAGCGGGCCGGTGAGGAATTGAGCAAGCTGAAGGCCAATGCCGAAGCGGCGACCAGTACCGCGACGGTGACCGGGAATGATTCGGTGAAGTCGCCGAAAGCCGGGGTTTGATGCGCAATCTGCGCCAAGGCCGATGACCCCTTCGCGAGCGAGCCCGGCTCCCACGGGTTGAGTAATCTCTGTGGGCGCCGGGCTCGCCCGCGAAGACGTCTTTACTGAAGCAACGCGGTATCCAGAACCTTCGACGACTCGCCAATGACGCTCTCGGCCAGTTGCACGAACTCCTTGGTGTCGACCCGTCCCAAATGCATCGCGCCACGCAACACATCATCCAGCGAGCGCTTGTTGCGCGTCTGCAAACGAATCTCGCGATCCAGTTCCTGCATCAACAGAACCGTTTTTGACAGCTGCGCCGGGCTGACCTGTTCGCCGCGCAAGGTCGTGACGTTCTGGCTGTCCTTCGCCAGTTTCGCCTGCAACGCCTGATAACGCTCATCGCTCATGCCACCGGCGCGGCGTACCAGTTCGATGGCGTAGTACTCGGCAAACCCCTCGCTGATCCAGTCGCTGCGCTGCTCGTCGTTGATCCGCCCGAACACCTGGGCCAACTCGCGCACCACGGCGCTGCTGCCGCTTTCGCTGACCAGCGGCAAACGCGTGTTGAGGTAAATCGATTCGCGCGCCGCCAGGCTACCGCGCCACATCGGGTCGTTGGCACCGACGATCAGCAGTTTGCCCGGGTGACGCGGATACACCGCTTGCACCTGCGGCCAGACAAACGTCAGCAAGGTCAGTACGTCCATCCGCCGCATGCCCTGCCCCTGCGGCGAGGCCACGGTGACTTCGGTTTCGCCCAGGCGCGTGCGACGGCTGCCAAGATGCCCGGCGAGCATCCAGCCGGTCGGGCGGTCGAACAGCCGTGACGGGTTGTCGATGCGGAATTTGTTCTTGCCGATGCGCGGCCAGGCGGTTTCGACGCTTTTCCAGCCCTCGGGGAGTTCGAATTGCAGGCGCGAGATCAGCTCGATGCCATCCTGCTGATCGAGTCTGGCCGGCGGCACCAGTTCATCGCCGCGCATCAGCGCCCAGGTCGGGGTCATGCGGGTGTCGAAACTGCCGCTCTTGCGGCCGTGGCTGATGCGCACGCGGTAGGTCAGGCTGGCCTTGTCCGCCGCCGGACGCCACACCCCACGAGCCTGCTTGCCCGGCGTCAGTTGCCACTGGCCGTCGGCCTTGAAGTCGCTGTAATGGCTGCCATCGCCGAGGTCGAAATCGAGGCTGCGCACCGCCTCGCCCTTGGCCAGAGTCAGGCGCACCTCAGCCTGATCGCTTTGCGGCAACAGGCGCACGTGATAATCCAGATCGACCTTCTTCGCCGCCCACACCGGCGCGCTCAGCGCCAGCAGTCCGACGATCAGCGCGTGGCGCCGTCCCCCAGCCATACACACTCCTTCGTGAATCAGTACCTTCAGCCCGCCCGGAAAATCAGATGATCTTCCCAGTCTTCTTCCGGCACGCTGCCCTCGGCGAGCATGCGCCCGGACTGGGAAATCCGCTCGTGGTGTACCGCATCGCGGTCGCCGCAGACCAGGTGGTGCCACAGTGGCAGATCCTTGCCTTCGCTGACCAGTCGATAGCCGCAGGTCGGCGGCAGCCATTTGAACTCTTCGGCCTGGCCCGGGGTGAGCTGGATGCAGTCCGGGACAAACTCACGCCGGTTCGGGTAATCGCTGCACTGGCAGGTTTTCAGATCCAGCAGTTTGCAGGCGATTCGCGTGTAATAGACGCTGTTGTCGTCCTCATCCTCGAGTTTTTGCAGGCAGCACAGACCACAGCCGTCGCACAGCGATTCCCATTCCTCCAGATCGAGTTGATCGAGGGTTTTGCGTATCCAGAACGGTTCGACTTTGGCGGCCATGGCTCAAGCATCAACATCAGGTGGTGAAAAGGCCGCCAGTCTAGTGCCCAAGGCCTTGCGGGCCAAGCGCCGGCGACTGCCGGTTGCGCGGCACTTGTCAGTTTTTGCGCGGCCAAGTAGTTTTGCCAGGCATCGCAAGCCCTGACCGGCGTGCCATTAACGCTCGACCGCGTTGCATTCCGGTGAACTGCAGGCCTGCGCCAGACCCCATCGTTCAGCCCAACTGATCCCGCCGGGTTTTCATTTCGACTTTTACTCGAACACAGCAAGGAATCTCTCGATGAGTGCCAACCCTCGCGTTGCCGATTACGCCATTCACCCGCAGTTCACCGATCGCTGGTCACCCCGCGCCTTCACCGGCGAAGCGATTCCCGAAGAAACCCTGCTGAGCTTCTTCGAAGCCGCGCGCTGGGCGCCGTCGGCCTACAACTCGCAGCCGTGGCGTTTTCTCTACGCACGCCGCGACACGCCGAACTGGGAGCGTTACCTGGGTCTGCTCAACGAATTCAACCGCGCCTGGGCGCAACACGCCTCGGCACTGGTGATCGTGATCTCCAAGACCACGTTCACCGCACCGGGCGCCAGCGAAGAAACCCCGGCGCTGTGGCACACCTTCGACACCGGTTCGGCCTGGGGCCACCTGGCGCTGCAAGCGAGCATCAGCGGCTGGCACACCCACGGCATGGCCGGTTTCGATCAGGAGCTGACCCGCAAGGAGCTGAAGATTCCTGAAGGTTACGCGCTGCACGCGGCAGTTGCCGTGGGCAAGCTGGGCGACAAGGCGACCCTGGCGGACTACCTGCAAGCGCGCGAAGAGCCAAGCCCGCGTCGTCCGCTGAACGAAACGGCGGCCGAAGGCGACTTCACCCTCTGAGCCGCAGCGCAAAAACAACGGTGGGAGCGGGCTTGCCCGCTCCCACTTCTGGGTGTGGGGAAACTCAATAACCCCGGGTGAAATCCACTTCCCCGCGCAACGCCTCGCCCACCTGCCAGGCCTTCAGATTCTCGACAAACAACTGCACCATCATCGCCGGCGATGTCGGCGCCGAGCTGTGCCCGGTCAGCAGCAAGCCCCAGGCGGTCCAGAACGGATGACGTTGCGGCAACGGCTCCTGACGGCAGACGTCGATCACCGCGCCGGCCAGATGGCCTTCCTTCAATGCGGCCACCAGATCCGCATCGACCACTGCCACACCGCGCCCGGCGTTGATGAACAACCCGGTCGGTTTGAATTGCTTGAATAGCGCTGCGTCGTAAATGTCGTGGGTGTGCTCGGTGTTGGGCAGCAGATTGACCACGTAATCCACCTCGCCCACCAGCCGTGGCAAGTCCGCCATCGAGCCGACTTCCACGAACGGTTCCTGCTCACGGGCGCTGCTGGCGATGCCATACAACTCGACCCCGAACGGCCGCAGGAACTGCGCCACGCTCTGACCGATGTCACCGGTGCCGACGATCAGCACCTTGCGCCCGGCCAGGCTCTGGCCGGTGCGGCTGTCCCACTTGCGCTCGACCTGACTGACCAGCCGTGCCAGCACTTCGCGCTCGTGACCGAGCATGTAGGTCAGGACATATTCGGCCATCACCTGACCGAAGATCCCCACCGCCCGGGTCAACCGGTAGTCGCGGCGCAAGCCATCGGCCAGCAACGGGGTAATACCGGCCCAGGTCGATTGCAACCATTGCGGCTGATGGCCCTGGCGCAGCAGGGTCGCCAGCAGGTCCGGTTGCCCCAGCCACACCGGACAGTCAACGGCCTGACGGGCCAGCTCGGCGGAATCGCCGCTGGTCATCACTTCAAGCTCCGGAGCCGCCTGACGCAGCAGCCGGGCGTATATCGCGTGGTCGTGTTCAGCAATCAGAACGCGCATCTTCAAACCTTTCGCAAGCCGTGCAGACGGCCGCCAGCATCGGGGCGGTCGTCGCCGTAAAAACAATTCCAGGGTTACAAAAGGCCCCAGGACGGGGCCTCGTGGATCAGACCGGGTCGTTGCGTCGCAGCAACTCTTCGGGCAGGTGTTCGATGTACTCCTCCTCGGCCGGCGGCATTTGCAGGTGATAACCCTGCTTCTCGAGGTTTTCCAGGACCACGGTGATGTCTTCGCTCGCCAGTTTGCGCTCGGGGGTCAGCACCAGGTCAAAGGAGTGCCTGGCCTTGCCGAACGCAGCCAACAGGGCTTCCGGCACCCGCTCCAGCGCGTCACTCTTGAGCACGTAGAGGTACATGCCGGCCTTCTTCGAACTTTGATAAATGGAGCAAATACGTTTCAAGGCTGTTCTCCGGCGGTGGCCAGGCTGTCGAGCAGCTTCTGGCCCATCAATTCGCGGCGCCAGCCACGCAGCGAATCAGGCAATTGGTAAGGCCCCTCGGGGAAGCCGCTTTTGACCAGCGCTTCGAGGGTTTTCTTGCGCAGCATCAGTTCCGGCGCGATGCCCAGGCGTTCGGCTTCGGCCTGCCCGAGCGCGCGCAGTTGCTTGATCAGTGCGGCAGCCTCGATCGGCAACGGCTCAGGTATGGCCGGCGGCCATTGATCAGGCCCCACACTGCCAGAGCGCTTGATCAGATCAAGCAGAAATTCGCCGTCCTGACGCACGGTACGCGGGTGCATGTCTTCGATTTTCGCCAGCGCCCCGAGGTTGTCCGGTTGCGTGCGGGCCAGCGGCCACAGCGAGTGTTCGCGCACGATGCGGTTACGCGGCAGGTCACGGGCACGGGCCTCGCGCTCACGCCAGGCGCACAGCTCTCGCAGCACCGCCAGTTGTGCCCGGGACAGCTTCCACGCCAGCTTGGCGTCGCGGTACACCTCGTAAGGATCGGTTTCGCGCCGCAGGTTGGCGACCAGTTCGGCTCCGTCTTCCAGCACCCAGGCGAATCGGTCGTCAGACAGCTTCGGCCGCAGTTGTACGAAAACTTCCGCCAGATGCACGGCATCTTCGGCGGCATAGCTGATCTGGGTGTCGGACAGCGGACGCTGCAGCCAGTCGGAACGGGTCTCGCCCTTGGGCAGCTCGATGCCCAGCACTTCCTGCACCAGCCGCGAATAGCCCATGGAAAAACCGAGGTTCAGGTAAGCGGCGGCCAGTTGCGTGTCGAACAGCGGCGCCGGCAGGCTGCCGGTCAGGCGCAACAGGACTTCGAGGTCTTCGCTGCACGCGTGCAGGACTTTGAGCACCGCCGGGTTCTCCAGCAACGCGGCCAGCGGTTGCCAGGCGTCGATGGTCAGCGGATCAATCAGGTAGGCGCGTTTGCCGTCGCCAACCTGCAACAGGCCGGCAATCGGATAAAAGGTGTCGACCCGCATGAATTCGGTGTCGAGGGCAACGAAGGGCAACTGCTGCCACTCGGCGCAAAACCGCGCGAGGCTATCGTTGTCGCGAATCCAGTGAATATCGATGGCCACACGGCTCTCCCTTGAAGAATGGCGCGCAGTATATATCGCCGCCGGCGCTTTCCGCGCCTCTACAGGGCAGGAGCTTTGATGAAATCTCCTGCGTGAGAGCAAGAATAGTCTGACAGAACGTGTCCGCAGGCTCAGTCCTTGGCCAACACCCCGTCGATCACCGCACCACGACAACCGGCGAACATGTCCAGATCCTGGTGATACGCCGAACTATGTACCTCCAGCAGGCCGAGCATGGAGTGGAACAGGTTGTCCTGGCTCAGCGGCTTGTCGCGGCTCATTTGCAGGCAATGGGTGTCGACCGAGTAGGCCTTCTGATAGCTGTCGGAAAACCACGCCAGCATCGCCACATGCTTCTGCTGCTCCGGCGCCAGCATGTACGGCGTGCCGTGCAGGAACAGGTTGTACTCACCCAGCGACTCGCCGTGATCGGACAGGTAGAGCATGGCGGTGTCGACCTTGTGCTGATTGGCGCGCAACACGTCGATCAGGCTCGCCAGCACATGGTCGGTGTACACCAGCGTGTTGTCGTACCCGTTGACGATGCTTTCGCGGCTGCAATTGTTCAGCGCGTTGCTTTCACACACCGGGGTGAAATGCTCGTACGCCTTGGGATACCGCTTGAAGTATTCCGGGCCGTGGCTGCCCATCTGGTGCAGAACCAGCACGGTGTCCTTGTCCAGGTTGTCGATGAAACTCTGCAGCCCTTGCAGGAGAATTTCGTCGCGGCATTCGCTGTTGGCGCACAGCGCCGGGTCCTTCAGATTGCTGACATCCTGCAAGGTGACCCGGTCGCAGGTGCCCTTGCAGCCAGACTGGTTGTCGCGCCAGATCACGTCGATACCGGCGCGTTTGAGCACATCCAGCAAACCTTCTTCATGTTTTGCCTTGCTGGCGTCGTAATCCTTGCGGCCCATGTTGGAGAACATGCACGGCACCGAAACAGCGGTTTCAGTGCCGCAGGAATGCACATCGGTGAACGCGATCAGGCCTGCTTCCTTGTCCAGCTCGGGCGTGGTATCGCGGTTATAACCGAGAATGCCGAAGTTCTCGGCCCGGGCACTTTCGCCGACCACCAGCACCGTCAGGGATTTGCGCGGGTGATTTTGCAGTTCCGGGTTGCGCCGGGCATCTTCAGCGATCTTGATGAACGGCTGCCGCGCGGACACCACTTGCTCACGCAGGTAACCGGCCGATGCGCCAATGTAGTTGCTCGGCACCAGCATCAGGCGCAGCTCATGGTGATTGCGAAACAGCGAAGACAAGCCCTGATAGTTGATCAGTGCCACACCACCAATGACCGCCACCGACGCCACACTTACCAGCACTTTGCTGAACAGCTCCCGATGCCAGCGCCGATAATTGATAGGCAACTTCCACAATAACCAGGACGGCAGGACACCGAGAAACAATAAATAAGCGAATAACTTCAACGACAGCAGGTCACGAACTTCCGTGGCATTGGTTTCCGCAAAGTTGCGAAACATGCCCGCATCAATCAATACACCGTACTGGCTCATGAAATAAGCCACGCCAGCGCTGATTAAAAATATCAAGGTCAATAGCGGTTTCATTACCGGACGGAAGGCCAGCAATGTCAGCACCACGTTGAATGCAGCGAAGATCATCACGCCGAAAGCCGCCCGCATTACCAGGCCCTTGCCGTCCGTCGCAGTGATCTCGAACAGGTGTTGCCAGAGTACGGCATTGAATCCGAGCAAAAGAAAGGCACTGGCCAACAACGTCACCCATTCCGGGCGCACGGCTTTTAACTTCAACATAGTGTGGGGTTATTTCCTGAAAAGAAACGCTGCCGTCAATTGTGAAAATTTCATTGACTAAAGCGACACAAACTTTAGGCAGGCAACCATCAATATTTTGTGAAAAAGAAGCCAACGATTAGTTGGCTCGCGGTATTAACCCGAATCGGATGGAGTATTTGAGAATGGTTCTGGATTGATTCAATTGATTTACCCCTTACTTGTGGGGCCGGCAGGTTTGACTGACTCGCTTGACCCACCACCTTCGCGAGCGAGCCCGTTCCCACAGAGGGGAACTGCATCAGCCATTCCTGGCGGCCTGCACAGGAGCAGCAGAGTGTTATCGAGTTTTTAAATACTGCCCGGGACTTTCTGGTTTGCCGGCCCCGCCCCCGCACGCGCCTAATCGACAGCCTCTCGCACACAGGTCTGAAGATGGAAATCGCTCGCGCCACGTCCCGCCCCGCTGCCTGGTTGATGCTCGGCATTGTTCTGGTCGCCCTCAACCTGCGCCCGTCGATGGCGGCGGTCGGTCCGCTGCTCTCGGCGATTCGCGGCGATATCCCGCTGAGTTTCAGCCTCGCGTCGCTGCTGACCATGCTGCCGGTGATGGCCATGGGGCTGGCGATGTTTTTCGGCATCGGCATCAGCCAGCGCCTGGGCGAGCAGCGCACGGTGCTGTTGTCGTTGCTGATTATCGGGGTGGCGACGATGTCCCGACTGTTTCTCGACACGGCGGCGGAGTTGATCGCCAGTGCGATTCTCGCCGGGATCGGCATCGCATTGATTCAGGCCCTGATGCCGGCGCTGATCAAGTCGCGCTTCCCCGACAACGTTGCGTTGTGCATGGGCCTGTACGTCACGTCGATCATGGGTGGCGCGGCACTTGCTGCCGCGTTCGCACCGCAAGTGTTGCGGCATACCGGCAGTTGGCGTGTCGGCCTGGC
Organism: Pseudomonas sp. B2M1-30; assembly: GCF_025447575.1. Classification (NCBI taxonomy): domain Bacteria; kingdom Pseudomonadati; phylum Pseudomonadota; class Gammaproteobacteria; order Pseudomonadales; family Pseudomonadaceae; genus Pseudomonas; species Pseudomonas sp. B2M1-30. The sequence continues at coordinate 107,851 of NZ_JAOEJT010000010.1, read as the reverse complement.
GATCTGGGCGACCCTGGCGTTGCTGGCCCTGCTGTTTTGGTGGACGCAGCGCACAAACCCGCCAGTCGCTGCCAGCGCGCCGGTCAGAAAAGAATCCTTCCTGCGCAATTCCCGCGCCTGGCTGCTCGCCATCTTCTTCGGCCTGGGCACCGCGTCCTACACCTGCGTGCTCGCCTGGCTGGCGCCGTACTACGTGGAAAAGGGCTGGAGCGAACAAAACGCCGGACTGCTGTTGGGTTTTCTGACGGCCATGGAGGTGATTTCCGGCCTGGTGGTGCCAGCCATCGCCAATCGCAGCCGCGACCGACGTCGGGTGTTGATGGTTCTGCTGGGGCTGATCGTCGCCGGTTTCTGCGGGCTGACCCTCAGCCCGCAGTCTCTGAGCCTGCTCTGGCCGTGCCTGCTCGGTTTGGGGATCGGCGGGTTGTTCCCGATGAGCCTGATCGTGTCCCTCGATCACCTCGACCATCCGCAACGCGCCGGTGGCCTGACCGCGTTCGTGCAAGGCATCGGTTATTTGATCGCAGGGCTCTCGCCGCTGCTGGCCGGGGTAATCCGTGATCGGCTGGGCAGTTTCGAATGGGCCTGGTGGTCGCTGACCGGGGTGATGCTGGTGATGCTGCTAATCGCGCTGCGCTTCAATCCCCGGGATTACCCGAGCCACATTCGCTGAAAGGCGTTTCTGCCCGCTCTGGCTAAAGGCTTCTGGCCATCTTTCAGCGGATTGGTTTGCAGCGTCGTGTTGCTAAAACTTTCTGTCCCACAACTGAACGTGAAACGTCCTACAGGGGTTTCTCCTGGCACCATCGTTCCGTTACGATCATGCGCACACGTTTGCGCGGATTCAGCGCAAGGAGCCAAGCGAGACAGAACGGATGCTGAACAGTAACTTGCTTCGAAAGCTCGACATGCAGGACCTCATGGTGTTTGTCGCCGTGTATGAGCAAAGCAGCGTCACCGACGTGTCGGAGGCGCTGTTCGTCAGCCAGTCCACCGTCAGTTACTGCCTGAAAAAGCTGCGCACCAGCTTCGAGGACGACTTGTTCGTCAACACCCGCACCGGCATGCGCCCGACCTACAAGGCCAGCAGCATGTACGACCATGTGCGGAAAATCCTCGAAAGCATCAACCTGTGTCACGCCGGCGCGCCGACCTTTGACCCGACCGCCCAAGCAGTCACCTTCAACATTTGCGCCCCGGAATACTTCGAACAACTGATCCTGCCGCGACTGCTCAAGCGCTTCGACTTCGATGACCTGCCGGTGATGGTCAACATGCACAAGTTCGAAACCGACGTGCCCGCCGAGGAACTGCGCGATGGCAGTCTCGATCTGGTGATCTGTTTCGGCCCGCACTTCCACCGCAGCCATGCCGACCTGAAATCACGGATGCTGCTGGAAGATGATCTGGTCTGCGTCTTCGACAAACGCGCCACGCCGCTGGAGCCGCGCCTGAGCCTGCAAGCCTTCACCGAGCGCCGGCATGTGTTTCCGACGCCGTGGACGTCCACCACCAACATGGTCGATGGCTGGCTCGCGCGACAGGCACAGAAGCGTCAGATCGTCGCCCGCTCCAACAGCTACAGCGCGGCATTGAAGATGATCACCGGCACCGACTTCATCCTCACCCTGCCCCGGCGGATCCAGCGGCTGCTGACCAACGAGGCGGTGTTCAATCACTGTGAGGCGCCGAATGGCTTGCCGGGGTTCAGCCTCGACATGCAGTGGAGCCAGAGCGTCGAACAGGACAGCGCCAACGTCTGGCTGCGCGAGCAGATCGTCAAGACCTGCGAGGAATTGCAGGCCGCCTGAGTCCTACACGCCGATGGCAGTCTTGCTGTAGGACTCACGGTCGATGTCGAGCAGTTCCACGCACAACTGCACTTCGACCCCGGCCGGCCATTCGCACAGTTCCTGCAACACGGCCAGCAGGCTTTGCGACAGTTGCTTCTTGATCTCCGGCGAACGTCCGCTGAGCAGCGCGAGCTTCACATGCACGAAACCGCGCTCGCCGATGCCGGTGCCGACCTTGAAGGTTTCCACCTTGACTGCCCGGCTCTTGATATCGAACTCCGCCGCGAACTGACCGGACCCCACCAAAGTGTTATTGAGCCGGATCAACGCCACGTCGGCGTTCAACTGCGGCAGGTTGGCGGTGTATTCCATGTGCAGGTGTGGCATGTCGGTGCTCCATCGGATCGGCGAAAAGGGCGTAGGTATATCACAGCCTCTAAATGGCGTGCTGCAGCGGCCGCTCGCTCATGAACGCTTCCAGCCGCGAACGCAGCCAGCGCTCGGCCGGGTCGCTGTCGACGTGGCTGAGCCAGACCATCGACAGGTCCAGGGTCGGGGTCTTGAACGGGAACGGCTCCTTGAACAACAGCCCGGAGGCGGCCATGGCTTCGGCGGTGTAGTCCGGCAGGCTGGCAATCAGATCGGTGCCGGCCAGCAGCGCCGGCAACGAGCTGTACTGCGGCACCGACAATACCACCTGACGAGTGCGGCCAATGTCCGCCAGCCATTCATCGGCGTAACCGCTGACGTTGGCCGTGTGGGAAACCAGCACATGGGGACGTGCGCAATATTCATCGAGGGTCAGCGGCGTGTCAGAGGCATCGGCGCGCAGGATGCTCGGCAGGATATGCCGCAACAACTTGCGCTTGGCGTTGGCCGGTAGGCCACGGGTCTGGCTGATACCGACAGTGATCTCGCCGGACGCCAGCAGATCGGGAATCCGCCAATAATCGACATGCTGCACCACGAACACCACGCTTGGCGCTTCCTGACGCAGCGCGCGCAACAGCGGTGGCAGCAGCCCAAATTCGACGTCATCGGACAGACCGATGCGGAAAGTCATGGTACTGACGGCGGGGTCGAAATCGCGGGTCAGGCTCAGCGCCACCGACAGCGAATCCAGCGCCGGTTTCAGATGGCGAAAAATATCTTCGGCGCGGGCCGTCGGCTCCATGCGGTGACCGACGCGGATGAACAACGGATCGTTGAGCATCGTGCGCAAGCGGTTGAGCGCCGAACTGATGGTCGGCTGGCCGAGAAACAGTTTCTCGGCAGCCCGCGTCACGTTGCGTTCGAGCATCAATGTCTCGAACACCACCATCAGGTTGATATCGGCCTTGCGAAGTTCGTTGCGGTTCATCCATTGCCCCCCTGTCCCCAGATGTCAGGCAGTGTAGAAAGGCCTTGGGGGCGGCGTCCATCGCGACGATGGTCAATACACCGTCAAGGTCTTCAGGCCCAGGCCCATGAGACGCGCATCATCGTTGATGCCCAGCGCCTGAGGGCTGATGGCGTCCGGCAATTGCAACTCGATATTCAGCCGGTCATCGTCCTTGAGCCGCTGACGGATCGCGGGGCTGATCGGTAGCTCCAGCCGGTTGCCCTGAAGTTGCGTCAGTTGCGTGGACAGCACCGGCTCGCCGTTCAGGCTGGCGATCACCCGTTGCGCTGCGTGCTGCGGCTGGATGAATGCCAGGGCGTCGATCACCAGCCCTCGCGCCTGAGGGGGCACCCGCAATGCGATCTGCGCCTGCCGACCGTTGGACCAGGTGCCCCAGCTTTCCGGCGTCGCCCAGCCGTGGGTCAACTGGCGGCTGCTGTAATTGAACGTCAGCACCTGCCCCGGATGCGTGAGTGGAATCAGCGATATGCTACGCCCCTCATCCTGCATCGGCAGACACGCTGCGCAGCGCTTCCAGCCTGGCGCCAATACCGCCAGGCCGTCCACCCGCGTCAGCAGATCGGCGTCGCTGTTGATGGTCTTGGCGGCATCGGCCAGAGCGTCGTCATCGAGGATGTACAGCGAATCGCTGCCGTAGTGACCCGAGTCGAGCATCTGTCGCGCGCTCTGCTGTGCCCGCGCCAGCGCCGAGACGCTCATGCGTCCCAGGTAAACCGCATCGGTGTGCAGGCCGTGGGTTGCTGCGAACCCGGCAATCATCTGCCAGCGCTCGGCCTGATTCTGCGGCATCAGGCTGCGCACATTCGGGTAATGCGCGGCGGCGCTGGTCCAGAACGGGTCGCCCATCGGGCTGTTCCAGGTCGAGGAGGATGCGGTCATTTTCCCCTCGCGCAGACCCATCCAACCGTCGCGGGTGTCGACGATCTGGATCAGCAGCGCCAGCGCCAGCAACGAGATGGCGACGCGCGGTCGATACCCCCGCACCACGAGAAAAATCAGCGTGAGGATCAACCCGTAAAACACCGGCCAGAACATCCGCCCCGAGGCCCGAAAGATACTCGCCAGGCCGATGATTTTTTCCGGCAGCGGATAGTGAATCGTCCACCCGCCGATGCCGATCTGGTTCGACAGCGCGAACAGCCACAACCCGAGCAACGCCAGCACCAACCAGCGGCGAGCGCGCATTTGCTCCTTCAACGGTTGCCGGTTTCCAAGCCACGCGAGCAACGCCGGCGGCACGAGCAAAAGCACGCCCAGGCCCAGATAGTTGAAGCCTTCATAGTCCCCGCTGGCCTGCGGCAGATTTGGCAGGAGCAACGACCAGCCCGCCGGATCGACCGGCGCCAACAGATTCATCCGGTACAAGCCGAAACCGCCGGACGCCGCGCCGTCGGCAATGCTGAAATACCCGGCCTGCCAGCAACACAGGCTCACCAGCGCGAACAGCGCCACGCCTTCGGTCAGGCTGTGGCGCAGGGTCAGACGTCGGCTGAATGCCTGACCGAGAAGATCCGCCACCCAGATCAGCGCCACCATCGCCAGCAGATAGGCATGAATCAACGCCGTCGCCGCCAACAACGTCCCCCAGGCCAGATAGCGACGCTGCAAATTCGGCAGCAACGCCAGGTACAGCGCCGCCAGAATCAGGAAATGCCCCGCCAGCGAAGGGTGCCAGCCCATGCGCAGAAACAGTGGTGGCGAGAACACCAGCAGCCCGGTTCCCAGCAGGCGAATCCAGGGATTGGCCGTGATCAGCCCCAGCAGTTTCCAGCCAAACCAGGCTTGCAGGACAAAACACCCCAGCAACCACAGGCCGAAGTATTGGAAAGTCGGTGGCAACCACGCACTGAAGGGTTTGAACAGCAACGCCAACAGCGGATTGGAGTCAGAAAAAATGATCGCGCTGCCCAGCTCCAGTCCATAGGACGGGTTGAGCCCGAGGGGAAATGTCCATGGCGAGTGCCGGAAAAATGCCCAGCCCAGGTAGTGCGTCGCCGTATCGCCCTGCTCCAGCCAGGCGATGTTTTGCGGATTCAGCGCTTGCGGCCCGATGACCCAGAAAAACGTCAGCACACCGAACAGCAAAGGCAACAGACCCAACGCCGGATGCCTGGATGAATCTGTCATCGATACGTCCAGAAGTTGTGCAACACAAAGGTGAAGGCCGGGATCGTCAGCGCCACCGCAACGATCCCCGCCAGATAATGCAAACCGGCCAGTTGCGCCGCCCACGCGACCAACATCGCCAGTACAAAACCACCGGCCGACACCAACAGGAAACGCCGCAGGGTCTTGCCGTGCAATCGGGCAGAAAAACTCCAGGTCGTGTTGATCACATAAGACACCACCGTCGCCACGACGAACGCCACACCATTGGCCAACGGCGGATGAGGGCTGACGAAGTTGATGAATAGCACCGCCACCAGCGCATGCAGCGCGGTGACGAACACACCGGTCACGGCAAAGCGCAAACCACGCTGGATCAACGCCGCCCTTTCGGTTGCGGTCACGGTTTGCGCGCCAGCACGAACACGCTCAGCCCCGCCAGGCGATTGCCGGCCATCCATGGCAGCTCAAGCCTGCACAGGGTTTTGAGCAGCGCATTGACCCACGGGTGATGGCGCTTGAGTTGCGAGCGCGGCGGCGCCCCTTTCGCAGCACTGGGCAGCAGGCGCAGCGCCGCCGCAATCGGGAACACCGCGCCAAAGAAATACGCGCCCCGCTGCACCGTCAATCCGGCATCGCCGGCCAGGGTTTCGAACTGCGCCAGCGTGTAGCGGCGTTTGTGTTCGAGAAAGTCATCATGACCGCTCCACATGAACTGGAACGCCGGTACGGTCATCAGGAAACGGCTGCCGGACGGCACTTTGTCGACGTAGGACTTGAGCAGGCCGAGGTCGTCGTCGACGTGTTCCAGCACGTCCATCAGCAACACCAGATCGGCGTCCAGCGCATCGACCGAACGGCGGTAATGCACCGGTTTGCCGGCCGTGCTGGCGCTGGAGTCGGCCGGGTAGCTGATGTCCACGCACCAGGCTTCGCGCGCGGCACTGTGAGTCAGCAAATGGTGGGAGAAAAATCCGGAGCCGGCGCCCACGTCGAGAATGCGTTTGATCGATGCGTCGCCCAGCATCCGTGTGGTCGCCGCCGCTTTCGAGCAGTAGTACCAATGCTCCGCGATGCTGTCGCCGAGGATGTCGGTTTCCTTGAGATCCATGGTCAATCCTTGGGATCGTAAATACGCCGCACCAGGAAAACCGGTCGGCGTTTCGCTTCGATATACGTGCGGCCCAGGTATTCGCCGAGGACACCGATGCCGATCAACTGCAAACCGCCAAGGAAGGTCACTGCGACCATCAGCGAGGCATATCCGGGCAGATCGATACCGTAGATCAGCGTGCGCACCACGATGAACATGGCGAACGCAAAGGACACCAACGACACCAGCGCCCCCAGATACGTCCAGACCCGCAACGGTTCGGTGCTGAAACTGGTAATGCCTTCGAGGGCAAAATTCCACAGCCGCCAGCCGTTGAACTTGCTCTTGCCCGTCACCCGTTCGGGACGTTCGTATTCAACATGAGTGGTGCGGAAACCGACCCAGGCGAACAAGCCTTTCATAAAGCGTCGGGACTCGGGCAGCGTCAGCAAGGCATCCACCACACAACGATCCATCAGGCGAAAATCGCCGACGTCCTCGGGCAATGGCTGTTCGGCGATTCTGTTGTGCAAGCGATAGAACCAGTGGGCCGACGTCTGTTTGGCCCAGGTATCGCTGCGGCGGCTGATCCGGTGACCGAGGACCACTTCAAAGCCCTCACGCCAGCGTTCGATCATCTGCAGGATGACTTCCGGCGGGTCCTGCAGGTCGACATCGATCGGCACCACGATCTGGCCGCTGGCCGTGTGCAGTCCGGCGGACAGCGCCGCTTCCTTGCCGAAATTGCGGCTCAGATCGACGATGCGCAGGCGCGAATCGCTCTGTTGACGCTGCAACAGGCGCTCCAGCGTGGCGTCGGTGCTGCCGTCATTGACGAACACCAGTTCCAGGTCGATCAGCGCTTTGCGCTCGAAAACCTGCTGGATGCGCAGGAGGAAACCGTCAAGGCTGTCCTCTTCGTTGAATACGGGAACCACCAGCGACAACGTCACCTGCCCCGCGTTTGGCGTGCCGTGCGGATGAGTCAAGGGACTGCTCTTTTTTTATAGTGATAGTCGGTCGCCGAAACCGCTTCGACGCCATGAGCCGCCCCGTATTAAGCAGCACCCCCGAGTGTCATGCAAGGTCGAGACGAGGGCGTTCCGGCCAATCCGGAGGCCGTTCCGTGTGCTCTGGGCCGCGCTTCGCAGAAACATTCGCCAACGATTGGAAACAAATCCTCGATAGCCAAATGACGAGGCTCCGCTAGGCTTGCGACGGTGCGTCACACAGGTTGTCGCCATATCCCAATCGCATGGAGCGAACAGAATGTATTTCGAGATTTACAGGCAATCCAAAGGCACCCTGAGCACCGGCAAAGGCCAATGGCGCTGGAGGCTGAGGGCGGGCAATCACGAGACGATCGCCAGTGGCGAGTCGTATGTGAACAAGGCGGATTGCCTGCATGTGATCGAACTGATCAAGGGCGTGCAGGGGGAAACGCCGGTCAGGGAGATCTAGAAAACACGCCAGGCGCCGGGCTGCCCGCCGATTCGGGCAGCTGCGGCCAACCTGATTCAGAACCTTTCGGGGATGTTCTTGAACGGATAATCCGTTTCCTTGTAACCGCCCGGTTTCTGCCGCTTGGGCAATGTCACCTTTTCCCGTGGCACTTCCTTGTAGGGAATGCGGCTGAGCAGGTCGGAGATGATATTGAGGCGCGCACGTTTCTTGTCGTTCGAATTGGCCACCAGCCAAGGTGCGTAATCGGTGTCGGTCGCCTCGATCATCTCGTCCCGCGCCCTGGAGTAGTCATACCAGCGGCTGTAGGACTTGAGGTCCATGGGCGACAGTTTCCAGATCTTGCGGCCGTCGGCGATACGTTCTTGCAGTCGCCGGGTCTGCTCCTCGGCGCTGACGTTGAGCCAGTACTTGAGCAGGATCACCCCCGAGCCGACCACCGCTCGTTCCACCAGCGGTACGGTCTTGAGGAACTTGTCGACCTGTTTGTCCGTGCAAAACCCCATCACCCGCTCGACCCCGGCGCGGTTGTACCAGCTGCGATCGAAGATCACCACTTCACCGGCCGCCGGCAAGTAAGGCAGATAGCGCTGAATGTACATCTGGCTCTTTTCGCGATCGGTCGGCGCCGGCAGCGCCACCACGCGAAACACCCGTGGACTGACCCGATCAGTCAGGGCCTTGATTGTCCCGCCCTTCCCCGCCCCGTCCCGGCCTTCGAAGATGATGCAGATCTTGATCCCTTCGGCCTTTACCCATTCCTGCATTTTCACCAACTCGACATGCAGTCTGCGCAATTCGCTCAGGTAGTCCTTGTTCGACAGCTTCGTCTGCTCGGGAGGTGTGTCGCGGGTAGCGTCTTTCTTCTTGCCTTTTGCCATGACCGGACCTCTAGGGTTGAAGTGGCTGCCAGGGCCTCCTGGCATCGCATGACCTGGAACAGGAAAGTTTAGTCATTTATCGCAAAACGCAAGTGAACAAGCGGCGTTCGGTGGGCAACGTGCTTATTGCGAAAAAGCCTGTGCAGGATTTTGACGGAACGCCAATAGCGAACCATTCTCCATCAGCGGCATTCATTGCCGACGGCTCATGCCTCGCTCGTTTCAGCCTGCCAATCGACGTAGGGAAGCGGTCATGCACATTTCGTTCTTGTACGCCGTGTCAGTCGTGTTCGCTTTGAGCGCAGCGCCGGGATTGCTGCGAGCGGCGGATCCCCCGTCGAATGCTTCCGACTCCGCCCCCGCCACGGCGCCTGCCAAAGACGCGGTGTTTACCCAGGAACAGCTGGATCAGATGCTGGCGCCGATTGCGCTGTATCCGGATCCACTGCTGGCGCAGGTTCTGATGGCGGCAACGTATCCGGGAGAAGTGGCAGAAGCCGTGACCTGGTCCAAGGCCAACCCGAAGGCCAAGGGCGATGACGCGGTCAAGCAAGTGGCGACTCAGCCATGGGACCCCAGCGTGCAAGCGTTGGTGGCATTTCCGCAGGTGCTGGCAACGCTGGGACAGGACCCAGTCTGGGTGCAACGCCTGGGTGATGCGTTTCTGGCACAGCCCGACGACCTCATGGACGGCGTGCAGCGTTTGCGGCATCAGGCCCAGGCAGCGGGCAATCTGCAGAGCAATCAATATCAGAATGTGACGGTACAGAACGTTGCGGCACCGGCACCGGCACCTGCACCGACCGCTGCTCCGGCATCCGCGCCCGCCGCCAGCAGCTCCACCATCATCATTCAACCGGCCGACCCGCAGGTGGTGTACGTCCCGACCTACAACCCGACCACCACCTACGGCACCTGGCCGTACCCGGCATCGCCGCCGGTTTACTACCCGCCACCGCCCGCGTATTACCCAGGCCAGGCATTGATGGCCGGGCTGGCATTCGGCACCGGCGTGGCGATTGTCGCGTCGTTATGGGGTGACTGTGACTGGGGTAATAACGACATCGACATCGATGTGAACCGCTACAACAACATCAACGGCAACAACCGGATCACCAATAACCAGAACAAATGGCAACACAACGCCGTTCACCGCGACGGCGTCCCTTATCGGGACAATCGCAGCCGCAGCCAATACGGCCGCCAACTGGACGGCGCCGCTCAGCGGGAAGCCTATCGCGGGGACACTGCGCAGCGCGCCCAGGCTCGGGAAAAGGCGCGTAACTCCATGGACAGGGCTGGTATCGAGCGCCCGGCCACCAGCAATCTGGAAGCACGTGATCGGGCACGGGCAGCGCAATCCGCCAATGCGGGAAACCGTATGCAAGGAGGTACGGATCGGCCTCGGACGGCCGATCGGGCTCAAGACAATACGCGGGATGTCCGGCAGCCCGGCGCCAGTCAGCGTGAAAGTCGCACGCCTCAGGCACGTCAGACTGCACAAAACCGCCCGGCCGCCAGTGCAGGCAGCGCTCGCAACAACGCCTTCGCCGGCGCCCGCTCACCATCGCAGACCCGGCAACAGGCCGACCGTGGCCGGGCCAGCCAGATTTCCGCGCAACGCCCCAACACCTCCCGCGCCGCCGGCCATCAGATCAACCGGCCATCCGCACCGATGCGTCAGAGAGGAGGTGGCCGCCGATGAACACTCAATCTTTTATCAAGGGCTGCCTGGCGTTCGCCCTCGGCCTCGCATGGTCGAGCCTCGCTGCCGCCCAACAGGCCTTTCCAACCCCGGAAAAAGCTGTCGACGCCTTCGTCGAAGCCCTCGGCACCGAACACGCCGACCAGAAACGCCTGACCGAACTGCTCGGCGAGGAATGGCACAGCTTCATTCCCCGCGAAGGCGTGCAGCGCAGCGACGTCGATGCGTTTCTGGCTCAATACCACGCGCAGCACACCCTGGAAAAAACCGGCGACAGCAAAGCCGTGCTGTCCGTCGGGCCCGACCACTGGACGCTGCCCATCCCGCTGATCAAGGCCGGAAACGGCTGGCGCTTCGATATGAACGCCGCAAAGGCCGAAATCCGCGCCCGCCGCATCGGCCACAACGAACTGGCCGCCGTGCAATCGGCGCTGGCTTACCACGACGCCCAGATGGACTACGCCTCGGAAGACCGCGACGGCGACGGCGCCCTCGAATACGCACAGAAAATCATCAGCACACCCGGCAAACACGACGGCCTCTACTGGCCAGACGACGACAGCGGCCAGATCAGCCCCCTCGGCCCGGTCTTCGGCCAGGCCATCAACGACGAAGACTGGCACGGCTACCACTTCCGCATCCTCGAAGCCCAAGGCCCCTCGGCACCGGGCGGCGCTTACAGCTACCTGATTGGTGACAAGATGAGTCGCGGCTTCGCCCTGATCGCCTGGCCGGCGAAGTACGACGACACCGGCGTGATGAGCTTCATGATCAGCCATGAGGGCCAAGTGTTTCAGAAGGATCTGGGGCCGGGCGGGGAGAAAGTGGCGAAGGCGATGAAACGGTTTGATCCAGATGATAGTTGGGAGGTGGTGAGTTTGGAGAAGAAATAGCAGGTGTATCGAACTGCACAGGATCAGAAACGGAAAAGCCCCGTAGCTTCTCATCTACGGGGCTTTCTTTTTATTCGTCCGAGACGGGTGCAGGTTTCCAGATAGTCTGTGAGGGCTTCTTCGAATGCCTTACGGAGTTCGTTGACCGACTCGCCATGAAAACCGACGACATCCTTTATTCCCGCGAGATGACCAACAAATAGGCCGTCCTCGTCGCGGTACTCAATACGGGCGGCGTAGCCGTTGTAGTTCATCATGTTCATTGGGTATTTCCTGACTGTTGTCGAGCCTGAGACTCACATCGACAAGAATATTCAGGTGACTCAAAACAAGCTTGTAGGCAGAATCCGCGAGTTGCGTGCGAATGGGCTGTAGCTGTGCATACCGGCCAATGACTGCCTTGTTAGCTTTTTTTTCGACAGGATATTCTCAGGACGTCGCTGCGAACTCAGCGACCGGGCTTGGAAACCCGTAGAGTCATGCAACAGCCACCTCGCAAATGCTGGCGTTTTTTTCGCCCGCGATTTGTCTTATGGCGGTTGTGCGTGGGACGCCTTAGGGCGTGCCGGTCTCCTTGACTCCCGGTTTCCAACCTGCGTACAGCTACCACCCATTCGCTTGGAAACGAACGTCGCAGCTCCTCACAGTCAAGGAGTTGCACATGCACGATGCACCCGAAGAAAAAACCATCGGCTTCACCCCCTTCATCTACTGCTCCGACCAGCCGCTGTTCCACGTCAGCGCGGGCGTACCTGTCAGCCAGGCACTGGCTCAGGCTTCCGATCTGTTGGCGCTCGCCAAGGCACTTGCCGAAGATGCAGCGTTCATCAGAAATACCGACCGATACGTCTGGGCGGCGCATTTCCTGACGGCGATGGGGAAGGCGGTTATTGATGATGTGATGAAGGCGGTTTCACCGAGGCCCAACAGAATGCCGGACACAACGACATAAGCGGTCGCCCTCTACGCGCAGCGCAAACGAAAAAGCCCCGTAGCTTCTCAGCTACGGGGCTTTTCAAATAATGGCGGAGAGATAGGGATTCGAACCCTAGGTACCGGTGAAGGTACAACGGATTTCGAATCCGTCCCATTCGGCCACTCTGGCATCTCTCCAACGGCGCGCATCATAACAACACTTTCGCTGGTTGCGAACCCCCCAAGCGAAATTTTTTCCGTGCTATCAGATGCTTGCGTCGATTACAGCGGTACGCCCAGACGGTTGGCGACTTCTTCGTAGGCTTCGATGACGTCACCGAGGCCCTGGCGGAAGCGGTCCTTGTCCATCTTCTTCTTGGTGTCCTTGTCCCACAGACGGCAGCCGTCCGGGCTGAACTCGTCGCCCAGGACGATGGAGCCGTCGCTGAACACGCCGAATTCAAGCTTGAAGTCCACCAGCAGCAGGCCGGCGTCATCGAACAGTTTGCTCAGGACTTCGTTGACCTTGAGCGACAGTTCTTTCATGCGCGCCAGTTGCTCGGCGGTGCCCCAGCCGAATGCCACGACGTGGGATTCGTTGATGAACGGGTCGCCCTTGGCGTCGTCCTTCAGGAACAGTTCGAAGGTGTACGGGTTGAGCTTCATGCCCTCCTCGACGCCCAGGCGCTTGACCAGGCTGCCGGCAGCGTAGTTACGCACGACGCACTCGACCGGAATCATGTCGAGTTTTTTCACCAGCACTTCGTTGTCGGCCAGCAGCTTGTCGAATTGGGTCGGAATGCCGGCCGCTTCGAGTTTCTGCATGATGAAGGCGTTGAACTTGTTGTTCACCATGCCTTTGCGGTCGAGCTGCTCGATGCGCTTGCCGTCGAACGCCGACGTGTCGTTGCGAAACAGCAGGATCAGACGGTCGGCGTCGTCGGTCTTGTAAACCGATTTGGCTTTGCCGCGGTAGAGTTCTTCACGTTTTTCCATGATGGGCTCCGCTTGCTAAGTAGATGGGCTAGGCGATGTGGCGCCAGTCGAGCCCTGAATCTTGATCGGCCAGTTGCAGCCAGTCCGGGTCGCACCCGAGGGTGTCGACAAAACATTGCCGGGCCAGCTGCGGCAGGTTGTTCTTGCTGCTCAGATGGGCCAGGACCAGATGTTGCAGCCCCTGCCAGCCCAACTCGGCCACCAGGAATGCCGCCTGATGGTTGTTCAAATGCCCCAGCTCGCCGCCCACCCGCTGCTTGAGAAAGTACGGATAATGACCGCGCGCCAGCATGTCCCGGCAATGGTTGGACTCGATCATCAATGCATCGAGATCCCGATAACCTTCCAGCACCCGCTCGCAGTAGGAGCCCAGGTCGGTCAGCAGGCCGAAGCGCCGCTGCTCGCGATCACTGAACACGTACTGGGTCGGCTCCTGTGCATCGTGGGCCACGGCAATGACCTCGATGTCCAGTGCGCCGATTCGCAGTTGCTCGCCACCGGCCAGAAAACCTGTGGGTTCAATCGGTTTGCGCATCCCGCGCAGCGTGCCGCGACTGAGGTAGACCGGCAGATTGTAGCGCCGAGACAGCAAACCCACGCCATGCACGTGGTCGGCATGTTCGTGGGTCACAAGTATCGCGCTCAGTTGCGCCGGGTTCACACCCAGGCGCAACAGGCGTTTTTCGGTTTCCCGCAGGGAAAAACCACAATCCACCAGCACATACGTATCAGCACTGGCGATCAGCGTGCCGTTCCCTTGGCTACCGCTGTCGAGAACGGCAAAACGCATGGGATCAGCCCAGGTTGTCCTGAATCACGCTCAACACTTTGCGGGCCACTTCGGCCGGCGCGACGGTGTTGATGTTTTTCTCGACGGTAACCTGAACGTTCTCGCCCACCTTGCTCAGGCGAACCTGATAACGCTCGGCACGGGCTTCAACTTCTTCCTTGCTCGGCGCGCTGCCGAACAGGCTGCTGAAGAAACCTGGCTTCTCGTCTTTCTTCTCGGCCTTTTCGGACAAGTTGATGTAGTACAGGCCCAGGCTGCGGTTGATGTCTTCAACGCGCCACTCGCCTTGCTCCAGTGCGCGACCGACGCTCGACCAGGCACGATCCAGATCGGAACCGACGTTCAACACCGGGTTGCCGCTGCCGTCTTCGCTCAGGCTGACACGACTTGGCGCATCGAAGTCACGCGAAGCCAGCATCGACACCGAACCGCCCTTCTCGGCGTTACGGCTCATGCTCGCGAGCATGTCGTCGACCAGTGTCGCGTCCAGGCCGGTATTGACCGAACGGTTGGTGAAGGCCACATCGGCGGTGCTGCCGGCAGGACGCTCGGCGCTGACCACGTAGACTTCACTGGTGTTGCGCTGCACGCCTGGCTCGATGCGCACGCGCACGCGGGTTTCGCTGTCGCTGCTGACGCCGGCAGCGCTCAGGCGCTTGGCGACGGCGGCGGACAATTCGTCCGAACGCTGCCAGGTGGTGGTGAACTCGCCGGTTTGCGGACGCTGTTCATCCAGACGGAAACCGTTGTCCTGGAAGAACTGCAAAGCCACTGGCCAGACTTCGGCCGGCGGATGCTGGGCCATGACCCAACGCGAATCACCGCTCTTCTGCAGCGAGTAGTCGCTGGCATCGGCGATGGCCGACAACGGTTGCGGACGCGGAACCACGTACTCGCCGGTAGCGGTATCGTCGGCTACGTTGCGCGGGATCGGCAGCAGCGGATCCAGACGCTTGGAGGTGCTGACATCCGGCGGCAGTTGCATCGGTGCGGTCTGTTTCGCTTCCAGATAATCGCTGCCACGATCACGGAAATAGCCTTCCGGACCCCAGATCCATCCGCAGCCACTGGTGCTGGAGATAATCAAGGCAAGTGCGGAAAGTCCGGCCATTCGCTTCATGCGTTGTACTTCCTCAATTAAACCAGGACGCTGCACTGGCGCAGGGCCGAGCGCAGCGTTTCATGACAAGGAGCGCTCAGCCAGGTCAGCGGCAGGCGGATGCCTTGGTGCATCAGGCCCATTTCAACCAAAGCCCACTTCACCGGAATCGGGTTGGCTTCGATGAACAGGTCCTTGTGCAGCGGCATCAGTTTTTCGTTGATGGCCCGTGCGGTTTCGGCGTCGCCCTTGAGCGCGGCCTCGCACAGGTCGGCCATTTCGCGCGGAGCGACGTTGGCGGTGACGGAGATGTTGCCTTTGCCGCCCAGCAGGATCAGCTCGACTGCGGTCGGATCATCGCCGGACAGCACGATGAAGTCCTTGCTCACGCCGTCGATGATCGCCTTGGCGCGTTTCAGGTCGCCGGTGGCTTCCTTGATGCCGATGATGTTCGGCACGGTGGACAGGCGAATCACGGTCTCGGCCTGCATGTCGCAGGACGTGCGGCCAGGAACGTTGTAGAGAATCTGCGGGATGTCGACCGCTTCGGCGATGTGCTTGAAGTGCTGGTACAGGCCTTCCTGGGTCGGCTTGTTGTAGTACGGGACCACCAGCAGGCAGGCATCGGCGCCGGCTTCCTTGGCATTGCGGGTCAGCTCGACGGCTTCGCGGGTCGAGTTGGCGCCGGTGCCGGCGATGACCGGAATGCGGCCATTGACCTGTTTGACCACGGCTTTGATGACGGCAATGTGTTCTTCTACATCAAGCGTGGCCGACTCGCCGGTAGTACCGACCGCGACAATGGCATGGGTGCCGTTCTTGAGATGGAAGTCCACGAGTTTGCTGAGGCTGTCCCAGTCAAGACGCCCTTGTGCATCCATGGGTGTGACCAGTGCCACCATACTGCCCGCAATCATGAAACCGCTCCTGCCGGAAAAAGAGAGCGGTAATGGTACTGGCGCCAAGATGCTTGCACAAGCGAAGTACTGCGCCGTCGGCATTCCCCTTGGCGCCGCTTTTCGCTACCCTTCAGACTTTGATCGGT
The DNA here is from genome assembly GCF_025447575.1 of Pseudomonas sp. B2M1-30. Taxonomy (NCBI): domain Bacteria; kingdom Pseudomonadati; phylum Pseudomonadota; class Gammaproteobacteria; order Pseudomonadales; family Pseudomonadaceae; genus Pseudomonas; species Pseudomonas sp. B2M1-30. The sequence goes on along the minus strand of NZ_JAOEJT010000010.1, from coordinate 91,672 downwards.
ATCGATCAGCTTGTACGCCGGGTTCCAGCCTCCCCTTTCGGCCTTCCAGGCCCCGCTCCAGCGTTGCTTTCGCGCGCTCCCGCTATCATTGGAGCAGTTGCGAGCCGCGAGCCGGGGTTTTCTGAACGGGCACGCTCAGGCGCCTCCCGATGGCCAACGCTCGTCAACCTACCGACCGCTCATCGCTTTAGGAATGCTGCATGTCCACCCCCACAGTTCGCGAACAATTCCTTGTCATCAGTGCCCTCGGCGCCAACCCCATGGAGCTGACCAACGTCCTGTGCCGCGCCAGCCATGAAAACCGCTGCGCCGTGGTCACCTCTCGCCTGACCCGTCACGGCGAATGCAGCGCGCTGGTACTCGAAGTCTCCGGCAGCTGGGACGCCCTGGCGCGCCTCGAAGGCAGCCTGCCGACCCTGGCCAAACGTCACGCGTTCACGGTCAACGTGGTGCGCAGCGCCGCCCTGGAGAATCGCCCGCACGCGTTGCCGTACGTGGCTTACGTCAGCGCCGCGTACCGTCCGGACATCATCAATGAACTGTGCCAGTTCTTCATGGATCACAGCGTCGAGCTGGAAAACCTGACCTGCGACACCTATCAGGCACCGCAGACCGGCGGCACCATGCTCAACGCCACGTTTACCGTGACTCTGCCGGCCGGCACCCAGATCAGCTGGCTGCGCGATCAGTTCCTGGACTTCGCCGATGCAATGAACCTGGATGCCCTGATCGAACCGTGGCGCCCACAGAACCCAATGTAAGGAAGCCTTCATGGCCGTAGCTATCGATCAACCGGTTGCCGACTTCCAAGCACCTGCCACCAGCGGGCAGACCGTCAGCCTTTCCGCCCTCAAGGGCCAGCAAGTGGTGATCTACTTCTACCCGAAGGACAGCACCCCCGGCTGCACCACCGAAGGCCAGGGCTTTCGTGACCAGTACGCGGCGTTCAAGGCTGCCAACACGGAAATCTTCGGCATCTCCCGCGACAGCCTGAAGTCCCATGAGAACTTCAAGTGCAAGCAGGAGTTTCCGTTCGAGCTGATCAGCGACAAGGACGAAGCCGTCTGCCAGCTGTTCGACGTGATCAAGCTGAAAAAACTCTACGGCAAGGAATACCTGGGCGTGGATCGCAGCACGTTCCTGATCGACAAGAACGGCGTACTGCGCCAGGAATGGCGTGGCGTAAAAGTGCCGGGCCATGTGGACGCGGTTCTGGCGGCGGCTCAGGCGCTGAACAAGGCCTGACGCTATCGGCGCCCTTGCGGGGCGCCGCCTTCCCTCAAAGCAGCGGCGCCACCACCGGTTCCTTGCGCGGCCAGGCATCCAGTACAGCCTTGAACAGCGTCGCCAGGGGTATCGCAAAGAACACGCCCCAGAATCCCCACAACCCGCCAAACAACAGCACCGCGCAGATAATTGCCACCGGGTGCAGGTTGACCGCTTCGGAAAACAGCAACGGCACCAGCACGTTGCCGTCCAGGGTCTGGATGATCCCGTAGACCGCCATCAAGTAGATGAACTGATCGCTCCAGCCCCACTGGAACAGGGCAATCAGCGTCACCGGCACCGTCACCACAACCGCCCCGACGTACGGCACGACCACCGAAACCCCGACCAGCAACGCCAGCAAGGCCGCGTAGTTCAGCCCGAGGGCGACGAAGGCGATGTAGGTCACACCGCCGCAAATCACGATCTCGATGACTTTGCCGCGAATGTAGTTGGCGATCTGCCGGTTCATTTCCTCGGCGACCCGGGTAATCAGCGCCCGCTCACGCGGCAAATAGCCGCGCACCCACTCACCGATCATCACCCGATCCTTGAGGAAGAAGAACACCAGGATCGGCACCAGGACCAGATAGATCATGATGTTCACCAGCAGCGGCAGGCTCGATAACGAGAAGGTCAGCGCCCACTGGCCGAACTTGCCGATCTCGCCACGCGCCGCTTCGATGGCTTGCAGCACCTGCTCATCGGACACCAGATGTGGGTAGCGCTCCGGCAACAGCAACAGCAGCGATTGCCACTTGGCGAGCATGCCCGGCAACTCGTTGAACAGCGTGATCAACTGATGCCAGAGCAGCGGCAACACCACCACGATAAACAGCATCAGTACGCCCATGAACAGCGCGAACACCAGACCGACCGCCGCACCGCCGGGCATCCGCCAACGCTCGAGCGTCACCACCAGCCCCTGCATCAGGTAGGCCAGCACCATGCCCGCCAGTACCGGCGCGAGCATGCCGCCGAGCGTCAGCACGGCGGTGAACGCGAGGAACAACAGGACCGCCAGCACCACGGCTTCTTCGTCGGAGAAGTAGCGCTGAAACCAGTCGCGTAACACTTTGAACATTAATAATCCTTAGGGCTTTTCACGCAGTCGGGTTCAGGCTTTTTTCAACCAGTAACGGTAGACGCCCGCCTCGTCTTCCTCACGCAGCAGCGTATGACCGGCCAATCGGGCAAAGGTGCGGAAGTCCCGCTGCGACCCGGCATCAGTGGCGATCACCTTGAGCACGGCGCCGCTGGGCAGCTTGTTGAGCTCCATCTTGGCCTTGAGCAACGGCAACGGGCAATTCAAGCCACTGGCGTCCAGTTCACAGTCGTGGGCTACAGCGTCAGTCATTGCATCACTCCGGGGCAGGTGGTCGGGCTGCCTAGAATATCTGGTCGCAAGCCCGGTGTCCGGCTACAGTAAGGTCTTTGTCGACTAAGGCTTTGTGCATGACTTTTTTGCGCCCTACCCTGCTGACGCTCGCTTGCCTGCTCGCCTCACCGGGCTTCGCCGACGACCTGCCGTCACTCGGTGACGCCAGCTCTGCCATCGTCTCCCCGCAGCAGGAATACCAGCTGGGCCGCGCCTGGCTGGCCATGCTGCGCAGCCAGGTCTCGCAACTCAACGACCCGCAACTCAAGGACTACGTCGAGTCCAGTGTCTACAAGCTGGTGGAAACCAGCCAGGTCACCGACCGGCGTCTTGAGTTCATCCTGATCAACAGCCCGCAACTCAACGCCTTCGCCGCACCGGGCGGGATTGTCGGGGTCAACGGCGGACTGTTCCTCAACGCACAGACCGAAGGCGAGTACGCCTCGGTACTCGCTCACGAATTGGCGCACTTGTCGCAGCGACATTTCGCACGTGGAGTCGAGGCTTCGCAGCGGATGCAGGTGCCGATGATGGCGGCGCTGCTGGCCGGGATCGTCATCGCGGCAGCCGGTGGCGGCGATGCCGGGATCGCGACCATCGCCGGCACCCAGGCGGCGGCAATCCAGTCGCAACGAACCTTCTCGCGCCAGAACGAACAGGAAGCCGACCGCATCGGCATTCTCAACCTGGAAAAGGCCGGATACGACCCGCGCTCGATGCCGACCATGTTCGAACGCTTGATGCGTCAATATCGCTTCGACGCCAAACCGCCGGAATTCCTGTTGACTCACCCGGTCACCGAATCGCGGATCGCCGACACCCGCAACCGCGCCGAACAAGCGCCACCGGGCGGTATCGAAGACAGCATGCGCTATCAACTGATTCGCGCGCGGGTGCAATTGACCTATGAAGAAACCCCGGGTCTGGGCGCCAAGCGCTTCCGTGCGCAACTCGACGAAAACCCGAAAAACGATGTGGCCCGCTACGGCCTGGCGATCGCCCAGATCAAGGGTGGCCAGTTGAACGAAGCACGGGAGAACCTCAAGCCACTGCTGGCGAAGTCGCCGAACGAGATCATCTACAACCTCGCTCAGGTCGATCTGGACATCACCAACAATCGCCTGGCGGACGCCCAATCGCGGGTCGACCGGATGCTCACGCAGTATCCGGGAAATTATCCGCTGAACCAGGTACGGGTCGACCTGCTGCTGAAGCAGAACCGCACGGCGGACGCCGAAAAGGCGCTGGATGCCCTGCTCAAGTCGCGCCCGGACGACCCGGACGTGTGGTATCAGGTGGCGGAAACCCGTGGCCTGTCCGGCAACATCATCGGCCTACATCAGGCGCGAGCGGAATACTTTGCGCTGGTTGGTGATTACAAACAGGCCATCCAGCAACTGGACTTTGCCAAGCGCAAGGCCAGCGGCAACTTCCCGCTGTCGTCACGTATCGATGCCCGTCAGCGCGAGTTGATGGAGCAGGAGCGGATGATCAAGGACATGATGGGCTGAGCCAGAGCCAGAGCAAAAAGCTCCAGGCATAAAAAAACCGCCTCTTTCGAGGCGGTTTTCATTTACTCGACCGACAACCGGATCATTCAGCCAGTTTGAAGGTGATGAAGCTCGCACGGCCCTGGCGCAGAACACGCATCGACACCGAGCGGTTCTTCGGCAGTGCCTTGGCGATTTCCGCGAACTCTTTGGAAGAGCCGATCGCCTGGTTGTTCAGGTGAGTGATGATGTCACCCGGTTGCAGACCGATCAGGGCAGCCGGACCGTCCTGGACTTCCTTGATCACCACACCGCCCTTGAGGTCGTAGGTTTTCTTCTGCTCGGCGCTCAGCTCGCCGACCGAAACACCCAGACGATTGCTGCTGGTTTCGGCGCTGGACTTCGGCAGGGCATCCAGCTCTTTGTCCTCGTCCGGAATCGCGCCAACCGTCAGCTCGATGTTTTTGCGCTTGCCTTCACGAATGACTTCGAGATTGGCTTTGGCACCCGCCTTCAGCGCGCCGACCAGATGTGGCAGATCAGCGGACATGACGATCGGCTGGCCGTTCATGCTCAGAATCACGTCGCCCACTTGCAGGCCGCCCTTGGCCGCCGGACCGTCATCCTGAATCTGCGCCACCAGCGCACCGGCCGGTTTCTCCAGACCGAACGACTCGGCCAGATCCTTGTTCACTTCCTGAATGACAACGCCCAACCAGCCGCGGCTGACCTTGCCACCGCTTTTCAGCTGGTTGGAAACATCCATGGCCACATCGATCGGAATCGCGAACGACACGCCCATGAAGCCACCGGAGCGGGTGTAGATCTGCGAGTTGATGCCGACCACTTCACCGTTCAGGTTGAACAGCGGGCCACCGGAGTTGCCCGGGTTGATCGGCACGTCGGTCTGGATGAACGGCACATAGTTTTCGTTCGGCAGGCTGCGGCCGACGGCACTGACGATGCCTTGGGTGACCGTGTGGTCAAAGCCGAACGGCGAACCGATCGCCACGACCCATTGGCCGGCTTTCAGATCCTGGGATTTGCCCAGTTTCAGCACCGGCAGGTCCTTGCCTTCAATTTTCAGCAGAGCCACGTCGGAACGCGGATCGGTGCCGACCAGTTTGGCCTTCATTTCACTGCGATCAGCCAGACGAACGAGAATTTCGTCGGCATCGGCAATCACATGGTTGTTGGTCAGGATGTAGCCATCCGCCGAAATGATGAAGCCCGAACCCAGCGATTGCGCTTCACGCTGGCGATCGCCACGCGGAGAACGCGACTGCGGCGGCATGCCACGTTCGAAGAACTCGCGCAGCATCGGCGGCAAGCCTTCCAGATCCGGCATCTGCTGGTTCACTTTGCGGTCCGGCAGTTTCTGCGTGGTACTGATGTTCACCACCGCAGGCGAAGCCTGTTCGACCAGTTGGGTGAAATCGGGCAGTTCAGCCGCTTGAACGGCCGGCACCGCCTGACCGAGCACCAGCACGGTGGCGATAATGGAGAGATAAGACTTCAAGCTTGGTATCGACATACAGCTCCCGTTACGACGAGCAGGGTTAAGCGATATGGAGCAAGGAACACCGGAAACCGAAGGCCGGCATTTTTGTTCCGGGAACGACAAACAAGGCCAGAGCCGAGAGGCTCTGACCTATAAAAAATTTCCGGGTGATTTGCAAATGAAAATGCTCAGCAAACATTTCTACGTCTCGACGACGATTGGGACACAGCTGGAATCAGCTCACTGCTTGCTGGTTGCAGCACCATCATTGCGGATCGACAAGGCAATGCGTTCAGCGGTGCCGATCGGGATTTCACCGACCACTGTCACCATCATCTCGCCCTCTGGCGTTGTCAGGCGGCGGGATACGGCGACGGTAGGGCCGAGCTGTGTGCGCGTGTCGGTGACGGTCGCGCCGTTCAACGGCTCGAGAAATACGGAGAAGCGCGCAAGGCCATCGTCATACAGCAGGCTGTTGACCTGCGTCTTGGTTTCCGGATCCTTGTGCGACGAGCTGCTGGTCAGTTCGAACCCCGGCGGCAGCCAGTCCGAACGCCAGACCTGAGCGGTTTTCACGGCGGAAGCCTTGTCGCTGTCGAGGTTGACAGGCTTGCAGTCGGAATTGGCTTGCAGGTCTTTGTCGGACGGAACTTCGTCGGTTTCCAGACGAGTGAACTGGAAGCGCTCCAGCAGTTGCCCCTTGTCGTTCAACAACAGCGACTTCAGCGGCAGACCGGTTTGCTTGTCCAGGTGCAGTTCAAAACCGTAGCGATGTTGATCCCGGGGCGTCAGCGATACGATCACCGCTTCGCGCCCGGCCACGCGCGACTTGCCGACGACGGCAAGGTCATACCAGTTTTTCAGCTTTTGCGGATCGAGAGGACGAGCGGCAGAGTTGGGAGAATCCCCCAGCCCGGCAATCAGGGTGCCGCTGACGCATTGGGTATGCCCGTCAACGCGCACGACTTCCTGAGCCGAACCGTCAAGCTGGAGCAATCGCTCGCGAACCTGACCATTCTGGACACGATGCCAGATGTTATGGGTGGAAAAGCTGCCGTTACGCTCGTAGACGAAAGTACCGTTAAAGCTCTGCTGCTGTTCAGCCTGGCCCAGGCGGGTCAACCAGTCCTGGGCGTCATCGGCGTGGGCTGGAACAATGAACCAGCCGCTCAGCAGAAGCGAAAGTAAAGGTATGGAGCGCATGATCCTCCTTAACGGTTTTCCAAGCTTGCTGCACGCGCATAAGGCAAGGCGCTTTCAGTTCCTTTCAGCGCGGCCTGCTGAGCGTGCTGGCGCAGGTAGCCTGGCAGACGCTGATCGTGCCAGCCTGGCTGACCTTGCAATACGCCGTTGGCCATTGGGCCAGTAGCTTCCGAACCTTCACTATAGCCTGCCAGAACAGCCGGACCTTTGACCTGAGGAGTGGCCAGTGTTGGCTGATTGGATTGCTGGGCAAGTTCGACGCCGGCAATTTCATCCTGATTATAGAGACGAACACCCGCCAGAACCGCCAGGGTCACCGAAGCGGCCACGGCCAGACGACCGAGGTTACGCCATGGGCCACGGGACACTTTGACCGGAGTCGTTTCGTCTTCCAGCGCAGCAGACACTGCCGCAGCGAGATCCAGACGCGGAAGCAGCAGGTCCTTGTGCATGGCTGCCCGCGCGATCTGGTAACGAGCCCAGGTTTCACGGGTTTCAACATCGTCCAGTGCATTGAGCACTCGACGCAATTCCAGTTCGTCCGCTTCGTTATCCATCACTGCGGACAGCGATTCCTGCAGGGCTTCACGACTCATGGCGTTCCTCTCTTGGCTATCGCCGCTGTCTTTAGTTTTCCTGCAACAGCGGTTGCAGGGCTTTATCGATGGCCTCCCGGGCGCGGAAAATCCGGGAGCGCACGGTACCAACCGGACATTGCATGACACTCGCAATGTCTTCGTAACTCAGACCATCGAATTCACGTAAAGTTAAAGCGGTACGCAAATCCTCTGGCAGTTGCTGGATGGTTCGATGGACGGTGCCTTCGATCTCATCCCGCAGCAATGCGCGTTCAGGGGATTCGAGATCCTTGAGGCCATGATCGCCGTCGTAGAACTCTGCATCTTCGGAACTTACATCGCTATCCGGCGGCCGACGGCCGCGTGAAACCAGATAGTTTTTCGCCGTGTTGATGGCGATACGGTAAAGCCACGTATAAAACGCGCTGTCTCCGCGAAAATTACCTAGCGCTCGATACGCCTTGATAAAGGCCTCTTGCGCGACGTCCTGGGCTTCATGGGTGTCGTGCACGAAACGCACGATCAACCCGAGAATTTTGTGCTGATATTTCAGCACCAGCAGATCGAAAGCTCGCTTGTCACCGCGCTGAACGCGTTCGACCAGCTGCTGATCCTCTTCCTGGGTTAGCATGAACACTCCTCGATAAACTCGGAGGAAGCTTGCATGACCAATCGACCAGACTTGCAAACATAGACTCGGCCTTTTCGCAAAAGTTCTCCCCCTCCAAGCAAGTTTCCTGCGGGCTCTGATTTGGCACGCACGAAAAACGCAGCGCGATGTGAACCGGCTGCGCGAATAATCTTGTCATCGGCTCGCCGGCGTAACCCCAATCGCAGGTTCCGCGTTGAAGCCGACACTGTCCCGTGTTTCAGGCAACTGTCTATTGATCTTGAGCCTTTGGCAAAAGTTCCAAATATTTATAGCTGCACAAGTCCGACATTGGGCGACCGTGGACGGAAAAAGCCTGTTTCATCTTCGATACAGTCGCTTTTTCCAAAAACCTGGAAAAAATCCTTCCGACGAAGCGTGGGGCTTTTTCGGTCACCGTAGTTTCACAATGCCATATCTGCCCGGCTATTGTGCCGCCCCACCCCTCTATATACTAGTGGGCTGCGTGACTGCCTCGACGCAACAATCCAGCTGTCCTGCGCTACCCCCGACCCGGGTCGCTTTGAGCGGAATCCTGAAATGAGCCAACAGTTTCAACACGATGTTCTGGTGATTGGCAGCGGCGCTGCCGGTTTGAGTCTCGCGCTGACCCTGCCGGGCCACTTGCGCATTGCGGTCTTGAGCAAGGGCGATCTGGCCAACGGTTCCACTTATTGGGCTCAGGGCGGCGTCGCGGCCGTGCTGGACGATACCGATACCATCGAGTCCCACGTCGATGACACCCTCAACGCCGGCGGTGGCTTGTGCCATGCGGATGCCGTGCGGTTCACGGTCGAACACAGCCGCGAAGCCATCCAGTGGCTGATTGACCAGGGCGTGCCCTTCACCCGCGACGAGCATTCCGGCAATGAGGACGGCGGTTTCGAATTCCATCTGACCCGCGAGGGCGGGCACAGTCATCGGCGCATCATTCACGCCGCCGATGCCACCGGCGCAGCCATTTTCACAACCCTGCTGGCCCAGGCCAAACAGCGTTCGAACATCGAACTGCTGGAGCAGCGGGTCGCCGTCGACCTGATCACCGAACGCCGTCTGGGGCTGGACGGCGACCGCTGTCTCGGCGCCTATGTCCTCAATCGGAAAACCGGTGAAGTCGACACCTACGGCGCGCGCTTCGTGATTCTGGCCTCAGGCGGCGCCGCCAAGGTCTACCTCTATACCAGCAACCCCGACGGCGCCTGCGGTGACGGCATCGCCATGGCCTGGCGGTCGGGTTGCCGGGTGGCGAATCTGGAATTCAACCAGTTCCACCCTACTTGCCTCTATCACCCACAAGCCAAGAGTTTCCTGGTTACCGAGGCGCTGCGCGGCGAAGGCGCGCATCTGAAGCTGCCGAATGGCGAACGCTTCATGCCGCGCTTCGACTCCCGCGCCGAACTGGCCCCGAGGGACATTGTCGCCCGGGCCATCGACCATGAAATGAAGCGCCTGGGTGTCGATTGCGTCTATCTCGACATCAGCCACAAGCCCGAAGCCTTTATCAAGAGCCACTTCCCGACTGTCTATGAGCGCTGCCTCGGCTTCGGCATCGACATCACCAAACAGCCAATCCCGGTCGTACCGGCCGCGCACTACACCTGCGGCGGCGTGATGGTCGATCAGCACGGCCGCACCGACGTACCTGGCCTGTACGCCATCGGCGAAACCAGCTTCACCGGCCTGCACGGCGCTAACCGCATGGCCAGCAACTCGCTGCTGGAATGCTTCGTCTATGCCCGTTCGGCGGCGGCGGACATTCTCGGGCAGTTGTCCGACGTGGCAGTCCCCAGCGCCCTGCCCGCCTGGGATGCGAGCCAGGTGACCGACTCGGACGAAGACGTGATCATCGCCCACAACTGGGATGAACTGCGGCGTTTCATGTGGGACTACGTCGGCATCGTGCGCACCAACAAGCGCCTGCAACGAGCGCAGCACCGTGTCCGGTTGTTGCTGGACGAAATCGACGAGTTCTACAGCAACTATAAAGTCAGCCGCGACCTGATCGAGTTGCGCAACCTGGCCCAGGTTGCCGAACTGATGATTCGCTCGGCCATGGAACGCAAGGAAAGCCGGGGCCTGCATTACACGCTCGACTATCCCGGACTGCTGCCCGAAGCGCTCGACACTATTCTGGTGCCGCCCACCTACGCCGGCTGAACTTGAGGCGTACCCGCAGGCGTCGGTGCAGATCCGCCGCCTGCGCATCGCGCGGTACGCAGATCGACCTCACCCGCCGCTCGCCGCGCAAACGAAAACGCAGCACCACGATCAAGGGCAGCGCCAGGCTGTCCGGCCGCAGTTGCACCGCCTGCCAGCCGTCGGCCTGATTCCACAGTTGCCAGCCGTCCCCCTCACGACGCAAACCGCGAAATGCCTTGGGATGACTCAGCAGAATCTGCCGGGGCAGTGTCCAGGCGGCATGCAGCAGGCAGGCGAACGCCCCGAGCAGACTGGCCCAGAACGGAAGGGAAAGCAGGCTTAACGAACCCAGCGCGAACGCCTGGGCCAACAGATACGCCGCCAGCAGTTGCCGTGAGGCCTGCCAGCGGCATTCGAACGTGTTACTTGGGCTGGACACGATCCAGAATCATCCGGACCATGCGCTGCAGCTCGGGATCCTCGGACTCGCTGCGCTCCATGAACCAGCCGAACATGTCCTGATCCTCGCACTCCAGCAGACGGACGTACAACGCACGATCCACCTCGTTCAGGTTCGCGTAGACCTCTTTCACGAACGGCACCAGCAGCACGTCCAGCTCGAGCATGCCGCGACGGCTGTGCCAAAAGAGGCGATTCAGTTCAACTTGTTCGACCATGGAGCGCTCCTCAAATAGGCCGCAAGTATACAGACCCGAGGCGGGTCGAACAGTCGGCTTTGGTCGGGCGCCACCGATCCTTTATCAACTACCCATTTCAACACTGCCCCCTTATGATGTGCCCCAGTCTTTTTTACCCTGCGATGACCCATGGCCGATTCTGTTTTTTTCTGCACCCTGTCTCATGAAGGCGTTCTCGCGGTTCGCGGCGCGGATGCCGGAAAATTCCTGCAAGGCCAGTTGACCTGCAATATCAATTACTTGAGCGATACCCGCGCCAGCCTGGGTGCCCGTTGCACGCAGAAAGGCCGGATGCAGTCGAGCTTCCGCATCCTGCTCGAAGGTGACGGCGTGTTGCTGGCCATGGCCGGTGAACTGCTGGAGCCGCAACTGGCCGACCTGAAAAAGTATGCCGTTTTCTCCAAATCCAAACTGACGGACGAGAGTGCCGCGTGGGTGCGTTTCGGTGTGGATCATGGCGATGCCGCCCTGGCCGGCCTGGGCCTGGATCTGCCGGCCGAGACCGACAGCGTGGCACGCCATGACGGGCTGATCGCCATTCGTGTCTCGCCGCAGCGCGCCGAACTCTGGGCGCCCGCCGACCAGGCTGAAAGCCTCAAGACCCGACTGTCCGCGCAGTTGGCGGAAGCGGAACTGAACCAGTGGCTGCTCGGCCAGATCCGCGCCGGCATCGGTCAGGTCATGCCCGCCACCCGCGAGCTGTTCATCCCGCAGATGCTCAATCTGCAAGCCGTGGGCGGCGTGAGTTTCAAGAAAGGCTGCTACACCGGCCAGGAAATCGTCGCGCGCATGCAATACCTCGGCAAACTCAAGCGTCGCCTGTATCGCGTGCAACTGGACGCGAGCGAGCTGCCGGAACCCGGCACCCAATTGTTCGCCCCGAGCCACAACAGTTCCATCGGTGAAGTGGTGCTGGCCGCCCGCGCCGGGCAAAAAATTGAACTGCTGGCGGTGTTGCAGGCCGAAGCTGCCGAAGAAGGCGTTTTGCATCTGGGCGCCCTCGAAGGTCCGGCGCTGCATTTGCTCGACCTGCCTTACGAACTGGATCGCGACCGCGAAATCCAGCGCTGATCGCAGTATTTGTTGCAACACCCTAGAGAAACGACATGAGTGAGCTGGCGGATAAGGTCCAACAGGATTTGGTTGAGGCCATCGATAACGATGACCTGGTTCTGCCAACGTTACCGGAAGTGGCCCTGGACATTCGCAAGGCCGCCGAAGACCCGGAAATCAGCGTCAGCGACCTGAGCAAAGTGATCGGTCGGGACACGGCGCTCTCGGCGCGCCTGATCAAAGTGGTCAACAGCCCGCTGCTGCGCGCCACTCAGGAAGTCACTGACCTGCACACGGCCATCACCCGGCTGGGCGTCAATTACAGCAGCAACCTGGCCATCGGCCTGGTGATGGAGCAGATTTTCCACGCCCGCTCCGACGTGGTCGAACAGAAGATGCGTGAAGTCTGGCGCAAGAGTCTGGAGATCGCCGGGGTCAGTTATGCGCTGTGCCGTCGCTACACCCAGCTCAAACCCGATCAGGCGGCGCTGGGCGGACTGGTGCATCAGATCGGCGTGCTGCCGATCCTGACCTATGCCGAAGATCACTACGAACTGCTGTCCGACCCGGTCAGCCTCAACCATGTGATCGACCGCATCCATCCGCTGCTGGGCGACAAACTGCTGCGGGTCTGGGAGTTTCCGGAACGGCTGGTGCAATTGCCGGGGCTGTACCAGGACTTCAAGCGCGACTCGTCGGCAATCGACTACGTGGATCTGGTGCAAGTGGCGAGTCTGTATTGCCACAAGGACACCAGCCATCCGTTTTCACGCATCGACCCGTTCAGCGTTCCGGCCTTCCGCAAACTCGGGATCGACCCGGAAAACAAGGTCCTGTGCGCCGATCTGGAAGAGTCGCGGACGATGTTTTACTGATCCGCCCCTCGCAGGCTTGCCCGCGAGGGGTCAGCATCGACAACACTATCCGGCAATAAAGCTCACCCGCACCTTCAACCCCGCCTGTTCGCCGTCGTGCAGCGTGATCTGCGCCAGATGCGCGCGGCAGATTTCCCCGACAATCGCCAGTCCCAGGCCTGACCCCGCCACCTGCTGATTACGCCGGTAAAACCGCTCGAACACCCGATCCCGCTCCTCCAGCGGGATTCCCGGTCCGTCGTCTTCGACCTCCAGCACCGCTGGCGCGGCCACCCGCAGAATCACGTTGCCCCCCGGCGGTGTGTGCGCCAGGGCGTTGTCCACCAGATTGCTCAGCAATTCGTTGAGCAGTGTCGGCTCGCCACGCATCCACACCGGCTCGTCCGCCTCCAGCGCCAGCGCCACTCCGCGTGCGTGGGCCAGCGGGGCCATGGCCATGCCCAGTTCCCGGGCCAACTGACTCAGATCGAGCAACTGCGCCCCGCCCTCGGCAATCGCCCGGGCGCCGTTTTCGACCCGAGCCAGGGACAGCAACTGATTGGCGAGGTGGGTCAGGCGATCGGTGCTTTGCGCGGAAGACTCCAGGGTCTCGCGCCAGGTTGGCGGTTCGCTCGAACGCAAACCCAATTCCAGACGCGCCTTGAGTGCCGCCAGCGGCGTGCGCAGTTCATGGGCGGCGTCGGCGATAAATTGCGCCTGACGCTCGAACTGCCCGCGCAGGCGTTCGGTGAAATGGTTGAGCGCGCGCACCAGCGGCCACAATTCGTGCTGCACTTCCACCAGCGGCAACGGCCGCAAGTCGTCGGGCTGACGTTCCTCCACCGCCGTACGCAAGCGCTCGATCGGGCGCAACGCGGCACTGACCGCAAACCACACCAGCAACAACGCACCAATCGCCAGCATGCCCAGACGCAACAGCGTATCGGCCGCCAGGCTGCGGGCCATGCTGACCCGCGCCTCATCGGTTTCGGCGACGCGGATTTCCGCCATGCCGTTCATGTTCGGTTCGGTGACCGCTTTGAGCAGGCTGACCACCCGCACGTTCTGGCCCTTGTACGTGGCGTTGTAGAAGCGCGCCAACGCCGGATAGCTGTCGGTGCGTGGCGTACCGGGTGGCGGGCCAGGGAGGTTTTCGTAGCCGGAAATCAGCTTCTGGTGGATGTCGTTGACCTGGTAATAAATGCGTCCGGCGCTGTCGTAGGCAAAGGTGTCGAGGGCGACGTAAGGGACATCGGCACTCAGCGTGCCGTCACGCTGCGAGAGCCCGGCGGCGATGGTTCGCGCCGAGGCCAGCAATGTGCGGTCGTATGCGGTGTCGGCGGCTTCGCGACCGTTCCAGTAGGCACTCAAGCCGCTGGCGAGCATCAACACCACCAGCAGCAAGGCGAGGTTCCACAGCAACCGCCAGCGCAGGCTGCTGGGCTTATGCATCGCGGCTTTCCAGCAGATAACCGAGGCCCCGGAACGTCACGATCGCCACCGGCTGGCCGTCGAGTTTCTTGCGCAGACGATGGACGTAGATCTCGATCGCATCCGGGCTGGCCTCTTCGTCGAGGCCGAACACCTGGGAAGCCAGTTGCTCCTTGCTCATCACTCGCCCCGGTCGCGCAATCAGTGCTTCGAGCACGGCCTGTTCGCGAGAGGTCAGCGTGAGCAGCTCTTCGCCGAGGGTGAAGCGTCGGGTATCGAGGTCGTAGGCCAGCACGCCGCAACGCTGCTGGCGCTCGCCGCCGAGCACGCTGCGGCGCAACAGGGCTTTGACCCGGGCTTCGAGTTCAGTCAGTTCGAACGGTTTGGCCAGGTAGTCGTCGGCGCCAAGATTGAGGCCATGCACCCGATCCTTCACGTCGCTGCGCGCGGTCAGCATCAGCACCGGCAGGTTTTTGCCCCGGGCACGCAGGCGCGCCAGCACTTCGAAACCGTCCATGCGCGGCAGGCCGACATCGAGGATCGCCGCGGCGTACTCCTCACTGCCCAGCGCCAGGTCGGCGGCCACGCCGTCGTGCAACACATCCACGGTCAGACCGCTGCTCTTGAGCGCCTGGGCGACGCTTTCGGCCAGTTGCAAATGGTCTTCGACGAGCAGAACACGCATGGATCGTTACCTCATTCAGGGATGGCCGACGCCACTCTTTGCGGCGGAGTTTACAGCCGCAACCGCCGCTGTGAAGCCCCGAAAACCGTGAAAGTCAGCTGAAAGGTTAGCGAAAGGTTAGCCCGTTAGAGTCGGCCCACGGACAGTTCCGACTGCCGTCGCTGCTGCCACACAGCGATCCGAAAAACGCCTCGAAGCGTTTTCGACCAATAAGAACAATAAACGGAGTACCCCGCATGCCGTCTTTGCAGACCAAGGCTCTCACGCCTGCCCGTCCTTCCCGTTTCAGCCACACCGCCCTCGCCAGCGCCGCCGCCCTTGCCGGTTTTTCACCGCTGAGCTACGCCGACTTCATCGAAGACAGCTCCGCCACGTTCGAAACCCGCAACATGTATTTCAACCGCGACTTCCGCGATGGCACCAGTGCCCAGCAGTCCAAGCGCGATGAATGGGCGCAGGGCTTCATGCTCAATCTGCAGTCGGGTTACACCGATGGCACCGTGGGGTTCGGTGTCGATGCGTTGGGGATGATGGGGGTCAAGCTCGACTCGAGCCCGGATCGCACCGGCACCGGCCTGCTGCCGACCCACGATGACGGGCGCGCGGCGGACGAATACTCCAAACTCGGCCTGACCGGCAAAGTAAAGATTTCCGCCACCGAGCTGAAGATCGGCAGCCTGATTCCCGAGCTGCCCATCCTGAAACCGAACGACGGACGCATCCTGCCGCAGACCTTCGAAGGCGGCCTGCTGACCTCCAAGGAGATCAAGAACCTGACCTTCACCGGTGGCCGCCTGGAGAAAGCCAAGGATCGCGACAGCACCGATTTCGAGGACATTGCCCTCAACAACAAGAACAGCCGTTTCGCCGGCACCGCCGCCGGCAAGCACTTCGACTTCGGCGGCGTGGACTACAAGTTCACCGACAAAATCACCGGCAGCTACCACTTCGCCCAACTCGATGAAGTCTACAACCAGCATTTTTTCGGCCTGGTCGCCTCGCGGCCGATGGGTCCCGGCACGTTCGCCAGCGACCTGCGCTTCGCGGTCAGTGACGATCAGGGCGCGGCCCGTGGCGGCAAAATCGACAACCGCTCGCTCAACGGTCTGGTCAGCTATGCCCTGAGCGGCCACAAGTTCAGCGCCGGCTATCAACACATGTCCGGCGACAGCGCATTCCCGTATGTCGATGGCAGCGACCCGTACCTGGTCAACTTCGTGCAGATCAACGACTTCGCCGGCGCCGAAGAACGCTCCTGGCAGGCACGCTACGACTTCGACTTCGCCAAACTCGGCATTCCCGGCCTGAGCTTCATGACCCGTTACCTGAGCGGCGACAACATCAAGCTCAAGAACGGCGACGAAGGCAAAGAGTGGGAGCGCAACACCGAGATCAAATATGTAGTACAAAGCGGCGCCCTCAAGGATGTCGCCGTGCGCCTGCGTAATGCCACTTACCGTTCCAACTACTCCGCTCGCGATGCCGATGAAGTGCGTCTGCTGGTGAGCTATAGCGTTGCCCTTTGGTAATTCAGTACGTCCATAACAACAACTCCCAAGGAGACTTAGATGAACTTATCACTGCGTAAAGTTGCTCTAGCCGCTGGCGTCATGCTGTTCGCCGGCCAACTGATGGCCGAACCGAAACGTCCGGAATGCATCGCACCGGCCTCCCCCGGCGGCGGTTTCGACCTGACCTGCAAACTGGCGCAAAGCGCGCTGGTCAACGAAAAACTGCTGACCAAACCGATGCGCGTCACCTACATGCCCGGCGGTGTCGGCGCGGTGGCGTACAACGCGGTGGTCGCGCAACGTCCGGCGGACGCCGGCACGCTGGTGGCGTGGTCGAGCGGTTCGCTGCTGAACCTGGCACAGGGCAAGTTCGGCCGCTTCGATGAAACCAACGTGCGCTGGCTGGCGGCGGTCGGCACCAGTTACGGCGCCATCGCGGTGAAAAGCGATTCGCCCTACAAGAACCTCGATGATCTGGTACAGGCGCTGAAGAAAGATCCAAGCTCCGTGGTGATCGGTTCCGGCGGCACCGTCGGCAGCCAGGACTGGATGCAGACCGCGCTGATCGCCAAGGCCGCCGGGATCAACCCGCGCGACCTGCGTTACGTCGCCCTCGAAGGCGGCGGCGAAATCGCCACGGCGCTGCTCGGTGGTCACATCCAGGTCGGCTCCACTGACATCTCCGACTCCATGCCGCACATCCAGAGCGGCGACATGCGCCTGCTGGCGGTGTTCGCCGACAAGCGTCTCGACGAGCCGGAAATGAAAGACATCCCGACCGCCAAAGAGCAAGGCTATGACATCGTCTGGCCGGTGGTGCGCGGCTTCTACCTGGGGCCAAAAGTCAGCGATGAAGACTACGCCTGGTGGAAAGACTCCTTCGACAAACTGCTGGCTTCCGACGAGTTCGCCAAGCTGCGCGATCAGCGCGAACTGTTCCCGTTCGCCATGACCGGCCAGGAGCTGGACACCTACGTGAAGAAGCAAGTCGCGGATTACAAAGTGCTGGCCAAAGAGTTCGGCCTGATTCAGTGATCCTCTCTGTCTAGCGGCCGCTGCCCCCGTTTGCGGGGCGGCGGCACAGGAGTTTCCCATGCTCTTACAACGCATTTTCGCCTCGGTGCTGTTGCTGGCCTGCGCCGGCCTGGCCCTGATGGCATGGCCGTACCAAGCGGCTTTTTCCTACGAACCGGTCGGCCCGCGCGCCTTTCCGCTGCTGATGCTCGGCCTGATGAGCGCGGCGCTGCTGTACATGGTGTTCCGCCCGGCGCCGATCAAACACAGCGAAGACGAACCGCCGCTGGATCGCGAAACCCTGACCAAGATCAGCATCTGCGTGGTGCTGCTGTTGGTGTTCGCCGGCCTGTTCGAACCCCTGGGTTTCATTCTCAGCAGCATGCTGATCGGCATTCCGATGGCGCGCCTGTACGGCGGTCGCTGGTTGCCTAGCGTGGTGGTCACAACCTTGATGGCCATCGGTCTGTACTTGCTGTTCGACCGCTTGATGGACGTGCCACTGCCGCTCGGCCTGCTCGACGTTCTGGAGAACTGATATGGATACTCTCGGATATTTGGGTCAGGGCTTCGGCGTCGCGCTGAGCCCGTACAACCTGGTCACGGCCCTGACCGGCACCCTGATCGGCACCGTGGTCGGCCTGCTGCCGGGCCTTGGCCCGATCAACGGCGTGGCGCTGCTGATCCCGATTGCTTTCGCCCTCGGCCTGCCGCCGGAATCGGCGCTGATCCTGTTGGCGGCGGTGTACCTGGGTTGTGAATACGGCGGGCGGATCAGTTCGATCCTGCTGAACATTCCCGGCGAAGCCTCTACCGTGATGACCACCCTGGACGGCTACCCGATGGCCCGTCAGGGTCTGGCCGGTGTGGCATTGTCGCTGTCGGCGTGGAGTTCGTTCATCGGCGCCTTCATCGCGACCTGCGGCATGGTGCTGTTTGCCCCGCTGCTGGCGAAATGGGCGATCGCCTTCGGGCCGGCGGAATACTTCGTGCTGATGGTGTTCGCGATTGTCTGTCTCGGCGGCATGGCCGGCGACCGGCCGCTGAAGACCTTTATCGCGGCGCTGATCGGTCTGTTCCTGTCCAGTGTCGGCATCGACGCCAACAGCGGTGTGTACCGTTTCACCGGGGACAACATTCACCTCACCGACGGCATTCAATTCGTGGTGCTGGTGCTGGGCCTGTTCTCGATCAGCGAAATCCTTCTGCTGCTGGAGAAAACCCATCGCGGCCAGGAAGCGGTGAAAGCCACCGGGCGGATGATGTTCAACTTCAAGGAAGCGGCGTCGGTGTTCGTGGTGAACATCCGTTGCGGCCTGCTCGGCTTCATCATGGGCGTACTGCCGGGTGCCGGCGCGACCCTCGCGAGCGCCGTGGCCTACATGACCGAAAAACGCATCGCCGGTGCCGGCGGCAAGTTCGGCCAGGGCGACAAGCGCGGTCTCGCCGCACCGGAAACCGCCATCGGCGCTTCGGCCTGCGGCGCGCTGGTGCCGATGCTGACCCTCGGCGTTCCGGGTTCGGGCACCACGGCGGTGATGATCGGCGCCCTGTCGCTGTACAACATCACCCCTGGCCCGCTGCTGTTCCAGCAACAACCGGACATTGTCTGGGGGCTGATCGCGTCGCTGTTCATCGCCAACATCATGCTGGTGATCCTGAACATCCCGATGATCCGCATCTTCACCCGCATCCTCGCCGTGCCGAACTGGGCACTGGTGCCGGTGATCGCGATCATCACCGGGATCGGCGTCTACGCGGTGCACGCCACCACGTTCGACCTGTTCCTGATGGTCGGCATCGGCATCTTCGGCTACATCCTGCGCAAGCTCGATTTCCCACTGTCGCCGGTGCTGCTGGGCTTCATCCTCGGCGGTCTGATGGAGCAGAACCTGCGTCGTGCGCTGTCGATTTCCAACGGTGCGCTGGACATCCTCTGGTCGAGCCCGATCACCTTTGGTGTCTGGGTCCTGACCGCGCTGATGCTGGCCTTCCCGCTGTTGCGCATCTGGCGTCGCCGCTCCGCCGCCCGCCAAGCCATCGCCGATGTCTGATCGGCCCTTCAAAACCTGGTGGGGAACCCCGCTGGTCGGTCTGCTTGGCGGTTACCTCGCCAGCCAGATCGGCTGGCCACTGCCGTGGATGGTCGGCTCGTTGCTGGCGATCATCCTGGTGCGCTGCCTGACCCCGTGGCAACTAACGGAAATCCCTGGCGGGCGCAAGTGCGGCCAGTGGATCGTCGGGATCGGCATCGGCCTGCACTTCACTCCGCTGGTGATGGAGCAGGTGTTGAGTCACTTCGGCCTGATCTTCTTCGGAGCACTGGTCACCAGCCTGTCGGCGGTGGTCGGCGTGTGGCTGATGCGCCGCACCGGCGAGGATCGCGCCACCGCGTTTTTCTCCAGCATGCCCGGCGGCTCGGGCGAGATGGTCAACCTCGGCGCGCGCAATGGCGCGATGCTCAGCCACGTCGCGGCGGGCCAGAGCCTGCGGGTGTTGGTGGTGGTGTTGTGCGTACCGGCGGCGTTCAAGTACCTGCTGGGTGACGGCACGCCGATTTCCCATGCCGGCAGCGTCGATTGGCGCTGGCTGGCAATTCTGTTTCCGGCGGGCGCCCTGCTCGCCTGGATCTGGCAGCGTCTGCGCCAGCCCAACCCTTGGCTGTTCGGGCCGCTGTTGGTCAGCGCGACGGTGAGCATTGCCTGGGATCTGCACATCGGCCTGCCCAATGGCGGCAGTCAGATTGGCCAATGGTTGATCGGCAGCGGCCTGGGCTGTCACTTCAACCGCCAGTTCTTCCGCCGCGCCCCGTCGTTCATGGGCCGGACGCTGATCGGCACGGCGCTGACCATGTTGATCGCCACCCTGGCGGCACTGGGCCTGAGTGCGCTGACCCACCTGGATCTGCGCTCGCTGACTCTGGGCATGATGCCCGGCGGGATCGCCGAAATGAGCCTGACGGCGGAAACCCTGCAACTGTCGGTGCCGCTGGTGACGGCGATGCAGGTGATGCGGCTGTTGTTCGTGCTGTTTCTGGCAGAGCCGTTGTTCAAGTACTGGAATCGCAATCCCGAGCAAGGCTGAGAGACCGACTGGCCTTCTTCATGAACAAGCCCGCTCCCACATTGGGATGTATTTCCCTGTGGAAGCGGGCTTGTTCGCGAAGAGGTCTTTCAGGCCAGCGTCAGATCGGCGGCAACTGCCACTGAATCGGCGCTTCGCCATTCTGCTCGAGAAACTTGTTGGTGCGGCT
The DNA here is from genome assembly GCF_025447575.1 of Pseudomonas sp. B2M1-30. Classification (NCBI taxonomy): domain Bacteria; kingdom Pseudomonadati; phylum Pseudomonadota; class Gammaproteobacteria; order Pseudomonadales; family Pseudomonadaceae; genus Pseudomonas; species Pseudomonas sp. B2M1-30. The sequence continues at coordinate 70,969 of NZ_JAOEJT010000010.1, read as the reverse complement.
GAAATGCCCGCAACCCAAAAACCCGCGATAAGCCGACAGCGGCGACGGATGCACCGACGTCAGCACCAGATGTTTGGTCGCGTCGATCAGCTTCTGCTTGCTCTGCGCATGGGAGCCCCAGAGCATGAACACCAGATGCGGCTGACGCTGGCTGACCACTTCAATGATCCGGTCGGTAAAGAACTGCCAGCCCTTGTCCTTGTGGGCATTGGCGTTGGCACGCTCGACGGTCATGGTGGTGTTGAGCATCAACACGCCCTGGTCGGCCCAGCTCTGCAAATAACCGTGGTTGGGGATGTCGATGTTCAGGTCGCGTTTCAACTCTTTATAGATGTTGACCAGCGACGGCGGCGCCGGCACGCCCGGTTGCACCGAAAAGCACAGGCCATGGGCCTGGCCCGGGCCGTGGTACGGGTCCTGGCCGAGGATGACCACTTTCACCTTGTCCAGTGGCGTCGAATTCAGCGCGTTGAAAATCAGCGGACCCGGCGGATAGATTTCCTTGCCGGCCGCCCGCTCCTGCTGCAGAAAAGTGCGCAACTCTGCCATGTAGGGCTGGTCGAACTCAGCACGCAGTGCCTCCTTCCAGCTCGGTTCGAGTTTGATACGGTCGTCAGTAGTCATGGTCATATCCGGCAAAAACAATGGGGCGAACCCTAGGAAAGCCGACCACGCTTGTCAATTGATCTGACACAGATCCGGCACTTTCCCACACAGCGATCATACTGATCGTTCAAATTCCCGATCGAGGTCACGATGAATCTGCACTTCGAAGAACTCACCGGCACCGACGGCGCCCGCATCGGCATCGCCAGCCTGGATGCCGAAAAGTCCCTGAACGCCCTGTCCCTGCCGATGATCCACGCCCTGAGCGACAAACTGAGCGCCTGGGCCAGGGACGCGCAAATCGTCTGCGTCCTGCTGCGCGGCAACGGCGCCAAAGCCTTCTGCGCCGGCGGCGAGGTGCGCAGCCTGGTGGAAGCCTGCCGCGCTCATCCGGGGGAAGTACCGCCGCTGGCCGCACAGTTTTTCAACGCGGAATACCGCTTGGATTACAGCCTGCACACCTACCCGAAACCCTTGATCTGCTGGGGCCATGGTTATGTGCTGGGCGGTGGCATGGGCCTGTTGCAAGGGGCGAATATACGTATCGTCACGCCGAGCAGCCGACTGGCGATGCCGGAAATCAGCATCGGCCTGTACCCGGATGTCGGCGCCAGTTGGTTTCTGTCCCGGTTACCGGGCAAGCTCGGCTTGTTTCTCGGCTTGACCGGCGCGCAGATGAACGGTCGTGATGCGATCGACCTGGACCTGGCCGACCGTTTCCTGCTCGACGAGCAACAGCAGGAGTTGATCGACGGCCTGCTGCAATTGAACTGGCAGGAACAGACCGCGATGCAACTCAACAGTCTGTTGAAGGCTCTGCAGCAAGAAGCCGTGGCGCAGATGCCGGACGCGCAGTGGTTGCCAAGGCGTCAGCAGATCGACGAATGGCTGGATGTCAGCAACGTGACCTGCGCCTGGAAAGCCATCAGCCTGCAACGCGACAGCAACGACCTGCTGATTGCCCGCGCCGCGAAGACAATGAGCGAAGGCTGTCCGCTGACGGCGCACCTGGTCTGGGAACAGATCATCCGTGCCCGTCACCTGTCCCTGGCCGAAGTCTTCCAGATGGAATACACCCTGAGCCTCAATTGCTGCCGTCATCCGGAGTTCAGCGAAGGGGTGCGGGCACGGTTGCTCGACAAGGATCAGAAGCCGCACTGGCATTGGCCGGACATCGCTCGCGTACCGGAAGCGGTGGTCGAGGCGCACTTTCACAAGGTCTGGGAGGGGCGGCATCCGTTGGCGGATTTGTCGCCCTACTGACCCACCGCTCCACATTTTGCAGGCACAAAAAAAGCGGCGCTCAATGCGCCGCTTTTTTGCGGGTGGTTACCAGCGGTTGCCACGACCGTTGTGGTCGCCCCTGCCGCTGTGTCGGTCGTAGTCGCCGCGACCGCGATGATCGTCCCAGCCACCCCGGCGGTGGCCGTCCCAGCGTCCGCGATCATTGCCGTGCCAGCGACGGCTTTCGTAGTAGCGTGGGGCCGGTTGGTAGTAACGGGGCGCCGAGTAATAACGTGGCGCGGGTTGGTAATAGCGCGGCGCTGGCTGGTAGTAACGCGGTGCCGAGTAGTAGGTGCCGCCGCTGTAATAAGTGCCGCCACCGCCGTAGTACGCCGGCGCGGGTGATGTGTAGACCTCTGAACTGTAATAGCTGTCTGCGTAGGAATACGGAGCACAGCCGCCAAGGGTAAAAAGCATCACAGTGAACAGTACGATTCGGCGATACATGGCGGCCTCCTGGACCGCGGGTGGGCCACACCAGCGACGCTGGCAGGCGTCAGTCATTTATTCGGTGACTGACGAATTATCTGACAGCGTTTTCAGAATCTGGTGCGTTCCTGTAACAAGTTGAAACAAGTGATTAATGAAACCTTGTTCATCCGCCGACGCCCTATTCAGCCGCTGATTAATGGTGCCCACCGTGGTATCCGCCGCCGTGATAACCGCGGCCGTACCCGCCGCGATATCCGTGTCCGCCGTAATAGTAATAACGGGCGCCGCCGTAGTAGCGCGGGCCGTAGTAGCCACCGTAGTAATAAGGCGAGTAATAGCCGGGATAGTAGTAAGGAGTGGAGTAGGTATCGTACGGCCCGGCGTAGTAATAACAGCCGGAAAGCCCCAGACCGAATACCGCAGCGAAAAGCGTTTGACGCAACAGTTTTGGAATACGCATGGCGGCCTCCTGAAAGACCAGCGGCCGCTACAGGACAGCGCAGCCGACACCTCTTTTGACTGATGCAACCCGATCAAGTGCCTGCTCCCGTCAGGCTTCGGATCGGCGGTGCCAGTGCGCTGCCACAGCCCTGGTGGAAGCGGGCTTGCCCGCCAAGAGGCCATATCAGACGAAACATCCATCAAAGTTGAACCACCGTCATCGCGAAGCAGTTATTTCTCGTCGCTCCCACTAGAATGCTTGCCATCGGGCCACCGCCAACGGAACTGCCAATGCCGCTCAGATCTGCGCTGTACTCCCAACGTTCATTGGTGTTGACCCTGATCGCCCTGCTCGGCGCCGGTTTCCTCGCCACGTCGTTGCTCAGTTACTACGCCTCGCGAGCGTCAATCCGCGACAGCATCGTCAACACCGAACTGCCGCTGACGTCCGATACGGTGTACTCGGAAATCCAGAAAGACCTCGTCAGACCGATCCTGATTTCCTCGATGATGTCCCGCGACACCTTCATGCGCGACTGGGTGGTCAACGGCGAACAGGACACCCAGCAGATGACCCGTTACCTCGACGAGGTCATGACCCATTACGGCGCCTACACAGCGTTCTTCGTCTCCAACGCCACCCTCACCTATTACCATGCCAAGGGCGTACTCAAGCGGGTGAAAATCGACGAGCCGCGCGATGCCTGGTACTTCCGCGTGCGTGACATGCAGGCCCCCTACGAGATCAACGTCGACCCGGATCTTGCCAACAAAGACAACATGACCTTCTTCATCAACTACAAGGTCTACGACTACCACAACCGGTTCATCGGCGCGGCCGGCGTGGGCCTGACGGTGGATGCGGTGATCAAGCTGATCGACAAGTATCAACAGCGCTATCAACGCAGCGTTTATTTCGTCGACACCTTCGGCCGACTGGTGCTGACCGGCGCCGAGGGCGGGCCGGAAGGGGCGCGGGTCGGCAAAAGCCTCAACGACCTCGACAGCATGAAAAGCCTGGTCAGCCAGTTGCCCAAACCCCATAGCGGCAGCTACGAATATTCCGCCCACGGCCAGGGACATTTCCTCAACGTCCGGTTCATTCCTGAGCTGAACTGGTATCTGTTCGTCGACAAGCGCGAGGACGGCGCCCTGAGTGAAATCCGTCAGTCGCTGTATCTCAACCTGCTGATTTGCCTGCTGGTGACGCTGATTGTCCTGGCCCTGCTCAACCGGGTGATCAAGCGCTTCCAGGAGAAGATCCAGGCTCAGGCGACCCTCGACAGCCTGACCGAACTGCCCAACCGTCGCGGCTTTGACCTGCTCGCCGTGCAAGCCCTGCATGAAGCGCAGCGCGAGCCGAAACCGCTGACCGCCCTGCTGCTGGATCTGGATCACTTCAAGGCGCTGAACGATACCTATGGGCACATGGCCGGCGATCAGGTGCTGATCGGGTTCGCCCGGGATCTGCAAAGCTGCCTGCGCCATTCCGACATCGTTTGCCGCTGGGGCGGTGAGGAATTCATCGTTTTGCTGAAGGACACTGACGGCGACACCGGTCAGAAAATTGCCGAGAAGATCCGGCAACACGTCGAACAACAGGACTATGCCTACAACGGTCACACCCTGAATCTGACTGTCAGTATCGGCGCCACCACCCTGCAACGGGACGACACCTTGCACAGCCTGCTGTCCCGGGCCGATCATGCGATGTACCGGGCCAAGCAAACCGGCCGCAACCGCACCTGCGTGGAAATGCCTCACTCGACCTATGCCTGACATGACCCGACCTGACCTCTGCCCGGCCTGTGGTGCCCGCAACGACTGCACCCTGGCCGATCCGCGCACCGCCGATCACGCGTGCTGGTGCTATGGCGTCAGCATCGATCCGGCGGTACTCGAAGCGTTGCCGCCAACACTGCGCGACCAATCCTGCCTGTGCCCGCGCTGCGCTCAGGTCGAGGCGCAACTGCAAGCGGCCAAACGGCCGATCCCGTAAGATGCGCGCCCCTTTGTCTGCCGATTCCTGAACATGCGCGTCGACCGTTTCCTCAGCAACTTGCCCCGCTACAACCGTCAGCAGGTTCGTCTGTTGCTGGTGGAAAAACGCGTGCGCATTGACGGAAAAGTCGTCAGCGATCCCCACAGCGAAGTGCTGGAATTCAGCCGCGTCGAAGTCGACGACGAAGTGCTGCAAAGCGGCAAACCCGCGCGCTACTTCATGCTGCACAAGCCCCAGGGCTGCGTCAGCGCCACCCGCGACCCGCAACATCGAACCGTGCTCGACCTGATCGACGAACCGGACAAGGACGACCTGCACATTGCCGGACGCCTGGACTTCAACACCACCGGGCTGATGCTGATCACCAACGACGGCAGTTGGTCGCGACGTCTGACCCAGCCGCAGACCAAATTGCCGAAGGTCTACTACGTCGAAACCGAGCAGGACATCGGCCCGGAATATGCGATCAAGTTCGCCGAGGGGATCTACTTCGCCTTCGAGAGCCTGACCACCCAACCGGCGCTGCTTGAAGTGCTTGGCCCGAAGGCGGCACGGCTGAGCATCGTCGAAGGTCGCTACCACCAGGTGAAGCGCATGTTCGGTTACTTCAACAACAAGGTGCTGCGCCTGCACCGTGAATCCATGGGCGAATTGCGGCTCGATGACGCGCTAAAACCGGGCGAGTATCGCGCTTTGCGCACCGAAGAGATTCATTTGTTCTAAGCCGGCGACCGCTCAGCAGAAGTTGTCGAACAATTTACCAACGGCACTTGCGCGATCCTGATCCCCCTGCTTGAATCAGGACGTCGGCCGAATTGTGACCGACGAGTCACAACATACTTCTAAGAAACTTTTTGTCGGTAGAGAGCCCCAAGGCTCCGCCTCAGCCGACAGATTGCCCGCCAATAACAATACCCGTCGACCAGCCGTTTCCGGATCGACATGGGCCTGCAAATTCCAGGCGTATGCCTACCTGTCACAAAGCTCGTGCAATCTGTTTGCGCGCCTACCCGCTTGCCAGGAGTCTTATGACATGAGGCCAGAAATCGCTGTGCTGGATATACAAGGTCAGTATCGGGTTTACACGGAGTTCTATCGCACAGACGCTGCGCAAAAGACCATTATTCTGGTCAACGGCTCAATGGCCACGACGGCGTCGTTTGCTCAAACCGTGAAAAATCTGCACCCGCAATTCAATGTGGTTTGCTATGACCAGCCCTACGCGGGCAAGTCAAAAATCCACAACCGCCACGAGAAAATGCTGACGAAGGAAATCGAAGGGCAGATCCTGCTGGAGCTCATCGATCACTTCGCCGCCGAGCACGTTCTGTCGTTCTCCTGGGGCGGCGCCGCGACCATGGTCGCCCTCGCGCACCAGCCACGGCGCATCGAAAAAGCAGTGATCAGCTCGTTCTCCCCGGTGATCAACGCGCACATGCTCGACTACCTCGAGCGCGGCGTCGAACACCTCGGCAACCTGGATCGCGACCGGGTCGGGCATCTGGTCAACAACACCATCGGCAAACACCTGCCCTCATTGTTCAAGCGTTTCAACTATCGCCACGTCAGCAGCCTGGCCGAGCACGAATACGGGCAGATGCACTTTCACATCAACAATGTGCTGCACAGCGATCGCCAGTGCTACTTGAACGCGGCGAAGAAAATCAACGTGCCGGTGCTGTTCATGAACGGCGAATGGGACGAGTACACCTCCGCCGAGGATGCCCGCCTGTTCGGCAACCATGTGGCGCAAAGCACGTTCACCACCCTGCAAGCCACAGGGCACTTTCTCGACATGGAACACAAATCCGCCTGCCGGGATAGCCAGAACGCACTGCTCGGCTTCCTTAAGCCGACCGAGCAGATGAGCCGGACGCGCTATCAGTTCACTCAGGATCACCATGCGCTGGCCATTTGAAAAAGTGTCATCGCGAGCAAGCCAGCGGACCTGATGCTTTTGGGTTTTTGAGGCCGCTGCGCTTGCCCGCGAATGACCGACTGCCGGTCTGCTTCAAGGCTTTCAGCAGATCGAGCGCAAAGAAAACTTCTAATCCGCGCCCGAGTCTGGTACAAAGTCAGCCGCTCTGAGCGGGTGTCGTATAATGGCATTACTCCAGCTTCCCAAGCTGATAACGAGGGTTCGATTCCCTTCACCCGCTCCAATCAAATTCATGTCTCGCGTTGTGTTTTGTAACGAGGGATGCAGAAATGAAAAAACCGGCCAATGAGCCGGTTTTTTTGTGTCTGGAGATTGGTTGGATCACGCAAAAACGTTGGTCACCCTTTGAAAAACAATTCGGGCCCTGTGGTTCTGTAGCCTTCCTATCATGAAAGCAGAGCGGCTAGGCGCTTTCCTATCGGAAACAGTGATTGCGGCCCTGCTACCGGACGACTAATATCTCCCAAAACGGGAGGAGGCATGGATGCGGTTGATTGCAAGAGCAACCCTACGGAAATTCTGGGAGAGCAGCCCGGCTCACGCGGACTCCCGGACACCACTGGTTGAATGGTATCGCCATATGGAAAAGGCTGTTTATCACACACCACAAGCGCTCAAGACAGAGCTTGGCACGGCCAGCATCCTGAAAGGATCGCGAGTAGTATTCAACGTCGGCGGCAATAAGTACCGAGTGATTCTGGCAATTGATTACCAGCGGCAGCTTGGCTTCATCCGATTTGTGGGAACCCATGCCCAGTACGACCAGATCAACGCGGAGACCGTGTAATGAACATTAAACCGATTCGCAGCCCGGAAGACCACGCCGCTGCGCTTTCCCGAATGGAACAGCTCTGGGGGGCTGACATTGGCTCACCGGAAGGTGATGAACTGGAGATTCTGGCGCTGCTGATCGAAAAATACGAAGACCAGCATTACCCGATTCCGTCATCCGACCCGATTGAGGCAATCAAATTTCGCATGGATCAACAAGGGCTTACCCCTCGGGATCTGGAGCCATTCATTGGCACCAGTGGGCGCGTTTCCGAAGTGTTGAACAGAAAACGAAAGTTGAGTCTGTCGATGATCAAACGGCTGCACGATGGGTTGCGTATTCCATACGAAAGTCTTCTTTCAGGCGTTTCCTGACAAGCGTAAGTCCCCTTGAAACGCCTCAGAAAAACCGGTCGTCATGACCGGCTTTTTTTTAGTTTCCGAAAGCTACTCGTTCAGCTCAACGTGATCCAGCGCCTGGTTCACTGCCAACTCCGCCACCATCACTACCTGGGCAATGCCCAGTGCAGTCTTTCGGCAGGAGCTGTCCAGCGTCGCGGCAAAGTTGTTGAGCATCTCGGTCGCTGAACCCAGGGTCTCGCTGGCGTTGGCCAACAGGGATTCGGCGTTGTACTTCGGGTTGGCGAGGTACATGGGTTCGGGTTCATGGGCGCAGTGCATGATGGACGCGGGCGAGACGAGGTAGTGATCGAGGGCGCGCTCAGCCGCGTCGTGGAGTTTTCTGGAGTCGATGGATTCGTAGGGCGAGGTTGGATCGGTTTCGACTTCGGGTGGGTTGGGTGTTGGTTTTTTCATAGTGTCATCCCGTTTATTTCGTGAGTGCTGACCATTCGGTTCCACGCGAAGGGTGGCAGCTGTACGCAGGTTGGAACCCGGGGAAACGGAAACCCGGCAGACCCGAAGGCCTCCCGCGCACAGCCACCATAACGGAGTGCTCACATAAAACGTGCGCAAGCATACGTCACGAAAGGTGCTTTTACTTCCGATTATCCTCAGGGTTCCAATCCCGATCACTGAATCAACAGCGACGACTAAAGGCTAGAGATCGGACTTCCGACGGACAACCTGAAAAGAGCGTGGGAAAGTTCGGCAAATTCGACACAACCTTTAAACATCACGAATTGAAATACGCACCGTAGGGGCCTGTTTTACGCTCACCCCGCACCACACAACCCCATCTCAACGCGTCGCCACAATGAATAACCGTGGAAACGGCAACAGCACCGAACCATCGGGCAACGCCGGATAGGCCCGCGCAACCGCCGCCAGATATTGTTTCAGATAATCCTCTCGCTCGGCCTCGGTCAAAGGGCTGAGAAACGGAATCAACCCACTGCCCTTGAACCACTCCACCACCCCTGCCGCGCCGCCCGACAACTGATGGTGATAAGTTGTGCGCCACACATCGACCCGCGAACAATGCGGCCGCAGCATCGAGAAGTAACCGCTGGCATCTGCCATCTCGGTGCGCTGCCCGGCAGCCCCGGCGAGTTTCCCTGCCCATGGGCCATTGGCGGCGATTTCACGCATCAGGCGATGAGACGGCTCATTGAGGTTATCCGGCATCTGGATCGCCAGACTGCCACCCGACGCCAATTTGCCCGCCAGCGCCGGCAGCAACGTCTCGTGCTCAGGCACCCACTGCAACACCGCGTTGGCGAAGATCACATCGAACGGACCTTCATCGCTCCATGCATCAATATCTGCGACATCAAACTGCAACTGCGGCAGACGCTTGCGTGCCGCGTCGATCATGTCCGGCGAACTGTCCAGCCCTTGCACCCTGGCCTGTGGAAAAGCCTCGACCAGCAGCTCCGTCGAGTTGCCGGGACCACAACCGATATCCACCACCGACTGCGCCAGGGCCGGGGGAATCGCCGCGAGCAGATCACGGGCCGGGCGGGTGCGTTCATCTTCGAAAGCGACGTATTGTTTGGCGGACCAACTCATTGCGTTCTCCTGACACGGTGCATTCCAGAGGTTCATTACGATACAGGCCGGGCAGCCCTCAGCTCCAGACCGACACATTTCGAACGATGTCCGCCCGGCCTTATTACCCATTCTTCGGTGCTTATCACCAGACTGACCGTTCGTCGAACCACATAAGCGCGGTTTTGACAGCATTAAAAACCTACCTATAGTCAATTTGCGGCAGGCGGAAGGAACCGCCCCATCAGCTGTCCTGCAGGGAGCAGATTCTGCTCATCTCTCGTGACCGGCGGGTTCCGTCAGTAGTGTGTTCGCAACGGCCAGTTTGGCAAGCAACGTTGTCGCACCTGAATTGCAATCAGGTGCCCACTTTGAAAAAGGAGCTTTACCATGTCTCGAGTCACGGATGTACTTGTCTCTATCGACACCGAAACCATTCTGAAAAACTATCCTGGCATCAGTAAAAATCCTGCTTCGCCAACGCTGATCGATTGGAAACATGTCTACATGGTGACCAATCAGGACAACGTGGTCAGCGGCCAGGCCGGTGGTGAACTGGATCTGAAGGCACAGGTCGGCGACCTGATTCGCTGGCGTGAAACCAGCCTGTCGCAGAGCTTCGAAAACGCGGTGATTTTCTACAAGTTCATCGGTAACCAGGGCAACGATCTGATCTCCCCGCCCTCACCGCGCAAGGCTACGGCATGCGTTGCAGTGCCAAACACCAGCAACCCTTCAGTGCCCAGCTGCCAGAAAGTCGATAACCATTACTGGTCCTCGGAAACCCTGTCCTGCGGTCGCGTGACTTACCACTTCCACTTTCTGATCGTCGATCGCAACTGCCAGATCGTCGGCTGCTGCTCGTGGGATCCGTTCATTTCGATTCACAACTGACGACGCTTCTGGCCCCTTGTCAGCGAGGGGCCGGACCGCTCCATTGCTGCCCGGTCGGAACAGGATGTCTTGCCTCGACCGAAGCGGTTGCCGTCTTGTGTCAACATCATGAAAGGAATCCATGATGACTTCCGAACCGATCCCGCCACCGTCCCCCGACGACACGAATGCCCACAATGTCCTGTTGGTCGTCGATGCCGAATCCCTGCTTTCGCGCTACCCAGAGCCCAGCCTCGATGCCGAAAACCCCACGAGCATCAGCGACGGATTCATCCTTTTTGTTGTGGGTGACATTCCGAAAGAAATTGTTACTAATGACAGCAAAATCAGACTACCCGGCACAATGGGCCGCGACATTCATTTTCGCGGCAGAACCGTCAGCCTCATCGCCGAACACAGCGTTGTGATCTACGACATGACAGTCGATACCGACACGGTACTTTCAGCCCCTCATCTGGAGGTCCACCCAGACCTCACGATCCCCGCCCCGCAACCCGACGTCCCGACCGAGCCGGGCAACCAAAAGGCCCATGACCATTACTGGGCGAGTACACCCAAGGCCCCAGGCAAGGTCGAATTCGAGTTGTGCCTGATGCTGGTCAATCAGCGATGTGAGGCTGCGGGGTATTTCAAGTGGGTGGTTGAAGTCGAGGTTGCGGTTTAGCGGAAATCCGGCCAATGAGCCGGTTTTCTCAGCAGATGCAGAGCCAGGAACTCGCGGAGCCAGCAAGCGTTTAATAAGTAGAATTTTCCCCACACCCCCGCTGTCAGAATTTCAGGCCCCTCCCATAAGGAACACGGCAATGAAATTCGCGAAACTTTCCCAGAAGCTCGCCCTGTGGGCGGGTAGTCCGAAGACGTTCATGGGCGCTTTGATTCTGATTGGGTTGTGGGGGTTGAGCGGGCCGATTTTCGATTACAACGACACCTGGCAACTGATCATCAACACCTCGACCACGATCATCACGTTCCTGATGGTGTTCCTGATCCAGAACACGCAGAACCGCGACACCGACATTCTGCATTTGAAGATCGACGAGCTGTTGCTGGTGACCAAGGAGGCGCAGAACGCGATGCTCGGGCTGGAAGCACTGGATCTCAAGCAATTGGAGGCGCTGCGCAAGCACTACCGGGCATTGGGCGAAGGCGAGGTGTTCAACCTTGACGGGCTGGGGGAAAAGAGCAAGCCAAAACAGGACCTGAATGAGTGCTGACGGCAAAACAGTGGCGAGGGTAGTTGCTCCCTCGCCACTGTTTTATGGTTTGTCCGGGGTCAGCGACTGGCCTGCAGTGCCCGGGCCATTTCCAGATGGTTTTGCAGTTTGGGCAGGGTTTCATCGGCGAACGCCTTGATCTCCGGCACGTCGGTGGTCTGGGCTTCCTGCTGGATCTGCTGGATCGCTTCTTCGGTCGCCTTGACCTGGCTCGCCGCGTACGCCTGATCGAAAGTCGCGCCGTCCTTGACCTCCGGAATCAGCGCCTTGGCCTTGTCCATGACCTCCTCACGCGGGGCGACGGGCAGGTCGAGTTTCCTCGCGATCTTCGCCAGGTGCTGATTGGCGGTGGTGCGGTCATTGATGACGACGATGGTGTAGTCCTTGATCTCTTTGGACTCGGACTTTTGATGCGCCAGGCGACTGGCTTCGATGTCGGCCATGCCTTTGGCCGAGGCATCGTTGATGAAGTCGGCGGGCGACTGGGCGAAAGCGCTGCTGGCGTACAGGCCCAGCAGGGTGACAAAACTGGCGTTGCGTAATCGGGTGGCCATCCGGCTCATGGTCGCGCCCTCCTTCTCGGCACATTCAAGCGGGAGCTTGCGCCCCCGCCTCTCAATCAAAACGACCTTCACCGACTATTTCGATTTCTGAGCAGGCTTGCGGCCTGTTTCTGCTTTTGCAGGCTCTTTGTCGACCGTCGTTGTGGTGGTTTTCCCACCTTTGCGACCGGCTTCAGACGCCTTGGTTCGATCGTTGGCGAAGTTTCCCGAGTTCGAGTTTCTTGAGTTAGGCATGATTCTCTACCTCTTGGTAATGATCGTAGCGAGCAAGATGCCCGCCTAGATTGAGAATTTCGCCGACGATAAAGGTTTAGAAAAGTTGCGGTCGCCGCGACGAACGGCGACCTCACATCAGCTATCCAGCGCCCGGTGATTCTGCCGTTTGGCGGTGTACATCGCCTGGTCGGCATGACGGAACAATTCCTGCTCATGGTTGCCATGTTCGGGATAGCGGGCAACGCCAATGCTCGGCTCGATGTGCAGGTTGTGACCGTCCAGGCGCATCGGCTGCATCAGCACCTGACGGATCTTCTCGGCCACGCTGTCGGCATCGTCGGCGACATGAACGCTGTGCAACAGAATCACGAATTCGTCGCCGCCGATCCGGGCCACGGTGTCGGTTTCGCGCACGCAGCCCTTGAGCCGATTGGCGACGGTCTGCAGCAACATGTCGCCCACCGCATGACCGAAAGTGTCGTTGACCTGTTTGAAGCGATCCAGATCGACATACAGCAGTGCCATGTGCCCCGATTGCTCCTGGGCATAAGCCAGCGCAGCCTTGAGCCGCTCGCGCAGCAGTTCGCGGTTGGGCAACTGGGTCAATTGGTCGTACTGGGCCATGCGTCGCAGGCGCGCGTGCAGTTGCTGGCGCTCGATGGCGGTGGCGACCTGGGCACAGACGTATTGCAGCAGTTCCTTGTCCTGTTCGGTGTAGCGCTCGCCGCCGGCCAGGCTTTTGACGATCAGCGCGCCGATGGTGCCGTTCTTTGAGTTAAGCGGTACACCGAGCCAGCAGGGCGAATGCTGCCCCGCCACCAACGCGGCGAAATCGGCGGGCGCGTTGGGGCTGTCCGGGGTCAGCAGGATCGGCTGGCCACTGCGGATCACTTCGGCACACAGCCGTCCGGTCACCGTTCCGGGCTGTTCGGGCTGCAACTCGTTATCGTCGACGTGATACGGGAAGTTCAGTTGTGCGCAATGCTCGTCGTACAGCGCCACGGAAAAATTCAGCGCCGGCAGCCACTCGCCAATGATCTGGTGGATGCGCTTGAACAGCGCCAGCAAATCTTCCGCCGCATGCGCCGCTTCGGAGATCGCATACAACGCCGCCTGGCGCGACTCAGCCAGTTTGCGCTCGGTGATGTCCCGGGCGACGGCAATGCGCAGTTGATCGACCTCGGACCAGCGCGCCGACCACAGGATGTGGACGACGCTACCATCCTTGCGCACGTAGCGGTTCTCGAAATTGTTTTTCGGCTCGCCGCCCATGATGTCGCGGGCGGCCGTCAGGGTGCGCTCGCGGTCGGCGGGGTGAACGAAATCGATCATTGCCTGACCGATCAACTCGTCAGGCGTGTACCCGAGAATGCGTTCACAGGCCGCGCTGACGAAAACGAAGCGGCCCTGTTTGTCCACCGCGCAGACGGCATCCAGCAACAGATCGATGTAGCTCGCCAACGGCGCGGAGTTTCGGCTTTCCATGGTTCAGCGTGAGAATCCGGACAATGCAGCACTGATCAACCATCCCTGACCTGGCAACTTCGCGTCCTGCGATCGACTTCAAGCCTTGTTCGGCATCAGCCCCGGCAACGCATGCACCAACGCATTGATGGCGAAACCGATAAACATCACCCCGCACAACCGGGTAATCGCCAGTTCATGGCGCTGGTACAGGGTACGCACCTGCCGGGCACCGACGATGCCAATGAGAATAGCGTAGGCCAGCAATCCGCCGAGGAAACTCAAGGCAATCAACATCGGCAGCATCGACCAGTTGAGCAACTCGGCACGGCTCGACAGCAACGCGGTGAAAGTCGCCACCGCCACCGGGTAGGCCTTGGGGTTGGTCAGGCCGAACAGAATCCCGTGCCAGAACGGCTGGCGCGCCGCGCCCTGAGGCTGATCGCCGTTGCTGCGCTTGGCCCGCACCGCACGCCAACCGAGCCAGAACAGGTACAGACCGCTGAGCACACCGAGGACGTCGAAGGCGGTGCTGCCGATTTCCCGGGCGCCGACAATCGCGATCAGCGCCGTGCTGCACCAGACCACGTCTCCCAGCAGATGACCGCAGAGAAACCCCGCGCCCGCCCGACGCCCACGCGCCGCGCCGATGCCGAATACCGCCAGCACACCCGGCCCCGGTGTGATGCCGTAGATGAATCCCGAGGCCAGCACGGCCATAAGCAACGATGGAGTCATGGAAAAACCTGCAAGCGCCATAAAACGTGGCCGTCAGTCTATCCCAGCGATGGCTGGATGTTCATGACTCGCTGAAAAATCGCATTCCGGCGTAAGGCTTGTGCCGACACGCGGCCAGCCGCGAGGCCAGGTCGCCGACATGGGCTTCGAGCTTGTGCCCGTCCGGGTCGAGGAAATAGAACGACGCCCCTTCGCTGCGATTTTCACGCCATTCGCCCACGTTCGCGGTTTTCAGCGTTTGCACAAAAACCGGGAAGTCCGATGCGCTCAGGCTGAAGGCGTAATGGGTGTAGTCGGCGGCGGGTTCTTCCCGGCGTTGCGGATCGAGCGACAGGCACAACCAGAGACCGGGTAATGACAGATAGGCACCGGCGTCCCAGGTTGCTTCAACGCGCAACCCAAGCAGCTCGCGATAGAACGCGAGACTGCGGTCCAGGTCAGTGACGGCGAGAGTCAGGTGGTTGAGACCGGTGAGCATCGGATCAGTAACCTCTGAGGTCTTCGGGGACGGTGTATTGCTTGCCGTCGTAGGTCAGGGTGAGCTGGGTTTTCTTCAAGTCGGTGGTTTTGGACAGGCATTCCTTGCCGGACGCATAGGTTTTAAGCGCCGAACCGCTCGAAGTGACGATGAGATCGGCGAAACCGTTGTGGCTCAACGGACCGATTTCGACGGTTCGGCGAATGGTCTGGCCTTCGCCTTCGCAGTCATCCATCCACTCGCCATTGTTTTTGTAGACCACCAGACCTTCGAGTACCGGGCGCAATTTATTGCCTTCACGAACATACAGCGCCAGATCGGTTTTCGAGTAGGGATTGACGCGGGAGCTGTGCTCGAACTTCGACCGCAGGCCGAACGCACGGACGTCCGGTGCGAGTCGGTAGCGCGCCGTATCGATCACCAGGTCATCAAAACTGATGGCGTCGGAGTTGTAGGCACCGGGCTTGAGGTAAGTCGCCATCGGCTTCCAGTTGGTGGAATTGAGAAGCGAAAGTTCCAGATCGAATACGCCGGCATCATCGCCACTGGAGTCAGGGACAAAGGTCGATTTGACGGAAATCGCCTGATCCTTGAACGCCGGCCATCCCTTGCAGCGTGAGAGGGAATGACCGTCAAAGGACTTCACCACACACGCAGACTGAGCTTGAGCAGTGAAGGCGAAAAGGCTGAGGGCGATGAAGAGTCGGGTTGGAGTAAGCATGGTTCTTCCTTGATAAAAATGATGTTCCCGGCGCGGCTACAGGCCCTTGAACTCGATGGGCACGGCGTAGGAGTCGCCGTCGTAGCGCAAGGTTGTCAACACGGGTTTGTCCACGATGGTTTTATCTTCACAGGCGTCGCCTTCGCCCACACTTGTCGTATGGGTTTGCTGGGTTTTGACAATCAAGTCCGCATAGGCGTGAGAATTGGTTTTGGCGATTTCAACGGTGCGCGTGATCTCGAATCGCTCACCTGCGCAATTGCCGTCCCACTCGCCGCCGTACTGATAGACCAGTAATTTACTCAGAACGGATCGCAGTTTGGCGCCCTCTCTCACATAGAGCGAGAGCTGGTTTTCTTCCACCGGGTTGAGGCGAGATGCGTTGTTAAGTCTGGCTCGAACCCCAAAGGCTCGTAGATCGGGAGCCAGTTTGTAGCGCGCGGTATCCAGCGCTAATTCTTGCAGCCCAACACCCTCAAGCGTGTAAGCAGCGGCTTGGTGGTAAGCCGCAATCGGAGCCGAATGGCCCTCACTCAAAACGGACACGTCCAAATCATAGGTGCCGAACGCGTCAGCAACTGCCGGATTGAGATGAGCGTAGGCACTGAGGGTCAAGCCCTCATACGCCGGCCATTCTTTGCAAACCGAATAATCCTGATCCCCTTTCACCGGCATTGGCGTGCAATCAGCCGATGCCTGCCCTGCGAGCAACACTGCGCAAAACACCAATCCAGACTTCACTGTCACGTCCCACTCCTTGATGAACTTCAGCCGCGCACTATCCCCTCCCCGATCCGCTGATTCAACCAATTCAACGCCTGATCGCCACCCCGCCGTTTGTGCCACGTCAGCACGAAGCTGAACGGCGGAATGACAAACGGTGGCGGTACGACGACCAGCGTCTGTGGGTCGATGTCGTCCAGTGCGCGGGAGGCGACGGTGAGGATCAGGTCGGTGCCGCTGATGATCTGCGGCGCGACGCTCCAGTGCGGCAGGCTGACGGCGACGCGGCGGCGTTCGCGCAGGGCGGTCAGGGTGCGCTCGATTTCCGGGGTGCCGCTGCCGCGCATTTCCAGCAAAACGTGAGGCCGCGACAGGTAGGTCGGCAGGTCGAGAATACCGTTGGCGGGCATGCTCTGGCGGTCGACGAGGCAGACGTAGTGTTCCTCGAACAGCGGCGTGCTGCGCAGTTCGTGGGGCAAATCGGGAAACACCCCGGCGGCCACGTCGATATCGCCGTTGAGCACACCGTCGAGCATGCCTTCACGGCTCGCGTGGCTGATTTGCAGGTCGATGCCCGGCGCTTCGCGACGCAGTGTGCGGATCAGGTCGGGCAGGATGATCGCCGCGCCATAGTCGGACATCGCGATGCGAAAAGTACGGCGGGCGCTGGCCGGATCGAAGGTGTTGGGCGCCAGCAGCGATTGCACCTGCGCCAGTGCTTCGGCCAGGGGCGCCACCAATTCCAGCGCCCGGGCCGTTGGCGCCAGACTTGAGCCGGCGCGAACCAACAACGGATCGCCGAGCAGATCGCGCAGTCGCGCCAGGGCATGGCTGACCGCCGGCTGACTCAGGTGCAGACGCTCCGCCGCGCGAGTGACGTGCTGTTCGCTGAGCAAGGCGTCGAGGATCACCAGCAGGTTGAGGTCGATGCGGCGCAGGTCATTCATCCAATGCATGTTCCTGATGAAAAAACGGAATTTAAATCTGCTCGACGAATGACCTAGAGTCCAGCAAAACCTTGCTGGAGAACGATCATGAGTACCTTGCATTGGGCTGGTCTGTTGTTGCTGGCGGCGTTGGCCGGCGCGGTGGTGCCGTTTCAGAGTGCGATCAACGCCAACCTGGCTCGCAGCGTGGGACATCCGCTGTGGGCGACGTTCGCCTCGCTGGTGATGAGTGTGCTGGTGTTGCTGCCGGTGATGGTCGCGTTACGTCTGCCATTGCCCTCCCTGGCGATAATGGCCAAGACACCCTTGTGGATGTGGACCGGTGGCGCGTTCGGCGTGTGTTTCGTGGCGCTGGCCGTGGTGCTGCTGCCGAAGCTGGGGGCTTCGGGTTTTGTGGCATTGGCGTTGGCCGGGCAAGTGCTGACGTCGATAGTGCTGGACCACTTCGGCTTGTTCGGGCTGGTTGAAAAACAACTGACGTTGCCTCGGGTGTTCGGGGCCGTGCTGCTGATTGCCGGGGTGATGTTGATTCAGTTTGGCAGTTCCGGGGCGAGAGCCTTGTCAGCGCAATGAAAGGCAAAAAGATCGCAGCCAGCGACAACTACACGGAGCTGTCGCCGGCTGCGATCTTTTCAATGGTTCACCCCTTGTCGAGCGTGCGCAGTTTCTGCGGCAATCCCCACAACAGCAACGCCGCCGCAATCAGCGCCGCCACGCCGATGACATACAGCGCTGGCGTGGTGCTGCCGGTCAGGTCCTTGATCCGGCCCACCATCACCGGGCTGACGATCCCGCCGAACTGGCCCAGGGTGTTGATGACCGCGATCCCGCCCGCCGCGCCGGCGCCCGCTCCGGCCAGCAATTTCGGTGGCAGGGTCCAGAAGCTCGGGATCGAGGCGATGATGCCGGCGCCGAGCAGGCCAAGGGCGACGATCAGGAACGTGGTGTGGCTGGCGAAGATCCCGGCGCTGAAGAAACCGATGGCGCCGACGATCACCAGCCCGGCGACAAACTTGCGCCGCTCACCGGTAGCGTCGGACAACCGACCGATCACCACCATGCTGATGGCGCCACAGATGTACGGGATCGAAGTCAGCAAACCGATCATCACCGGGCTCTCGGTGCCGGCGCTGCGGATCAGCTGCGGCGCCCAGAAGTTGAGGCCATAGGACGCCACCTGGATCAGGAAGTAGATCAGCCCCAGAGTCAGGAATCCCGGGATTTTCAGCGCCGCCAGCAACGAGCCGCCGCTCTTGTGGGGTTCGTGATGGGCAATGCGGCTGGACAGCAGTTCTTTCTCGTCCGGGGTCAGCCAGTGGGCGTCCTCAATCCGATCCTTGAGCAGGGTCAGCACCAGGAAACCAAGGCCTACGCACGGCACGCCACCCAGCAGGAACAACCAATGCCAGCCACGCATATGCAGCACGCCGTCGAGGTGTTCCAGCACCAGCCCGGAGAACGGCGCGCCGACCAGCCCGGCAAACGCCGAAGCGAGGAACAGCATCGAAGTGATGCGTCCACGGAAGTGCTGCGGAAACCACAGCGTCAGGTAATACAGCACGCCGGGGGCAAAACCGGCCTCCATCGCGCCGATAAGAAAACGCAGCGCGTAGAACTGCCATTCGGTGTTGACGAACACCATCAGCGCGGTCGCCACGCCCCAGGACATCATGATCCGGGCGATCCAGCGCCGGGCGCCGACCTTGTACAGCATCATGTTGCTCGGCACTTCGAACAACACGTAACCGACCACGAACAGCCCCGCGCCAAGGCCGTAGGCGGTGTCACTCAGGCTCAGATCGGCCTGCAACTGGAACTTGGCAAAGCTGATGTTGATGCGGTCGAAAAACGCGAACAGGTAGCAGACCATGATCAACGGCATCAGGCGCCAGGCGACTTTGCTGACCAGGGCTTTTTCGGCGTCGAGATCGACGGACGGGCTCACGCCCGCCTCCATTACATTGAGGCTCATAGCGTTTTCTCCAGGCGGACTGCCAGGGGCGTCCGATTGTTTTTGTTGTCTGGTGGTGGAGCATGTTTTCCGTGGCGGCCAGGCCTCAGCCAGGGATCGGGTGCAGATCGCAATTGCGCCCGGCCTTCGCCAGTTGTCCGGGGACTTCGTGCCCCAGCAGTGCCGGCAACCCTCGGGACAGTTTCAGCAGCAGCGGCAGATCGATGCCGGTGTGGATGCCGACTTCATCGCAGAGGTTCACCAGGTCTTCGGTGCAGATATTTCCCGATGCGCCCGGTGCAAACGGGCAACCGCCGAGGCCGCCGAGCGCCGCGTCGAAACGCCGGGCACCCGCCTCGTAGGCCGCCAGCACATTGCACAGCCCCAGGCCTCGAGTGTTGTGAAAATGCAGGGTCAGGTCAGTAGGCGAGACACGCTGCAACACCCGTCGTACCAGCCGATCGACCTGTCGCGGACTGGCCATGCCGGTGGTGTCGGCCAGGGTGATTCCCGGAATGCCAAGTTGCTGATAGGCGTCGACGATTTGCAGCACCCGGTCCTCGTCGATCCAGCCTTCGAACGGACAACCAAACGTCGTGGCGATGCTGCCGTTGAGCCGCACCCCGGTGCCGCGGGTGAACTCGACGATTTGCGCGAATGCCGAAAGCGAGGCTTCGCAGCTCATGCGCATGTTCGCCAGGTTGTGGCTCTGGCTGGCGGACATCACCAGGTTCAGCTCATCCGCCTCGGCCTCCAGCGCGCGCTGCGCGCCCTTGAGGTTGGGAATCAACGCCACGTAAATCAGCCCCGGTTGCCGCTGAATACCGGTGAACACCTGCTCCCCGTCGCGCAGCGCCGGAATGGCTTTGGGCGAGACGAACGAGCCAGCCTCGATGCGGCTGAATCCGGCCAGCGACAGTTGATCGATGAGGGCGATCTTGTCTTCGGTCTCGACCCAGGTCGGTTCGATTTGCAAGCCGTCCCGGGGGGAGACTTCCTGGACGATCAAGGCTTGCGAGTAATCGGTGATCATTGCACCACTCCCTGGGTTTTCAGACGTTGAATGTCCGACGCAGTCAGGCCGAGGTCAGCGAGGATGCCATCGGTGTGTTGGCCCAGTCCGGGTCCCGACCAGTTAACGCCGCCGGGGGTTTCTGAAAGTTTGGGCACGATGCCCGGCATTTTTACTGTCGCCCCGCCCGGCAGTGCGGCGTCGAGCAACATGCCGCGTGCCTGATAGTGCGGATCGGCGACGATGTCGGCCACCGAGTAGATCCGCCCGGCCGGCACTTCTGCGGCCTCCAGCGCGGCGAGTACATCATCGATCGGCAGGCGGCTGGTCCAGTGGGTGATGGCGGCATCGAGCAGACCACTCTTGGCCGCGCGGCCATCGTTGTGAGCGAACTCTTCGGCTTCGGCCAGATCGTTGCGGCCGATGACCTGCATCAGACGCTTGTAGATCGGGTCGCTGTTGCCGGCAATCACCACATAGGCGCCGTCCGCCGTGAGGTAGGTGTTGGAGGGGGCGATGCCCGGCAGTGCGCCGCCACTGCGTTCACGGACATGCCCGAGCATGTCGTATTCCGGCACCAGGCTTTCCATGACGTTGAACACGCTTTCGGCCAGCGATACATCGACGATCTGACCGCCGCCCTGCCCGGTCTTGACCCGCAACAGCGACATCAGCGCGCCGATCACCGCATGCAGCGAGGCCAGCGAATCACCGAGACTCACCCCGACCCGCGCCGGTGGCGAACCGGGAGTGCCGGTGGTGTAGCGAATGCCGCCCATGGCCTCGCCGATGGCGCCGAAACCGGGGCGGTCGCGGTAGGGGCCGGTCTGGCCGTAGCCGGAGATGCGCACGAGGGTCAGGTCGGGATTCAGCGCGTGCAACACCTCCCAGCCCAGGCCGAGTTTTTCCAGGGCGCCGGGGCGCAGGTTCTCGATGATCACGTCGGCATCGCGTGCCAGTTGCTTGACCAGTTCGATGCCTTCGGCGGACTTGAGATTCAGTGCCAGGGATTTCTTGTTGCGCGATTGCAGATACCACCACAGCGACGTTCCTTCGTGCAGCTTGCGCCATTTGCGCAACGGGTCGCCCTGACCCATGGCTTCGATCTTGATCACCTCGGCGCCGAATTCGGCGAGCATGCGCGCGGCAAACGGCGCGGCAATCAGGGTGCCGATCTCGATCACTTTGATCGCACTCAAGGGGGCAGTCATTGCAGCGTACCTCTTGTTCTTGGAATTGCCGCCAAGGCTAGAGGAGCGTCAGCGAAGCAATCCAACCTTCACTCGGCAACGGGCGTTCGCGAAATGCGAACGCCCGCCGGAGATGCGCAGAACAGACGGTCGCGTGCGTGGGCTGCCCCACTTCCACACAGTTCGCGGCACACACAGAACGGCCCTCAATCCTGCCCGCGCAAATGCTCGAACAGCACCCGGCTCACCGGCGATAACTTGGCCTCGTCGCGCACCACCATGATCAACGCACGATCCGACCAGTCATCGGTCAACGGCACCGCCGTCAGCCCCAGCGCACGGCCGAACAATTCATAGGCCCGTTGCGGCAGGATGCCGATGCCCATGTTGGCCTGGACCATCCGGCACACCGCGTCGAAACCCGGCACATGGATGCGGATGCGCAGGACTTTACCGGCCTGGCGCGCGGCGGCGTGGGTGCGCATGTTGATCGAACTGGCGGCGTGCAGGCCGACGTAATCGCTGTCGAGGGTTTCGCTGAAGGCCAGCGACTCGCGCGGGGCCAACGGGTGTTCCGGCAACATCACCACCACCAGTTTGTCCTGGCGATAGAGCACGCTGTGCAGGCCCTTGATATCGCTGTCGCTGGAGCAGATACCGAAGTCCGCGACGCCATCGAGCACACCCTTGATGACCCCGTCACTGGGCCGTTCTTCAAGGTCGGTCTTGACCTGCGGATGACGGGCGGAGAAGTCGCGCAGGTCTTCGGGGAGAAACTGAATGATCGCCGACAGGTTCGCCAGCATCCGCACGTAACCGCGCACGCCGTGGCTGTGTTCGCCCAGTTCCAGGCCCATTTTCTCGACGTTGAACAGCATCTGCCGGGCATGGTGCAACAGGGTTTCGCCGGCCGGCGTCAGAGTCATGCCCTTGGCCTGACGCATGAACAGGCTGATGCCCAGCGCCTCTTCCAGCTCCATCAGGCGCTTGCTGGCCGCCGATACCGCGATGGCTTCGCGGGCGGCCGCGCGGGTCAGCGTGCCCTCTTCGTGGACGGCGACGAACAGTTGCAGGGTAATCAGGTCGAGGCGGCGGATCAGGCTTCTTTGCAGCATGCAGGACTCGGCAATGGCAGCTCGGACGAACGCGCAGCATAAACCCGTTCATCCAAACCCTGCCCGCTTCAAAACGCGCTGCGGAAAATCTCTTCGATCTGGCGCTGATCCGCCGCCCGTGGATTGGTCAGCCCGCAGGCGTCTTTCAGGGCGTTGGTGGCGAGCACCGGGATGTCGGTGAGCTTGGCGCCGAGGTCGCGCAGGCCGCCGGGAATATCGACGTCCCTGGCCAGGCAACGAATCGCGCCGATGGCCGCTTGCGCGCCCTCCTCCGTGCTGAAACCACGGATGTCGGCGCCCATCGCATGCGCCACATCGGTGAGCCGATCCGCACACACCAGCGCGTTGAACGTCTGCACATGGGGCAGCAGCACCGCGTTGCAGACCCCGTGGGGCAAGTCGTAGAAACCGCCCAACTGGTGCGCCATCGCATGGACATACCCGAGGGACGCATTGTTGAACGCCATGCCGGCGAGGAACTGCGCGTAGGCCATGTTTTCCCGCGCGGCGAGGTCGTGACCGTCACGCACCGCCAGGCGCAGGTTGTTGCTGATCAGGGTCATCGCCTTCAATGCGCAGGCGTCGGTGATCGGATTGGCGGCGGTGGACACGTAGGCTTCGATGGCGTGGGTCAGTGCGTCCATGCCGGTCGCGGCTGTCAGACCTTTCGGCATCGCCACCATCAGCGCCGGGTCATTCACCGACAGCAGCGGCGTGACGTTGCGGTCGACGATGGCCATTTTCACGTGGCGGCTCTCGTCGGTGATGATGCAAAAGCGAGTCATCTCGCTGGCGGTGCCAGCGGTGGTGTTGATCGCGATCAGCGGCAATTGCGCCTTGGCCGATCGATCGACACCTTCGTAGTCGCGGATCTGCCCGCCGTTGGTCGCACACAGGGCAACGCCCTTGGCGCAGTCGTGGGGCGAACCGCCGCCCAGGGACACCACAAAATCGCAGCGATGCAGTCGCAGCATCTCCAGGCCGGCCTCGACATTGGCGATGCTCGGGTTCGGCTTGGCGCCGTCGAACACCACCGAGTCGATGTCCTGCATCGCCAGTTTCTCGGCGATCAGGGTCGCCACGCCGGCCTTGGCCAGACCGGCGTCAGTGACGATCAGCGCCTTGCGAAATCCGTAGTTGCGAATCGCATCCATGGCTTCGTCCAGGCAGCCGCTGCCCATGATGTTTACGGCGGGAATGAAAAAGGTGCTGCTCATGCGCGCGTCTCCTGACTGAGGCCGTTTCGACTACCGCGATCCGGCGGATGCACACAGCATCGACCGATCGGTCACGGCGGATGTTGATCTGGCTCAATGCCCGCTCGTGATAAAGTCGCCGCCCATCAGCCCCTTTGTTTTGAGACTTGCCGCGCATGACCGATTTTCTGGATGTCGACGCCACACTTGAAGACTGGAGCGCCCTGCGCGCGGCCATCGCCTTCAGCGGCTTGCTGGTGGGCAACGGCGCCAGCCGTGCGGTGTGGGACGATTTCGGCTACGACTCGCTGTTCGAAAACGCCCGCACGGTGGAAGAGAAACCGCTGAGCCCGTCGGAACTGAGCGTGTTCGACGCGATGCAGACGCGCAGTTTCGAGCAGGTGCTCGGCGCGCTGAAAGTCACCAGCCGGGTCAACAAGGCACTGGCCGTCAGCTCGGCGGCACCGCGCAACCGTTACTACGCGATCAAGGAAGCGCTGATCAACACAGTGCATGCGGTACACATTCCATGGCGGCTGATCGCAGCCTCGACCCTGGCGACGCTGAACGAAGAACTGGCGCGCTATCGCACGGTGTTCACCACCAATTACGACCTGCTCAATTACTGGGCCGTGCAACACAACGGCGACGCCATCGACGACCTGTTCAACGGCCCCGATGCGAGTTTCGACCTGTGCGAAAGCGCCAGCGAAAAAACCCGTCTGCTGTACCTGCACGGCGGCCTGCACCTGGTGCGCAATCAGGACGGCACCGCGCGCAAGCTGACCTCCACCGAGGGCACGCTGCTGGGCAATTTCGCGATCAACAACACCCTCAAGACCCTCGACGACGTACCGCTGTTCGTCAACGAAGGGCCGAGCGCGGACAAACTCAAGACCATTCGCAGCTCGGACTACTTGTCGTTCTGCCACGACCAGTTACTGAGCCATGGCGACAACCTGTGCATCTTCGGCCATGCCCTCGGCGAGCAGGACAGCCACCTCGTCCGTGCCTTGCGCCTGGCGAAGCCGAAGACCGTGGCGATCTCGATCTATCCACGCAGCGCGGCGTTCATTCAGCACCAGAAGCGCTACTACACCAAGCTGTTTGACGGGACCGGGGTTGAGCTGCGGTTCTTTGACTCCAAGAGCCATGCGTTGGGGAATCCGAAACTGGCGGTTCCGGTCGAGGTTTGAGGTCGACCGGGCGCAGTACCCTCATTCCTCGGCGCTATGCACCACCACCAGCAACTGCGCCTGAACCTCCCCCACCGAGCGGAGCCGATGCGGCTTCTGCGCATTGAAATGCAACGCATCGCCCCGCTCCAGCAGCACCCGCTCGTTCATGAAATCCACTTCGACCCGGCCTTCGTGGACGAACAGGAATTCCTCGCCCAGATGCTCCTTGAAGGTCTTGTCGGTGAACTCGCTCGGCGGGTAGATGATGAACGGCAACAGGCTGCGCTCGCTGACCTGATGCGCCAGCACCGCATAACCGGGGCTCTGATCGTTGGCCGCCAGTGACTGACGCTCGTGGCTGCGCACCAGGCTGTAGCTGTCGAGGCTGACGTTGTCTTCGGAGAACAGTTCCTCGACTTTCACGTTCAGCGCTTTCGCCAGTTTCAGCGCGGCGGCAATCGACGGAGTATTCAGACCGCGCTCGACTTTCGACAGATAACTCTTGGTCATGCCGGATTTTTCCGCCAGCGCCTCAAGGGTTACGCCAAGTTTTTTTCTCAATAATTTCAAACGGATAGACATGCGCAGCGGTTATTCCATCAAGGAAGCGACGATTCGTGCTTGCCAATGACACTTTGTGTCATATAGCCTCTTTAGTGTCATTTGCGTACACCGGGAACCTTGCGAGCAACGGTGCAACGGCAAATCCGACGTCCATTGAACGATCCAAAGGACAACCGATATGGCCAAGACATTAGCACTACCCAAAGAGCAACTGGTCAAGCAGGCGCTGACCCAGATGCAAAACACCCTGGCGGATAATACGTGGACAGACCGGCAAAAGCTGGCCCTGACCTGCCGGATCCTGTTCGAGAACGGTCACGACTCGGGCCTGGCCGGGCAGATCACCGCACGCGGCCCGCAGCCGGGCACCTACTACACCCAGCAACTGGGCCTGGGTTTCGATGAAATCACCGCGAGCAATCTGCTGCTGGTCAACGAAGACCTCGACGTGCTCGAAGGTCATGGCATGGCCAATCCGGCGAATCGTTTCCACAGTTGGGTATACCGCGCCCGACCGGACGTGAACTGCATCATCCACACCCACCCGACCCATGTTGCCGCCCTGTCGATGCTGGAAGTGCCGTTGCAGATTTCCCACATGGACCTGTGTCCGCTGTACGAAGACTGCGCGTTTCTCGAAGGCTGGCCGGGGGTGCCGGTGGGCAACGAAGAAGGTGAACTGATTGCCGGGGCGCTGGGCGACAAACGGGCGATCCTGCTCTCGCACCACGGCCAGTTGTCGACCGGGGCAACCATCGAGGAAGCCTGTGTCATCGCGCAACTGATCGAGCGCGCAGCCAAATTGCAATTGCTGGCGATGGCCGCCGGGACGATCAAGCCGATCATTCCCGAACTGGGACGCGAAGCCCATGACTGGGTGTCCAAACCCAAGCGCCACGCCGCCGCGTTCAACTACTACGCTCGGCAGAACCTGCGCCAACACGCCGATTGCCTGAACTGAAACCCTTTTTCACGGAGACACGTCCATGTCCAACCTTCACGGCATCATCGGCTACACCATCACCCCGTTCGGCGCCAACGGCGAGGGGCTCGACCTGCCCGCCCTCGGCCG
Organism: Pseudomonas sp. B2M1-30; assembly: GCF_025447575.1. Taxonomy (NCBI): domain Bacteria; kingdom Pseudomonadati; phylum Pseudomonadota; class Gammaproteobacteria; order Pseudomonadales; family Pseudomonadaceae; genus Pseudomonas; species Pseudomonas sp. B2M1-30. Next base: position 44,308 of record NZ_JAOEJT010000010.1, on the reverse strand, counting down.
CTCCATTGACCGCCTGATCGAAAGCGGCGTCCACGCCATCGCCCCGCTGGGCAGCACCGGCGAAGGCGCGTACCTGAGCGACGCCGAGTGGGATCAGGTCGCCGAATTCAGCATCAGGCATGTCGCCCGACGCGTACCGACCGTGGTCAGCGTATCCGACCTGACCACCGCCAAAGCCGTGCGTCGCGCGCGCTTCGCCGAAGCCCACGGCGCCGACGTGGTGATGGTGCTGCCGGCGTCCTACTGGAAACTCAGCGAAGCGGAAATCCTCGCCCATTACCGCGCCATCGGCGACAGCATCGGCGTGCCGATCATGCTCTACAACAACCCGGCCACCAGCGGCACCGACATGTCGGTCGAACTGATTCTGCGCATCGTCAACAGCGTGGAAAACGTGACCATGGTCAAGGAAAGCACCGGCGACATCCAGCGCATGCACAAGCTGCAATTGCTCGGTGATGGGCAGATTCCGTTCTACAACGGCTGCAATCCGCTGGCGCTGGAAGCCTTCGCTGCCGGGGCCAAAGGCTGGTGTACGGCGGCGCCGAACCTGATCCCGCAACTCAATCTGGATCTGTACGAAGCCACATTGGCCGGTGACCTGGGCAAGGCGCGGGAGCTGTTCTACCGCCAGTTGCCGCTGCTGGACTTCATCCTCAAGGGTGGATTGCCGGCGACGATCAAGGCCGGTTTGCGGGCAACCGGCCTGGAAGCGGGCGATCCGCGCCTGCCGGTGTTCCCGCTGAGCGAGGCCGGGCGCAGTCAACTGCAAGAATTGCTCAACGTCCTGCGCTGAAACCTGTGGGAGCGGGCGTGCTCGCGAAGAGGAAGTGTCCGGCGACGGCGACGTTGCCTGACACACCGTTTTCGCGAGCAAGCCCGCTCCCATATTGCACTGTGTTGCATGCCCGAGACTGTTGTTCCCACACAGGATCAGAGTACAGGCAAAGTCTTGTCCTTGATGGTCTTCGTCGGCCCGTTGGCCTTGACGCTGGCGATGCCTTTGTCACAGGCCGGGTCGGAAGAATAGGACTCGCTGCCGCCGATGATCTGGTGGTTGGCGGCCTTGAGGTTGAAGTACGGATGGCCGTCCTTCGTCAGTTTTTTCTCGTAGCGCTCATCCAGCGGACTGTTGGCCTGCACCGAGGCAATGCCGTTTTCGGCGGCGCTGCGGGTGGTGTACAACTCGCTGGTCAGAATGGTTTCGGCATTCGCCGCTTTCAGCACGAACCTGAACTGGCCGTTGCTGCTTTTGCTCAATTCATACCATCCGGACATGCTGCTGCTCCTTATCGACGGGTCAAAGGGTAATTTTAGTGCCCAGCAGGCCAAGGAACCCTGCCAGCCAGTTCGGGTGCGCCGGCCAGGCCGGAGCGGTGGCCAGGTTGCCCTGGACATGGCCGTCGGTCACCGGGATGTCGATGTACGTCCCGCCGGCCAGGCGTACTTCCGGGGCACAGGCTGGATAGGCGCTGCACTCACGACCTTCGAGAATCCCCGCCGCCGCCAGTAGTTGCGCACCGTGACAAACGGCGGCAATCGGTTTGCCGGCCTGGTCGAAGGCGCGCACCAGTTCCAGGACTTTTTCGTTCAGCCGCAAGTATTCCGGCGCACGACCGCCCGGCACCAGCAGCGCGTCGTAATCCGCCGCGTTGACCTTGGCGAAATCGAAATTCAGGGCGAACAGGTGACCGGGTTTTTCGCTGTAGGTCTGGTCGCCTTCAAAGTCGTGGATCGCCGTGCGCACTGTCTTGCCGGCGGCCTTGTCCGGGCACACGGCGTGGACGATGTGCCCGACCATCTGCAAGGCCTGGAACGGCACCATCACTTCGTAGTCTTCGACGTAATCGCCGACCAGCATCAGGATCTTCTTCGCGGCCATGGGGCGGACTCCTCTGGGAAATGCGTTGGAGTATTCAAAGTAGTCGTTATCTGGCACGGCGGCTTTGAAAACGACGTAATTCCTGTGGGAACAGGCTTGCCCGCGAAGGCCTGCGCAAACTGTACCGATCAGTCCGTGCCTAGCTGTAGCAGCGGCCCGGCTGCGGTTTGTGGCTAGATGAAGACACCTCCCTGCCACCTTCGATTTCTGGTTGCCATCATGTCTTCACGCGAGAACACCGGCATGGCCCTCGGCCTGCTCGGGGTTGTGATTTTCAGCCTCACCCTGCCCTTCACCCGCATCGTGGTGCAGGAACTGCACCCGCTGCTCAACGGCCTGGGCCGCGCGTTGTTCGCGGCGATTCCGGCGGCGTTGCTGTTGCTGTGGCGCCGCGAGAAATGGCCGACCTGGGCGCAAATCAAAGGCCTGAGCCTGGTGATCGCCGGGGTGATCCTCGGGTTTCCGGTGCTGTCAGCGTGGGCCATGCAGACGCTGCCGGCCTCTCACGGGGCGCTGGTCAACGGTTTGCAGCCGCTGTGCGTGGCGCTGTACGCCGCATGGCTGTCTCATGAACGGCCGTCGAAAGCCTTCTGGGCCTGCGCGGCGCTGGGCAGTGCGCTGGTGCTCGGGTATGCGCTGTACACCGGCGCCGGCAGCATTCAGGCCGGCGACTTGCTGATGCTCGGCGCGATCGCGGTGGGTGGCCTGGGTTACGCCGAGGGTGGCCGACTGGCCAAAGAGATGGGCGGCTGGCAGGTGATCTGCTGGGCGCTGGTGCTGTCGACGCCGCTGCTGATCGGCCCGGTGTGGTATCTGGCCGTGCAGCATCATGGCGCGGTGTCGGCCAAGACCTGGTGGGCCTTTGGCTACGTGGCGCTGTTCTCGCAGTTCATCGGATTCTTCGCCTGGTACGCCGGGCTGGCCATGGGTGGCATCGCCCGGGTCAGTCAGATCCAGTTGTTGCAGATCTTCTTCACCATCGCGTTTTCGGCGCTGTTCTTCGGTGAACATGTCGAGCCGATCACCTGGGTGTTTGCCTGCGGCGTGATTGCGACCGTCATGCTCGGTCGCAAGACCACTGTGCGCCCCGCCCGCACCGCCACGGCCTGATCAGGCCAGATAACCGTCCGCCCGCAGCAGGCTTTCCAGGCAGTGCTCGCTGATGTGGTAGAACTCCTTCAGCTCCTGGATTTTCACCAGCAACCGGGCCGGGTCCACCGGCTCGGCGCGTTTGACGGCGAGAATCATCTTGTTCTTGTTGGTGTGTTCCAGGGAGATGAACTCGAACACCTTCGTCTCGTAACCACAGGCCTCGAGGAACAACGCGCGCAGGCTGTCGGTGACCATTTCCGCCTGTTGGCCCAGATGCAGACCGTATTGCAGCATCGGCTTGAGCAGCGCCGGGCTCTGGATCTGCAGGCGGATCTGCTTGTGGCAGCACGGCGAGCACATGATGATCGACGCACCGGAGCGGATGCCGGTGTGGATCGCGTAGTCGGTGGCGATGTCGCAGGCATGCAGGGCGATCATCACTTCCAGTTCGCTCGGCGCCACGCTGCGCACATCACCGCACTTGAACACCAGCCCCGGGTGTTCCAGCTTCTGCGCGGCGACGTTGCACAGGTTGACCATTTCTTCGCGCAGCTCGACGCCGGTGACCTCGCCTTCGGCCTTCAGGGTGTTGCGCAGGTAGTCGTGGATGGCGAACGTCAGGTAACCCTTGCCCGAACCGAAATCCGCCACCCGCACCGGTTTGTCCAGGGCCAGCGGTGACGAGGTCAGGGCGTGGCTGAACACTTCGATGAACTTGTTGATCTGTTTCCACTTGCGCGACATCGCCGGAATCAATTCCTGCTGGGCGTTGGTCACGCCGAGGTCCTTGAGAAACGGCCGGCTCAGTTCGAGGAAGCGGTTTTTCTCGCGGTTATGCTCGGCGGATGGCGCTTCGCGCAATTGCTGGGGTTTGCTCTTGAACAGCGAACTCTTGCCCTTTTTGCTGTATTCGAGCTGGGCTTCGTCGCTCAGCGCCAGCAAATGGGCATTCTTGAACGCGGCCGGCAGCAGCGCGGCGATGCTTTCGACGCCTTCGGCCAGCGGCAGGTTCTTGGTGATGTCACGGGTCTTGTAGCGATAAACGAAGGACAGGCAGGGCTGCGCCTTGACCGTCACCGGCTTGATGATGATCCGCTGCAGATCGGCTTCTTCGCCGACGTACTTGGCCAGCACCAGTTTGATAAAGCCGTTCTGTTCGAGGCTGGTCTGCAGCAATTCGATGAACTGGGCGTAGTGATCTGGCGCGGGTTTAGCGGTGGGGGCGGTGACAGACATGAAAAAAACAGCCTCGGGCGGGGCGAAACGGGAATGGCGGGTATTTTAGGGGGGATGGAGGTTTGGGACACGCAGTTATTTACTCAGTGGTCCTGAAAGGCGCCCCCTCACCCTCCGGGTGAGGGCATTCAGAAACTACCCCAAAACCACCAACCGATTCGGCAACTCGTTCCTCACCTGCGTCACCGGCACATGCACCCTGAGCAATTCGCCGCACGCCTCGATACAGGTCACAAATCCCTGCAACGTCTGCCCCTGGCGCACCTGCTCGGTAAACGCCGCGACAATCGAATCCCAGCATTTGTTGTCCAGCCGTCCGGAAATCCCTTCGTCCACGAGGATTTCCACATAACGCTCGGCCTCGCAGACAAAAATCAGCATCCCGGTGCTGCCGACCGTGTGGTGCAGGTTCTGTTCGAGAAACTGCCGGCGCGCCAGGTTCGAGGCGCGCCAGTGCCGGACCCGGCGCGGCACCAGATGAGTGGTGATCTTCGGCAGGCGAAACACCAGGCACAGCACGATGAACAGCCCCCACTGCACCAGCAACAGGCTGCGCAGGGTCAGCCACCCGGTCAGGTAGTGGACGACGCCCGGCACCACCAGCGCCAGCAGGCTGGCCCACAGCAGCGGGATGTAGGCGTAGTCATCGGCGCGGGCCGCCAGCACCGTCACCAGCTCCGCGTCGGTATCGCGCTCGACCCGGGCGATGGCCTCGGCGACCTTGCGCTGTTCGTGTTCAGTCAGTAATGCCATGTCGTGAAATGCCTGTTCGCTATTGTTGTTATCTCACCAGCCGCCGGACGACCCGCCCCCGCCGAAACTGCCTCCGCCGCCGCTGAAGCCCCCGCCTCCACCGCCGCCTCCGAAACCTCCACCGCCGAATCCGCCTCCCGAACCACCGGAGCCGCCACGGCCGGCGGGAAGGATACCGAGCATCTGGCAGACAAAAACAGTCAGGATGAACAACATCACCAAAAACACGAACAACGCCGGATGACGCGAGACGAAATCGTCCGTCGGATCGCCGGCCGATTCATACACCGTCGAGGGCTCGTCCAGCGGATTACCGCCCAGCACCACCAGCATCGCCGCCACGCCGTCGCTGATGCCCTTGCTGAAATTGCCGCTCTTGAAGGCCGGCGTGATGACCTGATGGATGATCACCGAACTCTGCGCATCGGTGAGCCGATCCTCCAGCCCGTAACCGACTTCGATGCGCAGCTTGCGCTCGTCCCGGGCGACGATCAGCAGCGCGCCGTTGTTCTTGTCTTTCTGCCCGATGCCCCAGTGCCGACCGAGCTGGACGCCGTAATCCTCGATGCTGGTGCCTTGCAGGTCCGGCAACGTGACCACCACCAGTTGCTCGCCGGTCGCCTGCTCGTGGGCCTGCAACTGCTGGCTCAGTTGCGCGCGCACCGACGGATCGAGCATCTGCGCCTGATCCACCACCCGCCCGGTCAGCGCCGGAAACGTCAACTCGGCCCGGGCGCTGACGGCGAACAGCCACAGCATCAGCACCAGGCCCATCTTCAACACACGCATGGGCAACCTCGGATCAGAACTTCACTTCCGGAGCCTTGTCCGCGCCGGGGCTGGTGGCTTCGAAGGTCTCGCGAACCGGCAGATCGCTGTACATCACCTTGTGCCAGAGCAGGCCGGGAAAGGTACGGATCTCGGTGTTGTACTTCTGCACCGCGAGGATGAAATCGCGCCGGGCCACGGCGATACGATTCTCGGTGCCTTCAAGTTGCGATTGCAGGGCGAGGAAGTTCTGGTTGGCCTTCAGATCCGGATATTGCTCGGACACCACCATCAACCGGCTCAAGGCACCGGTCAACTGATCCTGGGCCTGTTGGAACTGCTTGAGCTTTTCCGGGTTGTCCAGGGTGCTGGCGTCGACCTGGATCGACGTTGCCTTGGCCCGCGCCTCGATCACGGCGGTCAGGGTCGCCTCTTCATGCTTGGCGTAGCCCTTGACCGTTTCCACCAGATTCGGGATCAGGTCGGCACGCCGCTGGTACTGGTTCTGCACCTGGCCCCAGGCAGCCTTGGCCTGTTCGTCGAGGGTCGGAATGTTGTTGATGCCACAGGCGGTCAGCAAAGTGGCCAGTACCAGCAAAGTGGCGACCTGCAGGCGCGAGCGATAGATTGGACTGACATTCATCGGACGGGTGCTCCCTTGCACATTTCATGAAAAATGAATCGCGAAACATTCTCAGCCGACTGTTGGGGCATAATCGGCCGCGCCACTGGATTGCAGCGGGCCAATGGGCTAAAAAGAGGCCCTGCGCGATCACGTCGCCGAATCTGGCGGGGTTAATTCGGCTTTACGTTTTTGCATCAGCACCCGAACAACAATAGTCGCTCCCTAAATTTTGGCTGGCCGGCGTTGCACTGCCGTTTGCGCCCTCGAGAAAAATATTCATGAAGAAGCTGTGTTTGCTGGGTCTGTTCGTCAGCCTGGCCAGTCATCAAGTATTGGCCGCCACATCCCCGGTGCCCCTGGAAAACAAGGACGCCTTCATCAGTAACCTGATGAAGCAAATGACCCTCGAAGAGAAGATCGGCCAGTTGCGTCTGATCAGCATCGGCCCGGAAATGCCCCGCGAGCTGATCCGCAAGGAAATCGCCGCCGGCAACATCGGTGGCACGTTCAACTCGATCACTCGCCCGGAAAACCGTCCGATGCAGGACGCGGCCATGCGCAGCCGGTTGAAGATTCCGATGTTTTTCGCGTACGACGTGATCCACGGCCACCGTACGATTTTCCCGATTCCACTGGCCCTGGCTTCGAGCTGGGACATGGACGCCATCGGCCATTCCGGGCGCATCGCCGCCAGAGAAGCCGCCGCCGACAGCCTTGACATCACCTTCGCGCCGATGGTCGACGTTTCCCGCGACCCGCGCTGGGGCCGCAGCTCCGAAGGTTTCGGTGAAGACACCTACCTGACCTCGCGTATCGCCAAGGTCATGGTCAAGGCCTACCAGGGCGACACTCCGAGCAACGCTGACAGCATCATGGCCAGCGTCAAGCACTTCGCCCTGTATGGCGCGGTCGAGGGCGGTCGCGACTACAACACCGTGGACATGAGCCCGGTGAAGATGTACCAGGATTACCTGCCGCCCTACCGCGCCGCGATCGATGCCGGCGCCGGTGGCGTGATGGTGGCGCTGAACTCGATCAACGGCATCCCGGCCACCGCCAACACCTGGCTGATGAACGATCTGCTGCGCAAGGACTGGGGCTTCAAGGGCCTGGCGGTCAGCGACCACGGCGCGATCTTCGAGCTGATCAAGCACGGCGTCGCCCGCGACGGTCGGGAAGCGGCGAAGCTGGCGATCAAGGCCGGCATCGACATGAGCATGAACGACACCCTGTACGGCAAAGAGCTGCCGGGGCTGCTCAAGTCCGGCGAGATCGAGCAGAAAGACATCGACAACGCCGTGCGCGAAGTCCTCGCGGCCAAATACGACATGGGCCTGTTCAAGGACCCGTACCTGCGTATCGGCAAGGCCGAGGACGATCCGGCCGACACTTACGCCGACAGCCGCCTGCACCGCGCCGACGCCCGTGACGTCGCCCGCCGCAGCCTGGTGTTGCTGAAAAACCAGAACGAAACCCTGCCACTGAAGAAAACCGCGAAAGTCGCCCTGGTCGGCCCGCTGGCCAAGGCGCCGATCGACATGATGGGTAGCTGGGCGGCCGCCGGCAAACCGGCGCAATCGGTCACCCTGTTCGACGGCATGAGCTCGGTGATCGGCGACAAGGCGAACCTGATCTACGCCCGTGGTGCCAACATCACCAGCGACAAGAAAGTGCTCGACTACCTGAACTTCCTCAACTTCGACGCCCCGGAAGTGGTCGATGACCCGCGCCCGGCCAACGTGCTGATCGACGAAGCGGTGAAAGCGGCCAAACAGGCTGACGTGGTGGTCGCCGCCGTGGGCGAGTCCCGTGGCATGTCCCACGAATCGTCGAGCCGTACCGACCTGAACATCCCGGAAAACCAGCGCGAGCTGATCCGTGCGCTGAAAGCCACCGGCAAACCGGTGGTGCTGGTGCTGATGAACGGCCGTCCGCTGACGCTTCTGGAAGAAAACGCTTCGGTCGATGCGATTCTGGAAACCTGGTTCAGCGGCACCGAGGGCGGCAACGCCATCGCCGACGTGCTGTTCGGCGACTACAACCCGTCGGGCAAACTGCCGGTGACCTTCCCGCGCTCCGTGGGCCAGATTCCGACCTACTACAACCACCTGAGCATCGGCCGGCCGTTCACGCCGGGCAAACCGGGCAACTACACCTCGCAGTATTTCGATGACACCACCGGGCCGCTGTTCCCGTTCGGCTACGGCCTGAGCTACACCGATTTCAGCCTGAACGACATGGCGCTGTCCTCGACCACCCTGAACGCCAGCGGCAAGCTCGACGCCAGCGTCACGGTCAAGAACACCGGCAAGCGTGACGGCGAAACCGTGGTGCAGTTGTACATTCAGGACGTCACCGGCTCGATCATCCGTCCGGTCAAGGAGTTGAAGAACTTCCAGAAGATCATGCTCAAGGCGGGCGAGCAGAAAGTCGTGCACTTCACCATCACCGAGGATGACCTGAAGTTCTACAACGCCCAGCTCAAGTACGCGGCCGAGCCTGGCAAGTTCAATGTGCAGATCGGCCTGGACTCCCAGGACGTGAAGCAGCAGAGCTTCGAGTTGCTCTAATCCATAAAACTGTGGGAGCGAGCCCGCTCCCACAGTCGGGTTTTGAATGGGGCTGCTAGCCCCGCCGATCCAGAAGGTTGACCACCAACCGGTCCACCCAGCCCCACACCCGCTGCTTGACCCGTCGCCACAACGGCCGGCGCCGCCACTCTTCCAGGCTCACCTGCTGACTCTGGGCAAAGTCCCGCTCGAAACTCGCCACCACGTCCGCCGTCAGTTGCGGATCCAGCGCTTCCAGGTTCGCCTCCAGATTGAAGCGCAGATTCCAGTGATCGAAATTGCACGAGCCGATGCTCACCCAATCGTCCACCAGGACCATTTTCAGGTGCAGGAAACACGGCTGGTATTCAAAGATCTTCACACCGGACTTGAGCAATCGCGGGTAGTAGCGATGCCCGGCGTAGCGCACCGACGGGTGATCGGTGCGCGGCCCGGTCAGCAGCAGGCGCACATCGATGCCTCGGGCGGCGGCCTTGCGCAGGGAGCGGCGGATTTTCCAGGTCGGCAGGAAGTACGGCGTCGCCAGCCAGATCCGCTGCTGGCCGCTGTTCAGCGCGCGGAACAGCGATTGCAGAATGTCGCGGTGCTGACGGGCGTCGGCGTAGGCCACGCGGCCCATGCCCTCACCCGTGTCCGGCACCCGGGGTAGCCGTGGCAGGCCGAAGTTCGCCGAAGGTTTCCACGCCCGGCGATGGCGGTTGGCGATCCATTGGCGGTCGAACAGCAACTGCCAGTCGAGCACCAGCGGGCCGGTGATATGCACCATGACTTCGTGCCACTCGCTGGTGTCGTGGCCCGGCGTCCAGAACTCATCGGTAACCCCGGTCCCTCCAACCACCGCCAGGCGCTGGTCGACCAGCAACAGCTTGCGGTGATCGCGATAAAAATTGCCGACCCAGCGGCGCCAGTTCAGCCGGTTGTAGAAACGCAGTTCGACCCCGGCACCGGTCAGGCGCTGACGCAGGTTCAGGGTAAACGCGAGGCTGCCGTAATCATCGAACAGACAACGCACCCGCACGCCGCGCTCGGCCGCCAGCACCAGCGCCTGAACGATGGTTTCGGCACAGGCGCCGGCCTCCACCAGATACAGCTCCAGTTCGATCTGCTCGCGGGCGTTGAGGATTTCATCGAGCATGCGCGGGAAGAATTGCGGGCCGTCGATCAGCAGCTCGAAACGGTTGCCGTCACGCCATGGAAACACCGCGCCGCGCATGTCAGCGCGCCGTGAAGATCAGCACCGCACCCACCGGCACCGACAGACTGATGGCCGACAGGCCGGCCATTTTGCGCAGGTTTTCCAGCCCCGGCGCCAGGTCGAAATCCTCGGCGTTGATGACCAGCGGCTCGAGAGTGACCACCTGGAAGCGCCGGTCATCGAGACGGGTGGCGAGCAGTTCGGCGGGGTATTCATGTTGTTTGCCGTGCAGGTTGACGGTCAGCGGCAGGCGCAGTTCCAGTTGCGCGCCGGGTGCCAGATCGTTGATCGGGCGCAGGTCGATCTGGGTGGTGATGGTCGCTTCGGGGAATTGCTCGATCTGGAACAGCTCCTTGCGCATGCGCTCGTCGCGCAGCGGGATGCCGCTGTTGATCGAGTCCAGCTCGACTTCGACTTCGGCCTGACCGTTCGGATCGACCTTGCCGTGCAGCACCAGAAAGCGTTGCACTTCGGAAATATTGGCGTTTTTCGTACTGACGAACGACAGCCGCGACGACTCGCCGTCCAGATACCAGTTGGCCTGGGCCGGCAGCGCAGCGGCACTCAACAGCAGGCCGGCGATGGCGGTGCAAAGGGAGCGGTTGAACATTCAAGACTCGTGGGGCGAATAAACCTGAGCCGAACATTAACTGCCAGCGATGGCTTCTGTACACCGCAAGCGCAACACAAAACCGTGGGAGATTTGTGCTGTCAGGGTTGCAGGCGGCAGCCTTGATGCTCGCCGGTCCATCCCGCGCTGTTGCTGCGCCCCATGCCGCTGACGGTGACGGTTTTGCTCACCGCATCATCGGTGAATCCGCTGGTCGGCAGCCATTGCTTCACGTACCCGCGACAGTATTCGGCATCGTTGTTCATGACATAACGACACGAACAATATTCCTTGGCGGTGTAGGCGCTGATGATGTCCGGGAACGCCCACAACGCCTCCCGTTCATGCCAGATCCAGCCGAGCAGCACGAGCAACAGCACCAGCAGAATGCGTTTGAACAGTTTCATGGCCGCACCGCCCCCAGCACGCGTTTGAGCAATTCGTTGTGCCGGTAGCCGCCGTCACGATCATCGCCGTAGCGCACGATCACCAGTTTTTCGCTGGGGATCACATACAACGCCTGGCCCCAGTGGCCGAGGGCGGCAAAGGTATCGGGCGGTGCATCGGGCCAGGGCGACGGTGCGCCATCCGCCGGGCGATTGAGCCACCACTGGCCGCCGGGCACCGCTTCGTCCTGATGGGCCTTGTAGCCGGCAAACGGCTGGAGGTTGAACGCCACCCAGTCCCTGGGCAGCAATTGCCGCTCGCCCCAGCGTCCGTCCCGTGCCATCAGCAGGCCGATTCGCGCCAGATCCCTTGCCCGTAAGTAGGCGTAGGACGAGGCGACAAACGTGCCCTTGGCATCGGTTTCCCAAACCGCGTTGTGGATGCCCAGCGGCTCGAACAGCGCTGTCCAGGGATAGTCCGGATAACGCGACGGGCCGACGATGGTTTTCAGCGTCGCCGCCAACAGATTGCTATCGCCGCTCGAATAACGGAACGCCTGCCCCGGCGCGGCGTAGCGGTCGTGATCGGCGGTGAACGCCGCCATGTCGCGATGGCCGCGCGTGTAGAGCATCGCCACCACCGAGGATTTCAGCGGGGCGTATTCGTAGTCTTCCTGCCAGTCCAGCCCTGACGCCCAGTGCAGCAGATCGGCCATGGTGATCGTCGGGTGCTTTTCCAGCGCCGGGTAAAATTTCACCGCCGGATCATCCAGTTTGAACAGGCCTTCGCCATACGCCACACCCAGCACCGTGGCCATCAGGCTTTTGCTGATCGACCAGGTCAGGTGCGGGGTGTCGACGCGGGTCGGGCCGGCGTAGCGTTCGTAGAGGATCTGACCGTCGCGGATCACCAGCAAGGCATCGGTGCGGATGCCCTGACGGGTGTTGTCGTCACGTGGAGGGAACGCGTAGGCCTCCAGCGCGTCGAGCGCAGTGCCTGAGGGTTTCGGGCCGACCGGCCACTGCTCTCCGGGCCATGATTGGGCCTGAACCGTGCAACTGATCAACAGCAGAAACAGGAACAAGCCTTTGAACATGACGAGGGCTCTTGGAGAAAAGCTGCTGAGACTAGCCGGGATTGATGACAGATTGGGGATCGCCGGGGGAGTCTGTGAGGCCGCCCTCACGGGCAAGCCCACGCCCACCAAAGCAACACATTCCAATGCGGGAGCGGGCTTGCCCGCGAAGACGCCCGTCAGTCCACCGCCAACGCCTTGGCCAACCGCTTCGCCCGCGCGCCCGAAGCCAGTTGCATCACCGACTGATCGCGCTGCCACATCACCGCCCACTCCGGACTGCCCTCGGCCAAGGCCTGATCGATCTCAGCCTTGAGCGAGTCGAACTGGGCAAACAACCCACCCAGAAGCACATGCCCCGCCGGATTGTTCGGAGCCTGGCGGCTCATCTCCGCACACCCGGCCAACAGCGCCAGCAGACGCAATTGCAGCGCCTGGGGCCAGTCGCTGTCCTGACCGACGCCGTACAACCAGGCCGTCATCGCGCTCAGCACATACACATCTTCCAGGGTACGAAACGGCCTCACATACGCATCCCAGCCATCCCCGGCGAGCAACTCGCACATCGCACCATCGAGATGCAGGCGACCGTGGCTGACGTCGGGCATCAACGGCAGCGCCGGGAGTTTTTCCACCTGCACGCCAGGCTCGCCGGGATACACCACCGCCAGGCTCAGGCGCGGTGTTTCGCCAGGCTCCTCGCTGCGCGCGGCGATCAGCAGCCAGTCCGCCGCATCGCCGGCAGTGACGAAATCCTTGCGGCCACTCAGACGCAGATCCGTCAGCCGGGTCTGCATGTCCGCCGGTCGCAGACTGCGCTGCTCGGTCGCACACAGCGCGCCAAGGCTCAACGGCGCACTCGGCCACAACATGCGCAATGCCGCCTGATAGCCCACCAGAAATGCCAGCCCCGGCGTCGCCATCCGCCGTCCGCCCGCCACCGCCAGTTCGAACGGCGAGACGTTGCCCAACTGATGCAACAACGTCGCAAAACCCTCCGCCAGATCAGCGACGGCGGGCAAACGTTCACGGCTTTGAAGCAAGTCTGGCCAGGGCATAAGAGGCTCCTTGGGGGCTGTCATATAAGCATCACCAAACATTCATGGCGATGACACCGGGGCTACATAGCCTGACTTTGCACAACACGGCTGCATAAAGAAAGTCGATCGGCTGCAACCCACGACGGGTTAAAGGCCCGTACGGAGATTCAAATGACTCAGATCGCCCGCATCAGCGACACCGGCAATGAACGCCGCCTGCAAGCCGAACGCCTGATCGGCGCCGAAGCCTTGCAGCAAGCCCAGGCCTTGCGCTTCAACGTGTTCAGCGGCGAGTTCAACGCCAAGCTGAAAGGCGCCGAGCTGGGTCTGGACATGGATGACTATGATGTTCACTGCACCCACATTGGTGTGCGTGATTTGAATACCGGGCGCCTGGTGGCGACCACCCGCTTGCTCGATCACGCCGCCGCCAGCAGCCTCGGCAAGTTCTACAGCGAAGAAGAGTTCAGCCTGCACGGCCTGGCTCATCTGCAAGGCCCGATCCTCGAAATCGGCCGCACCTGCGTCGACCCGGCGTACCGCAACGGCGGCACCATCGCCGTGCTCTGGGGCGAATTGGCCGAAGTGTTGAACCAGGGTGGCTACAGCTACCTGATGGGTTGCGCGAGCATCCCGATGCAGGACGGCGGGATTCAGGCCCACGCGATCATGCAGCGCCTGCGCGAACGTTATCTGTGCACCGAACACCTGCGCGCCGAACCGAAAAAGCCGCTGCCGAGCCTGGATATCCCGTCCAACGTGATCGCCGAAATGCCGCCGCTGCTCAAGGCCTACATGCGTCTGGGCGCGAAAATCTGCGGCGAGCCGTGCTGGGACGAAGACTTCCAGGTCGCCGACGTGTTCATCCTGCTCAAGCGCGATGAACTCTGCCCGCGTTACGCCAAGCACTTCAAGGCGGCGGTGTAATGAGCCGCCTGCGGGTGTACGCGCGGATCGCGCGAGTGCTGCTGGTGGTGACGCTGGGCTTGAGCATGGCCAGTGTCTTCGGTGTGTTCGAACGCCTGGGCCTGGCCCATTCGATGGAACGGCGCCAGCGCTGGTCGCGGTTCTTCATGGCCCGCCTGACCAACGCCCTGCCCTTTCGCGTGACCGTGCAGGGCGAGCTGCCGAAACAGCCGATGCTGTGGGTCAGCAACCATGTTTCGTGGACCGACATTCCGCTGCTGGGCATGCTCACGCCGCTGTCGTTTCTGTCCAAGGCCGAAGTGCGCACCTGGCCGGTGGCCGGCTGGCTGGCGGCGAAGGCCGGCAGCCTGTTCATCCGTCGCGGCTCGGGCGACAGCCAGTTGATCCGCAAACAGATGACGCGCCATCTGCAAACCGAACATGCTCTGCTGATGTTCCCCGAAGGCACCACCACCGACGGTCGTTCGCTGCGTACCTTTCACGGTCGCCTGCTGTCGGCGGCGATCGACTCCGAGGTGAAGCTGCAACCGGTGGCGATCCGTTATCTGCGCGAAGGTGAAATCGATACCCTGGCGCCGTTCATTGGCGATGACGATCTGCTGTCGCACCTGATGCGTTTGTTCAGCAATGATTGCGGCGACGTGGAGATTCATTTGCTCAAGCCGATTGCCTGCCAGGGCCGCGAGCGCGCTGCGCTGGCCTTCGAGGCACAGCAGGCGGTGCAGAAAGCATTGTTCGGTTCGATTCCGGAAACCCAACAGGCACCGATGCGCCCGGCTATCGCGGCCTGAAACAGGTATCGACTTGTGGGAGCGGCGTGCGACTCGCCCGCTCCCGCCTTCAGGCGCTTTGTGATTCGGTGTTTTGCGCAAAATCCTGAAGCTGCGGATAGAACAGCGCGAAGTCCTCACTCAACGGTTCATACAACCGCCGCAATTCCTGCATCGCTCCCGCCAGTTCCTCAGGTCGGCTCAGGCGTCGGGAGATCCCGCGCAGCACCTGCTCCAGCACTTCGAACTGCTGATACGAACCCAACCAGTCATTGGCCATCATGTGCGGCGCGATCTTCGCCAGGCGTTCGGGCAACTGCCGTTCACTGGACAGCGCGCGGTACACGTCGGACGTGAACTGCGCCAGTGGCCGGTCGGCGTAGAGCGTCCAGTCACGGGCCAGACAGTGATCGAAAAACACGTCGAGGACGATGCCGGCGTAACGCCGCCGGGTATGGGAGAAGCGCCCCAACGCCGTGTCGACCAACGGATGGCGGTCAGTAAACACGTCGATCTGGCGATGCAGTCTGATAGCCGCCTCGACCTCCGGGGCAAACTGTCCCTGCAGCTGCCCTTTGACGAAATCGCCATACAGGCTGCCGAGCAGTTGACCGGGGCGCTGGCCACCGAGGTGTAAATGTGCGAGATAGTTCATGGGCGCAGCTTAGCACCGCGCCGGAGTATCGATACACCTCACATATCGTTATAACTCGATATACCGATTTACTCGGTCATCAGATCGAAATCATATTGGTATATCGCGAAATACCGATTTAAAGTTCGCCCCATCGCGATATAGCGCTACACACATCACGAGCACTCAACCATGAACCTCAACCTCGACGAAATAATAAAAGCCCTGGCGCACCCGGTACGGCGAGACATCCTGCACTGGCTGAAAGACCCCACCGTCGAATTTCCCGACCAGTCCCACAGCAATGAGCACGGCGTCTGCGCCGGGCAGATCGACCAGCGTTGCGGCCTGTCGCAATCCACGGTCTCGGCCCACCTGGCAACCCTGCAACGCGCTGGCCTGGTCAGCAGCCGCAAAGTCGGCCAATGGCACTTTTTCAAACGTAACGAGGACGTGATCCAGGCGTTCCTCAGCACCCTCAGTGAAAAGCTCTGACCCTTAACGTCAGCCAGCCAAAAGGATTAAACGATGCCCCTCTCGCTTCTCATACTCGCCTTGAGCGCCTTCGCCATCGGCACCACCGAGTTCGTCATCATGGGCCTGCTGCCCGATGTGGCGGCCGATCTCGGGGTGTCGATTCCCGGTGCTGGCTGGCTGGTGACCGGTTACGCCCTGGGCGTGGCCATCGGTGCACCGTTCATGGCCATGGCGACCTCGAAGCTGCCGCGCAAGGCCGCCCTGGTCGCGCTGATGGGCATCTTCATTATCGGCAACCTGCTCTGCGCCATCGCCAGTGACTACAACGTGCTGATGCTGGCCCGGATCGTCACCGCCCTCTGCCACGGCGCCTTCTTCGGCATCGGTTCGGTGGTGGCGGCAAGTCTGGTGCCGGCCAACAAACGCGCGTCGGCCGTGGCGCTGATGTTCACCGGCCTGACCCTGGCCAACGTTCTCGGCGTGCCGTTGGGCACTGCGCTGGGGCAGCAGGAAGGCTGGCGTTCGACCTTCTGGGCAGTGACCGTGATCGGTGTGGTTGCGTTGATCGGCCTGATCCGTTTCCTGCCAGCGAAACATGATGAGGAAAAACTCGACATGCGCAGCGAGCTGGCGGCCCTCAAGGGCGCCGGGATCTGGCTGTCGCTGAGCATGACGGTGCTGTTCGCCGCGTCGGTCTTCACCCTGTTCACCTACGTCGCGCCGCTGCTCGGGGAAGTGACTGGCGTCTCGCCCCGTGGCGTGACCTGGACCCTGATGCTCATCGGCCTGGGCTTGACCGTCGGCAATATCATCGGCGGCAAAATGGCTGACAAAGGCCTGGCCGCAACGCTGATCGGCGTGTTCATCGCCATGGCCGTGACCTCCACCGTACTGAGCTGGACCAGCGTTGCGCTGATTCCCACCGAAATCACCCTGTTCCTCTGGGCCACCGCGTGTTTCGCCGCGGTGCCGGCCCTGCAGGTCAACGTCGTGACCTACGGCAAGGACGCACCGAACCTGGTTTCGACCCTGAACATCGGCGCATTCAACGTCGGCAACGCCCTGGGCGCCTGGGTCGGCGGCAGCGTCATCGCCCACGGCTATGGCCTGACCAGCGTGCCGCTCGCCGCCGCTGTTCTGGCGGTGCTGGCCCTGCTGGTGACCCTGATCACTTTCCGTCAGAACGGCAATGCCGCGCTGGCTTCTGCTACTCACTGATTCATTCAATAACTCACGAGGGTTGTATTTCATGGCAACTATTTTCGATCCGATCAAACTGGGCGACCTCGAGCTGTCCAACCGCATCATCATGGCACCGCTGACCCGCTGCCGCGCCGACGAAGGCCGCGTACCCAATGCGCTGATGGCCGAGTACTACGTACAGCGCGCCTCCGCCGGCCTGATCCTCAGCGAAGCCACTTCCGTGACCCCGATGGGCGTCGGCTACCCGGACACCCCCGGCATCTGGTCCAACGATCAGGTACGTGGCTGGACCAACGTGACCAAAGCCATCCACGCCGCCGGTGGCAAGATCTTCCTGCAACTGTGGCACGTCGGACGTATTTCCCACCCGTCGTACCTGAACGGTGAAGCGCCGGTCGCCCCAAGCGCCCTGCAACCCAAAGGTCACGTCAGCCTGGTGCGTCCACTGGCCGACTACCCGACTCCACGCGCTCTGGAAACCGCTGAAATCGCCGACATCGTCGACGCCTATCGCACCGGTGCCGAGAACGCCAAGGCCGCCGGTTTCGACGGCGTGGAAATCCACGGCGCCAACGGTTACCTGCTCGACCAGTTCCTGCAAAGCAGCACCAACCAGCGCACCGACAACTACGGCGGCTCCCTGGAAAACCGTGCCCGCCTGTTGCTGGAAGTGACCGACGCGGCCATCGACGTCTGGGGCGCCGGCCGTGTCGGCGTACACCTGGCGCCACGCGCCGACTCCCATGACATGGGCGACGACAACCTGGCCGAAACCTTCACCTACGTCGCTCGCGAACTGGGCAAGCGCGGCATCGCGTTCATTTGCTCCCGCGAAAAAGAAGGCGCCGACAGCCTCGGCCCACAATTGAAAGAAGCGTTCGGTGGCGTGTACATCGCCAACGAGCGCTTCACCAAGGACAGCGCCAATGAATGGCTGGCCAGCGGCAAGGCCGACGCCGTGGCATTCGGCGTACCGTTCATTGCCAACCCGGACCTGCCGGCGCGCCTGAAGGCCGATGCGCCGTTGAACCAGCCGCACCCGGATACGTTCTACGGCAAAGGCCCGGTCGGCTACCTCGACTACCCGACGCTGTAACCTTTAGTTAGTTGTAACAAAAGGCCCCGACTCGCAAGAGCCGGGGCCTTTTTTATTAGTTATAAAAAACACTCAACGACATAAACCATTACACACCTCGCATGCAAACAAACTTGAGCACTGTTACTTTTAAAAATTACCAACTCAGCACAGAGATTTTTTTCATGGATGATATAGAAAGCTTCATTTCCGGCATTTCGAGCACAGAAGATAAAAGTTACATAGACCGTGCAAGAGAATACTTGTCCGGCTTAAACAAAGATGAGCTCAAAGAGTTCCTGGAAAAGCACAGGCATGTGGAAAAATTCAATGCAAATGCCGAAAAAGCTGCAAAAGAGCAGCCGATCCAATGGAGCGCCGTCAGTAAGATGACCCATGAAACCGGCGTTCTGATCTATATCTACAACACCACCCGAGAAAACTTCTCCCTGACCAAAGCCAGTTGGGACAGCAGTCAGCTGCCGCTGAAGGAGTTTGATCTCGGCGCGGGCGACTATACGTCATTCATACTTCGCGATGATCGACTCAGACGTATCAGCAACGCAAAGTCTATATTTCGCAGTTCGAAAATAAAACATGAATTTACTTATAAAAGTGCTGAAAGAGCCTTCACCTTCTCAACAGAAGCACAACTCTATCTGCGTTACGAACCGTTGGCTTTTGGTAATACTACAACGGTGTCACGACAATACAACACGCGGTCGACCGGAAAGACCGAGCTTTTGTGCAGCACCGAATTGACACAACGCCAAAATGCTTCGCCTTATAGTTACGCCATGAAGATCGTAATCCGCGAAGCCAACTGAAGCGCACGCTTTTTTTCACCAGCAAGCGCCCTGACAAGGCGCTTGCTGTGCATGGAGAAATTGACTGCCGGATCAACCAAGGGAAGATATACAAAATCCCTACAAAATACGTAGCTCGCTATGTTTCAACTCGAACCGCAGCGGTATATAAAAGCATCCCATTGCAGCGGGGCGAGCGAACAGGGATCTTCATTCGCCTCCATCATCGACACAAACTGATCCAATTACGTATTTTGTTTCATTTGCGCAGGCTGGGGCTCAAGCGCAGCATATCCAGCCCGGTTTCAACCCAGCGCTCGGCTTCGGCGTGCAGTTCAAAGCTGTCAGGCACCAACAGCCAGCCGTACAACAGGCCATCGATGTACGCGTGAATGCTGATGGCCGCGCGGGCAGTGTCGAGATCCGCCGGCAACTGGCCGCGATTCACGGCGTTGCGCAAGGTCAGGCCGATACGCAGATTGCATTCGAGACTGGCTTCCCGACGCTGTTGGCGCAGATCGCACATTTCATCGGTGAACTCGCACTTATGAAACAGAATTTCGTTGATACGCCGGGTCTTCGGATCCAGAGCAACTTGATGAAACAAATGAATCAGCAGCTTGCGCATGCAGCCCAGTGGATCGAGTTCGTCCTCGCTCTCACTGGCTCTGGCCAGTTCATCCAGCGGCTCTTTCAGCGTATCGAGCATCGCCTGCAACAGATCGGCCTTATTGCTGAAATGCCAGTAGATGGCGCCGCGAGTCACGCCGGCCAGGCTGGCGATATCCGCCAGCGTCGTACGCGCCACGCCCCGTTCATAGAAGGCTTTCTGGGCGGCTTCGAGAATCTGGCTTCTGGTTTCTTGAGCTTCCTCTTTGGTACGACGGACCATGACAGTAAAACCTCAAACAGGATGTTTCAGGGATGGCTGAATATCCGCTGAATAAAAAGGGGGTGATCTCTCGTGGATCGACGCCCCGGCCTACAATTTCAGACCTTGCGACGACTTTTGTATCAGGCTGGGTACGCGGCCAAGGTGTTTACAAACAACCATGAACGTAAGTATATTCCTTAGCAAGCTACTTATCCACCCGGCACCTGATTTTTACCCTTCCACACTTCTTGTGCGCTTTTCGCGCGCCTGACCCGAGGATCTTCATGCAATTCAAGCCAGCTGTTACCGCTCTGGTCACTGCCGTCGCCCTGGCATCGCTGCTCAGCGGATGTAAAAAGGAAGAGGCGGCTCCCGCCGCACCACCTCCTCAGGTCGGCGTCGTCACCCTGCAACCACAAGCGTTCACCCTCACGTCCGAACTGCCGGGGCGCACCAGTGCGTTCCGCATCGCTGAAGTTCGACCGCAGGTCAACGGCATCATTCTCAAGCGTCTGTTCAAGGAAGGCGGCGATGTCAAAGCCGGCCAGCAGCTGTATCAGATCGATCCGTCGGTCTATGAAGCGACCCTGAAAAGCGCCGAAGCCAACCTGCGTTCGACCAAGTCGATCTCCGACCGCTACAAGCAACTGGTCGATGAGCAAGCGGTCAGCCGTCAGGAATACGACACCGCCGTGGCCAACCGCCTGCAATCGGAAGCGTCCTTGCAGACCGCACAGATCAACGTGCGCTACACCAAGGTCTACGCGCCGATTTCCGGGCGTATCGGCCGCTCTTCGGTGACAGAAGGCGCGCTCGTCAGCAGCGGCCAGACCGACGCCATGGCCGTGATCCAGCAGCTCGATCCGATCTACGTCGACGTCACCCAGTCCTCGGTGGAACTGCTGGAACTGCGCCGCGAACTGGAAAGCGGTCGTCTGCAAAAGGCCGGCGACAACGCCGCTGCGGTCAAGCTGACCCTGGAAGACGGCAGCCAGTACAAACTCGACGGTAAGCTGGAATTCTCCGAAGTGTCGGTCGACCAGACCACCGGTTCGGTGACCCTGCGCGCCGTGTTCCCGAACCCGGATCACACCCTGCTGCCAGGCATGTTCGTGCACGCCCAGTTGCAGGCCGGTGTGAACAGCGCAGCGATCCTAGCTCCGCAGCAAGGCGTGACCCGCGACCTCAAAGGCACGCCAACCGCTCTGGTGGTCGGCCCGGACAACAAGGTCGAACTGCGTCAGCTCAAGGCCAGCCGCACCGTCGGCAGCCAGTGGCTGATCGAAGACGGCCTGAAGGCCGGCGATCGCCTGATCACCGAAGGGCTGCAATTCGTCAAGCCAGGCATCGAAGTCAAGCCGAGCGAAGCGACCAACGTTGGCGCAAAGAACCCGGCCCCCGCTCAGGCAGCTGACAAAGCCGCCGGCGGCAAAGGGGAGTAACCCATGTCAAAATTTTTCATCGACCGTCCGATTTTCGCCTGGGTAATTGCCCTGGTGATCATGTTGGTCGGGGCACTCTCGATCCTGAAATTGCCGATCAACCAGTACCCGAGCATCGCGCCACCGGCCATTGCGATCCAGGTGACCTACCCGGGTGCGTCCGCACAGACCGTGCAGGACACCGTGGTTCAAGTGATCGAACAGCAGCTCAACGGTATCGACAACCTGCGTTATGTGTCGTCGGAAAGTAACTCCGACGGCAGCATGACCATCACCGCGACCTTCGAGCAAGGCACCAACTCCGACACCGCGCAGGTCCAGGTCCAGAACAAGCTGAACCTGGCCACCCCGCTGCTGCCGCAGGAAGTGCAGCAACAAGGGATCCGCGTAACCAAGGCGGTGAAGAACTTCCTCCTGGTGATCGGCGTGGTGTCGCGTGACGGCAGCATGACCAAGGACGACCTGTCCAACTACATCGTGTCGAACATGCAGGACCCGATTTCGCGGACCGCCGGTGTCGGTGACTTCCAGGTCTTCGGTGCCCAGTACGCGATGCGCATCTGGCTCGACCCGGCCAAGTTGAACAACTTCAACCTGACCCCGGTCGACGTGAAAACCGCCATCGCGGCGCAGAACGTCCAGGTGTCGTCCGGTCAGCTCGGCGGCTTGCCTGCCGTGCAGGGCCAGCAACTGAACGCCACGATCATCGGCAAGACCCGTCTGCAGACCGCCGAGCAGTTCAAGGAAATCCTGCTCAAGGTCAACAAGGACGGTTCGCAGGTTCGCCTCAAAGACGTCGCCGATGTCGGCCTCGGTGGCGAGAACTACGCGGTCAGCGCCCAGTTCAACGGCAGCCCGGCGTCCGGTCTGGCGGTGAAACTGGCCAACGGCGCCAACGCCCTCGACACTGCCAAGGCCCTGCGCAAGACGATTGACGACCTCAAGCCGTTCTTCCCGCAAGGCATGGAAGTGGTGTTCCCGTACGACACCACCCCGGTGGTGACCGAATCGATCAAGGGTGTGGTTGAAACCCTGGTCGAAGCGATCGTGCTGGTGTTCCTGGTGATGTTCCTGTTCCTGCAGAACTTCCGTGCCACCGTCATCACCACGATGACCGTGCCGGTGGTATTGCTCGGTACATTCGGCATCCTCGCCGCCGCCGGTTTCAGCATCAACACGCTGACCATGTTCGGCATGGTGCTGGCCATCGGCTTGCTGGTGGACGACGCCATCGTCGTGGTGGAAAACGTCGAGCGGGTGATGAGCGAAGAAGGCTTGTCACCGAAGGAAGCGACCAAGAAGTCCATGGGCCAGATCCAGGGCGCACTGGTCGGTATCGCGCTGGTTCTGTCGGCGGTACTGCTGCCGATGGCGTTCTTCAGCGGCTCGACCGGTGTGATCTACAAGCAGTTCTCGATCACCATCGTTTCGGCCATGGCCCTGTCGGTGATGGTTGCCCTGATCTTCACCCCGGCACTCTGCGCCACCATGCTCAAGGCGATTCCGCACGGTGAGCACGGCGCGCCGAAAAAAGGCTTCTTCGGCTGGTTCAACCGCAACTTCGACCGTGGTGTTCGTGGCTACGAGCGTGGCGTGGGAAATATCCTGCAGCGCAAGGCACCGTATCTGCTGGCTTATCTGCTGATCGTGGTCGGCATGGTCTGGCTGTTCACCCGCATCCCGACCGCGTTCCTTCCGGAAGAAGATCAGGGCGTACTGTTCGCCCAGGTGCAGACCCCGGCCGGCTCGACTGCCCAGCGCACTCAGGTGGTCGTGGATGAAATGCGTGAATACCTGCTGCGTCCAAGCAAGGACGGCGGTGAGGCCGACGCGGTAGCCTCGGTGTTCACCGTGACCGGCTTCAACTTCGCCGGCCGTGGCCAGAGCTCGGGGATGGCGTTCATCATGCTCAAGCCATGGCACGAGCGTAATGCCGACAACAGTGTGTTCAGCCTCGCCGCCCGCGCCCAGCAGCATTTCTTCGGCTTCCGTGACGCGATGGTGTTCGCCTTCGCCCCGCCAGCGGTACTGGAGCTGGGTAACGCCACCGGTTTCGACGTGTTCCTGCAAGACCGCGCCGGTATCGGTCACGACAAGCTGATGGCTGCCCGCAACCAGTTCCTGGGTATGGCCGCGCAGAGCAAGGTGCTCACCCAGGTGCGCCCGAACGGCCTGAACGACGAGCCGCAGTTCCAGCTGGAAATCGATGACGAGAAGGCCAGTGCCCTGGGCATTACCATCGCCGACATCAACAACACTCTGTCGATCGCGTTGGGCAGTAGCTACGTCAACGACTTCATCGACCGTGGTCGGGTGAAGAAAGTCTACGTACAGGGCCAGCCGGACTCGCGCATGAGCCCCGAAGACCTGAAGAAGTGGTACGTGCGCAACGCCGCCGGCACCATGGTTCCGTTCTCGGCCTTCGCCAAGGGCGAGTGGATCTACGGTTCGCCGAAACTGGCGCGTTACAACGGCGTGGAAGCACTGGAGATCCTGGGTGCCCCGGCGCCGGGTTACTCGACCGGTGAAGCGATGGCCGAAGTCGAAGCGATCGCCAAGAAGCTGCCGGCCGGTGTCGGTATTTCCTGGACCGGTCTGTCCTACGAGGAACGTCTGTCGGGCTCGCAAGCACCGGCGCTGTACGCCCTCTCGCTGCTGATGGTGTTCCTGTGTCTGGCGGCGCTGTATGAGAGCTGGTCGATTCCGATCGCGGTCATGCTGGTGGTGCCGCTGGGGATCATCGGTGCGCTGATGGCCACCAGCCTGCGCGGCCTGTCCAATGACGTGTACTTCCAGGTGGGGCTGTTGACGACCATCGGTCTGGCGGCTAAAAACGCCATTCTGATCGTCGAGTTCGCCAAGGAGCTGCACGAGCAGGGCCGCAGCCTGCGCGATGCCGCCATCGAAGCGTGCCGCATGCGTCTGCGACCGATCATCATGACGTCGCTGGCCTTCGTCCTCGGCGTGGTGCCGCTGGCGATTTCCACCGGCGCGGGTTCCGGCAGTCAACACGCGATCGGTACGGGCGTGATTGGCGGTATGCTCACGGCAACGATCCTGGCGATTTTCTGGGTTCCACTGTTCTTCGTCACTGTGTCGTCCATGGGCCAGCGCAAAAACGCCGGCAAGGATGACGCCATAGAAACTCCTAAAGAGGCTGGCCAATGAGCAAGTCGCTACTCTCCATCGCAGTCGCCGCCTTCGTGCTGAGCGGTTGCTCGCTGATCCCTGACTATCAGCAGCCTGAAGCACCGGTCGCGGCGCAATACCCGCAAGGCCCGGCGTACTCGTCGGCCCAGGCGCCGGCGCAGGCCGCCGCCGAGCAGGGCTGGAAGCAGTTTTTCCATGACCCGGCCCTGCAACAGCTGATCCAGGTGGCCCTGGAAAACAACCGCGACCTGCGCGTCGCGGCGCTGAACATCGACGCCTACGCGGCTCAATACCGCATCCAGCGTGCCGACCTGTTCCCGGCCGTTTCGGCCACCGGCAGCGGCAGCCGCCAGCGGGTTCCGGCCCGCGCGTCGCAGACCGGTGAAGCGAGCATCAGCAGCTCCTACTCCGCCACCGTCGGCATCAGCGCCTACGAGCTCGACCTGTTCGGTCGGGTTCGCAGCCTGAGCGAACAAGCGCTGCAACAATACTTCGCCACCGAAGAGGCGCGCCGCAGCACCCAGATCAGCCTGGTCGCCAGCGTGGCCAACGCCTACCTGACCTGGCAGGCCGACAAGGAACTGCTCAAGCTGACTCAGGACACCCTCGGTGCCTTCGAGGAAAGCTACAAGCTGACCAGCCGCAGCAACGAAGTCGGTGTGGCCTCGGCACTGGACCTGGCGCAGTCGCGCACTTCCGTGGAAAACGCCCGGGCGCAACTGGCGCGCTACACCCGCCAGGTCGCTCAGGACGAAAACAGTCTGACCCTGCTGCTCGGCACCGGCGTGCCGGCCAACCTGCAAGCGGCCAAGCCGCTGTCGGATGACCTGCTCGCCGACGTACCGGCCGGTCTGCCATCGGATCTGCTGCAGCGTCGTCCGGACATCCTCCAGGCCGAATACAACCTGAAGGCGGCCAACGCCAATATCGGCGCGGCCCGTGCGGCGTTCTTCCCGAGCATCAGCCTGACCGCCAACGCGGGCAGCCTGAGCCCGGACCTGTCCGGCCTGTTCAAGGGTGGCTCGGGTACGTGGCTGTTCCAGCCGCAGATCAACCTGCCGATCTTCAACGCCGGTAGCCTGCGCGCCAGCCTCGACTACGCCAAGATCCAGAAGGACATCGGTGTGGCTAACTACGAGAAGTCCATTCAAACGGCCTTCCAGGAAGTTGCCGACGGCCTGGCCGCACGCCAGACCTACACCGAACAGTTGCAGGCGCAGCGTGACTTCGTCACCGCCAACCAGGATTACTACCGCCTGGCCGAGCGTCGCTACCGCATCGGTGTCGACAGCAACCTGACCTTCCTCGATGCCCAGCGTCAGCTGTTCAGCGCGCAACAATCGCTGATCACCGACCGCCTCGCGCAGTTGACCAGCGCGGTCAACCTGTACAAGGCCCTGGGCGGTGGCTGGAATGCGCAGACCGCGCAGAACGAACCGCTGAAGGAAGAAGCGCCGAAGATGAAGCTGTTCTGATCATCAGCAGCTGAACACAAAACGCCCGCCATTTTGGCGGGCGTTTTGTTTGTAGCAGAAAGACGTGAACAGCCCTCACACCCACCGGACAATCCACCGCATCTAGCGTTCGATAATCGCCCAAAACCCGCTTTCGGCGATTGAATCGCCCCACTCGCGCCCCGCACCATTCGTCCCACAAAACCAATAACAACAGGTTCGACACCATGCTCCCGCGCCCTGCCCCATCCGGCTGATCGCCGCCGTTTCCCCCCCTGACTCACGACGCCATGTCTGCCCCGCTCGCCGCGGCAGCGCGCCCCGCTTCACCTAAAAATAATTAGAGAGACTCACCTCATGACGCCTTCCACCTATGCATTTCCCGGTCTGATCGCCCTGACACTGGCCGGCGCCGCCCTGCCCGTGGCGGCCGAGGAAGCCGGATTCGTCGAAGGAGCCAAGGTCAACCTGAACCTGCGCAACTTCTACATCAACCGCAACTTCACCAACCCGACCAAGGCTCAGGGCAAGGCTGAAGAGTGGACGCAGAACTTCATTCTCGACGCCAAATCCGGCTTCACCCAAGGCACCGTCGGTTTTGGCATGGACGTGCTGGGGTTGTACTCGGTGAAGCTCGATGGCGGCAAAGGCACCGGCGGCACGCAGGCGTTGCCGCTGGACCATGACGGCCGCCCGGCGGACACCTTCGGCCGCACCAACGTGGCGTTCAAGGCCAGGCTGTCGCAGACCGAAATCAAGGTCGGCGAGTGGATGCCGGTGCTGCCGATCCTGCGGTCGGACGACGGTCGCTCCCTGCCACAAACCTTCCGTGGCGGGCAGATCACCTCGAAGGAAATCGACGGCCTGACGCTCTACGGCGGCCAGTTCCGCGCCAACAGCCCGCGCGACGACAGCAGCATGAGCGACATGTCGATGACCGGCAAAGCGGCGTTCACCTCCGACCGTTTCAACTTCCAGGGCGGCGAGTACGTGTTCAATGAAAAACGCACGCAGATCGGCCTGTGGAACGCCGAACTCAAGGACATCTACAGCCAGCAATACGTCAACCTGATCCACAGCCAGCCGCTGGGCGACTGGACCCTCGGCGCCAACCTCGGCTTCTTCTACGGCAAGGACGATGGCAGCGCACGGGCCGGCGAGCTGGACAACAAGACCTGGTCGGGGATGTTTTCCGCGCGCTACGGCGGCAACACCTTCTATCTCGGCCTGCAAAAACTCACCGGCGACAGCGCCTGGATGCGGGTCAACGGCACCAGCGGCGGCACCCTGGCCAACGACAGCTACAACGCCAGCTACGACAACGCCCGGGAACGTTCCTGGCAGGTGCGCCACGACTACAACTTCGTCGCCCTCGGCATTCCCGGCCTGACCCTGATGAACCGCTACATCAGCGGCGACAACGTCCACACCGGCAGCATCACCGACGGCAAGGAATGGGGGCGTGAATCGGAACTGGGCTACACGGTACAGAGCGGCACGCTCAAGGACCTGAACGTCAGATGGCGCAATTCGACCATGCGCCGCGACTTCAGCAACAACGAATTCGACGAGAACCGTCTGATCGTCAGCTACCCGATCAGTCTGCTCTGAGCTGCAATCCCGACGCACCACAGAATGTGGCGTGTCGCGATTTACCGCCGGTCGTATCGAACTGGCGGTTTGCGCAAACGCGGATAGAGTCAAAAAGTTACTGAATTCTCCATCTCGGCTGTAGGAGCCCTTTTTCTTCCGTTATCTCCGGATGCTGTACGCGAAGCTGCCTTGGCCACGGAGGTCAGGTATGAGCAAGCGAATAGTTATCGTCGGTGGCGGCGTAGGAGGAACCATGCTGGCCAATCAACTGGCCCGCAAGCTGTATCCGGAAATCCTGCGCGGCGAAGTCTCGATCCTGTTGTTGTCCGATTGCCCCGATCACTACTACAAACCTGCGTTCATGTACGTAGCGTTCAATCTGTATTTCAAAGAAGAACTCAAACGCCCGGAACGCTCATTGCTGCGCCCGGAAATCGGCTTTCAGGTCGAAAAGGTCACGCGCTTCGATTTCGCCGGCCAACGCCTGAAGACCAGCAGCGGCAAGCCCTTTAGCTACGACTTCCTGGTGATTGCCACCGGATGTTTGCCGGCACCGGAACGCATCGAAGGTCTGCAAGAGGCCGGCGACCATTTCTATCAATACGATCCGGCCCGTCAGTTGGCCCAGCGCCTGAGCACGATTGAAAAGGGTCGGATCTTCATCTCCGTGTCGTTCCCCCAGACGCCCAACGTTCCACATCAGTGCGGTATCGCTCCGGTGGAAACGACGCTGATGCTGGACGACTACCTGCGGCGGCGTGGGGTTCGGGACAAGGTGGAAATCATCTACACCTACCCGACCACCGCCCAACTGCTGCGAAACTGCCTGTTCCTGCAACGTCCGACCGGGGAAATTCTGCCTGCCATTTTCGAGCAGAAGGACATCCACTATCAGCGCGGCTTCACCCTGAGCCGGGTTGATCCGGATGCGAAAATCGCCTACTCCGCAGAGGGTGAGGCGCAGCCTTTCGACATCCTGATGGCAACACCGCCGATCCGCGCGGTGGATGCGGTGCTGGAGTGTGGTGTCTCGCAGGCGCAAAACGATGAAGGCTGGCTGCCGACCAACCACGAAACACTGCAGGTCTATGGTCTGGAGAATGTCTATGTGATCGGCGACACCGTGGATCTGCCAATCAGCAAGGCCGGGGGGGCCTGCCATAACCAGGCGCCAGTGATCGCCAACAACATTGCCGCCGAAATTCGTCTCGGCAAACCGGTCAGCATCTATGACGGGCGGGTCCAGGCCGTCGCGCAAATGGGCCTCAATGCCGGCATGCCCCTTTGGTACGACTACTCCAGAGACGTGCAGCCCACCCCACCCACCAAAATCGGCGGCCTGCTGCGCAACGGCTTCAATCGCGGCCTGTACTGGGCCGTCGCCCGGGGAATGCTTTGACCCTGCACAGGGAGGAGTGATTGCTGATGAACATGCCTGAAGACGTGTCGGCCACACCCGGGTACAGCGCCCTGATGGCCAGATTGCAACCTTTGATCGATGGCGGGCGACTGGACAACATCGTCGACCTGCTTTCCCTGGTGTCGGACCTGATCGACCTGCTGGATGCCGCCACGGTGGAAAAACTGGCCAATGTGTTCGAAGAGGTTACGGCTTCCGGTTGGGCAGCGGCCAATACCCTGCGAATGACCAAGGCCGAAATCATGACACAAGGCAAACCGCCGAGCCTCTACGCCCTGCTCAAACTGCTGAACGAAGAAGATACGCGCAAAGGTGTGGCCGTTGTCCTGAAAACGCTCAACGTCATCGGAAGACAGCTGTAAATCGCCAGAGAGGACCACCTCATGAGCGTAAACCTCGAAACGCCGGGCAAGCCCTGCACCGACTGGGACGCCAAGGCGTACCAGCAGTTTTCCCGACTCAGGCAACAGCCTGTCAATGAATTGCTCGACCGTGTCCGCGTGGAAAATCCCCGGCACATTTATGACCTGGGCTGCGGCACCGGGATTGCCACACGATTGCTCGCCGAACGCTGGCCGCGTGCACAATTGCAGGGCATCGACAGCTCCGAAGAGATGTTGAGAGAAGCACGCTGCCTGCCGATCAAGGCATCGTGGCAGCAGTGCGACCTGCTCGACTGGAAGCCCGAAAGTCAGGCGGATCTATTGTTCGCCGCCGCTGTGCTGCATTTCATCGACGACCACGAACAATTATTGCCGCGCCTGCTCGGCTACCTCAGTCCGGGCGGTTGCCTGGCCGCCCACATGCCGAACTGGCGTGATGCGTTGTGGTATCGGCTGATGCTCGACACCCTCGAAGATGGCGGCCCCGGCGGTACACCGCTGGGCACGACGCAGTTGCGCCAACGTATGGCTGCTCGCCCATTGTTGCGACTCAAGGATTACTACCGACTGCTCGCGCCAGTCACCCGGTCCCTGGAAATCTGGGAGAGCCGGCAACTGCAAGTGGTCGATGGTAAATCGCCGGTGTATGACTGGGTGAGAGTATCGGCGTTGCGCCAGGTGATGCTGGGGCTCGATAAAGAGGAGCAGGCGCGGTTCATCTATCACTTTGTGATGCGGGTGCATAAGCACTATCCGCAAGAGAGCGACGGGCACACGCTGTTTCCGTTCAAGCGGATTTTTATCGTGGCCCGAGTTTGAGTAGAAGGAGCGGATTGAGGCGTCGCAGCGTCCGGCGCCTTCGCGGGCTTACCCGCGAAAGCGCCGGCGCGGGGCTCCATCACTCCCTGGATTCGACGCCCAGTTCATCCCAGACCGACTCGGCCAGATGAAACGTCGCATTGGCCGCCGGAATCCCGCAGTAAATCGCGCTCTGCATGATCACTTCCTTGATCTCCCCACGGCTCACGCCGTTATTGGCCGCTGCGCGCAGGTGCAGTTTGAGTTCGGCCTCGCGGTTCATGCCGATCAGCATGGCGATGGTGATCAGGCTGCGGGTGTGGCGCGGCAAGCCTGGACGGGTCCAGATGTCGCCCCAGGCGTGGCGGGTGATCATCTCCTGGAACTCCGAGTTGAACTCGGTCAGGGCGTTCAGGCTGCGGTCGACATGGGCATCGCCCAGCACCGCGCGACGCACTTGCAGGCCTTCGTCGTAACGTTGTTTCTCGTCCACGGATACGTCCTCAATCGGCCTGCAAAAACGTCAGTACCCGCTCGCTGAACCCAGCGCCGGCCTGAACGTTGGAAAGGTGTGCGGCATAAAATTCGGCATACTGCGCCCCTCGCACATGCGCCTGAATGAAATGCCCGCCGGACGGCGGCGTCACCGCGTCTTCAGTGCCGGAAATCACCAGCAGCGGCGCGCTGATCGACGCCAGTTGATCGCGAAAATCCGCATCACGCACCGCCGCGCAATTGGCGGCGTAGCCTTCTGGCGAAGTGGCGGCGAGCATGTCAGTGATCTGCTTGGCCGTCTCTGGGTTGGCGGTAGAAAAGTCCGGGGTAAACCAGCGGGCAATCGACGCATCGCGCAACGCGACCATCGCCGCCGCACCATCGCGCAGCACGGTTTCGATGCGTGGATTCCACACCGACGGATCGCCGATTTTCGCGGCCGTGTTACACACGATCAGCTTGTGCAGGCGCTGACCGGCATTGATCCCCAGCCACTGACCGATCAGACCGCCCATCGACAGTCCGCAGAAATGCGCCCGCTCGATGTGCAACGCATCCAGCAGCGCCAGCACGTCGTGGCCCAGTTGCTCGATGCTGTACGGCCCCGGCGTGACCAGCGACTGGCCGTGACCACGGGTGTCGAAACGCAACACGCGAAAGTGCTCGGTGAACGCCGGCATCTGCGCGTCCCACATGTGCAGGTTAGTGCCCAGCGAGTTGGACAGCACCAGTACCGGCGCGCCCTCCGGCCCTTCAATTTGGTAGTGCAGTTCGCCATCGGCGAGTTGAACGAAAGCCACAGCCCTCTCCTTTCAGACAGTCAAAGCGTTGTGTTCGGCCACCGCGCGCTCGACCCAGA
Organism: Pseudomonas sp. B2M1-30; assembly: GCF_025447575.1. Classification (NCBI taxonomy): domain Bacteria; kingdom Pseudomonadati; phylum Pseudomonadota; class Gammaproteobacteria; order Pseudomonadales; family Pseudomonadaceae; genus Pseudomonas; species Pseudomonas sp. B2M1-30. Next base: position 12,715 of record NZ_JAOEJT010000010.1, on the reverse strand, counting down.
CTTGTGCCTGGCCAAGGTAATGGGCGGGATTGAGCAGGTGATCCAGTTCAGCGGCGCTCAGTTCGGCGGTCACCTGCGGTTCATCGCCCAGCACCGCGCGCAAATGACGCTGCTCGGCCACCGCGCGTTTGCAACATTGTTCGAGCAGATGATGGGCCTTGTCGCGCCCGACCCGTTGCGCCAGGACGATGCTCACCGCTTCGGCCAGCACCAGGCCCTGGGTCAGTTCCAGGTTGCGCGCCATGCGTGCGGCATCGACCTCAAGCCCGTCGGCCAGCTGCCGCGCCTGTTGCAATGCGCCCGAAACCAAACCGCAAATCTCCGGCAGGGTTTCCCATTCGGCATGCCACAGCCCGAGGCTGCGCTCGTGTTCCTGGGGCATGGCGCTGAACAGCGTCGACACCAGTCCCGGCACCCGCGTGGCCGCACCGATCAGCACCGCCGCGCCCACCGGGTTGCGTTTGTGCGGCATGGTCGAGGAACCGCCCTTGCCCGGCGCTGAAGGTTCGAACACCTCGGCCGCTTCGGTTTGCATCAACAGACTGATGTCGCGCCCGAGCTTGCCGAGGCTGCCCGCAATCAGGCCGAGCACGGCGCCGAACTCGACGATGCGATCACGCTGGGTGTGCCACGGTTGCTCCGGCAGGCTCAGTTGCAGCTCTTCGGCCAGTGCCCGGGCAATCGGCAAAGCCTGCTCGCCCAGCGCCGCGAGGGTGCCGGACGCGCCGCCGAATTGCAGCACCAACAGACGCGGTTTGAGTTCGCGCAGACGCTGGCGGCTGCGGGTCACGGCGCCGAGCCAACCGGCGATCTTCATGCCGAGGGTGACCGGGGTGGCGTGTTGCAGCCAGGTGCGCCCGGCCAACGGGGTTGCCGCATGACGCTGCGCTTGCATCGCCAGCGAATCGGCCAACTGCGCCAGATCGTTTTCAATCAACCCCAGCGCCTGACGCAATTGCAGCACCAGCCCGGAGTCCATCACGTCCTGGCTGGTCGCGCCCAGATGCACGTAGCGTTCGGCTTCGGCATCTGCCGCCGCGATTTGCCTGCCCAACGCCTTGACCAGCGGAATCGCCGAATTGCCCGCCGTGGCGATGGCCTCGCCCAGTGCCGCGAAGTCGTACAGACCGGCATCGCAGGCGTTTTCGATCGGCCCGACGGCCGTCGCCGGAATCAACCCGACCCGCGCCTCGGCCCGTGCCAGCGCCGCTTCGACATCGAGCATCGCCTGCACCCGGCCGTGATCGCAGAACACCTCACGCATATCGCGGGCAGTGAAATAGGCATCGAACAATTGATTGCCCGGTCGCTGAGTCATAAGAATCCTTGCCGGCGCGGGCCGTGCATGACGGCCCGCGCACATCGGTTTAGAGGTCGTGATGTAAATACGCCGCCTGTCTGGGCAGACGCAAGCTGAACAGGAACGCCACCGCCATCATCACCGTGACGTACCAGTAGAAGGAGTTTTCCATGCCCGCCGATTTAAGGCTCAGGGCCACGTATTCCGCCGAGCCCCCGAAGATCGCATTCGCCACCGCGTAAGCCAGGCCGACACCAAGGGCGCGGACTTCCGGCGGGAACATCTCGGCTTTCACCAGACCGCTGATCGAGGTGTAGAAGCTGACGATCGCCAGCGCCACGGTAATCAGCACGAAGGCCAGGAACGGACTGCTAACGCTTTTCAGGCTCAACAGGATCGGCACGGTGAACAGTGTGCCGAGCGCGCCGAACCAGAGCATCGAGTTACGGCGGCCGATCTTGTCGGCGAGCATGCCGAACAGCGGCTGCATGCACATATAAAGGAACAGTGCGCCGGTCATGATGTAACTGGCGGTCTTGGCGTGCATGCCGGCGGTGTTCACCAGGTATTTCTGCATGTACGTGGTGAAGGTGTAGAAAATCAGCGAACCACCGGCGGTGTAACCAAGGACGGTGATGAACGCAGCCTTGTGGTCGCGGAACAACGCACGAATGCTGCCGGCGTCCTTGTTCTCGCGCATTTCCTTGCTGGTGGTTTCTTTCAGGGTGCGACGCAGGAACAGCGAAATCAGCGCCGCCACCGCTCCGACCACAAATGGAATCCGCCAGCCGTAGGCACGCAGTTCATCTTCGCTGAGGAACTGTTGCAGGATCACCACCAGCAGCACCGCCAGCAGTTGTCCGCCGATCAGGGTCACGTACTGGAACGAGGCGAAGAAACCGCGCTGGCCCTTGAGCGCCACTTCACTCATGTAAGTGGCGGTGGTGCCATACTCGCCGCCCACCGACAGACCTTGCAGCAGACGCGCGAACAACAGCAGCACCGGCGCCCAGACCCCGATGCTGGCGTAGGTCGGCAGACAGGCGATGAGCAACGAGCCGAAGCACATCATCAGCACCGAAATCATCATCGAATTCTTGCGCCCGTGCTTGTCCGCCACCCGGCCGAAAATCCAGCCGCCGATCGGTCGCATCAGGAACCCGGCGGCGAACACCCCGGCCGTGTTGACCAGTTGCACCGTGGGGTTGTCGGAGGGGAAAAACGCCGGGGCGAAATAGATCGCGCAAAAGGCGTAGACGTAGAAGTCGAACCATTCGACCAGGTTGCCGGACGAGGCGCCGACAATGGCGAAGATGCGCTTGCTGCGCTCTTCGCCGGTGTAGTGGGAGGTCAGGGTTGTCATTGTTATTTACTCTTTGGGGACACGTGAGAGTCTAGACACACTTTGCAACAGTCCCGTTCCACAGATACATCAACCGCTGCGATCCCCGTGGGAGCCGGCTTGCCCGTTCCCACGGGGATCGCGGCGAACTCAATAATCGAAGAACACCGTCTCCGCCTCAGTGCCCTGCAGAATCACATTCCATTGATAAACCCCAGCGGCATCCGGCTTGGCCAGCAGCGTCGCGCGGCGCTCGGCCGGCACACATTCGAGCAACGGATCATCGACGTTGGCCGGGTCGCCTTCGAAATAGATCCGGGTCAGCAGGTGCTTGACCAGACCCCGGGCAAACACCAGTACCACCAGATGCGGCGCCTGGGTCGAGCCTTTCAGTCCCTCGACCGTGCCCGGTTTGATCGTGGTGAAACGGAAACGCCCCTCGGCATCCACCGGCACCCGGCCGAAGCCTTCGAAGTTCGGGTCCAGCGGTTTGTCCTGCTCGTCTTCCGGGTGGTCGTACTTGCCGGCAGCGTTGGCCTGCCAGACTTCCAGCATGGCGTCGTTGACGACATCGCCATTGCCGTCGATGACTTGCCCGGTGATCGCCACGCGTTCGCCGAGAGTCAGTTCAGTGGCGAGGTTCTCGCGGTTCAGCCAGGTCAGGCCGATGTGGTAATACGGCCCGACAGTGTGGGAAGTGGTCGCGGTCAGGGTCATCTCATTTCTCCATCGGCGTGGCTTCGCGGCCGCGCAGCACGATGTCCCAGCGATAAGCGAGGGCGTAGGACGGAATGGTTTTTTCCAGATCGAAAGCGGCGATCAGGCGCTCCTTGGCGCGGGTGTCCGGCACGCAGTTGTAGATCGGGTCATACGCCAGCAGCGGATCGCCCGGAAAGTACATCTGGGTGACCAGGCGCGTCAGGATGCTTGGCCCGAACAACGAAAAATGCACGTGCGCCGGGCGCCAGGCGTTGTGGTGATTGCCCCACGGGTAAGCGCCGGGCTTGATGGTCTGGAACTGATACCAGCCGTCGGCGTCGGTCACGGTGCGGCCGGTGCCGGTGAAATTCGGGTCCAGCGGCGCGTCGTGCAGGTCGCGGGCATGGTTGTAGCGACCGGCGGCGTTGGCCTGCCAGATCTCTACCAGAATCCCCGGCACCGGCAGACCGTCCTCATCAAGCACACGGCCATGGATGATGATCCGCTCGCCCAACGGCTCGCCAGCGTGCTGGGCGGTCAGGTCGTTATCGGTGTCGGCAACCCGCTCGGCACCGATAGTCGGGCCAGTGATTTCCGACAGCGAATGGGGCAGAAACACCAACGGCTTGGACGGCGAGCGCAGATTGGTGGATTGATACGTCGGATGCAGGTACGGCGGCTGGGTGCCTTCCTGTGGGCGACGGTAACCAGGCTTGTCAGTCATTTCGCTTTCCTCTGTTCTTATTCGTCACGCCAAGGCGTCAGACGCGTTCGATTGCCAGAGCCAGACCCTGGCCGACGCCGACGCACATGGTCGCCAGACCTTTCTTGCCACCGGTCTTTTCCAGTTGATGCAGGGCGGTCAACACCAGACGCGCGCCGCTCATGCCCAACGGGTGGCCCAAGGCAATCGCGCCACCGTTCGGGTTGACCTGGGCCGCGTCGTCCGCCAGCCCCAGTTCGCGCAATACCGCCAGGCCCTGGCTGGCAAAGGCTTCGTTGAGTTCGATCACATCGAAATCGCTGACCGCCACGCCCAGACGCTCGGTGAGTTTGCGCACCGCCGGCACCGGGCCGATGCCCATCACCCGTGGTGCAACCCCGGCACTGGCCATGCCCAGCACTTTGGCGCGAGCGGTCAGGCCGTGTTTTTTCACCGCGTCAGCTGAGGCCAGAATCAGGGCCGCCGCCCCGTCATTCACACCGGAAGCGTTGCCGGCGGTGACAGTTTTGTCCGGACCGTTGACTGGTTTCAGTTTGGTCAGGGCTTCGAGGGTGGTGTCGGCGCGGGGATGTTCGTCCTGGCTGACCACGGTTTCACCCTTCTTGTGGGCGATCCGTACTTCGACGATTTCCTCGGCAAAGTAGCCGGAAGCTTGTGCAGCGGCAGTCCGTTGCTGACTGCGCAGCGCGAAAGCGTCCTGATCCTCGCGGGAAATTTCGTAGTCGTCGGCGACGTTGTCGGCGGTCTGCGGCATTGCATCAACGCCGTACCGGGCCTTCATCAACGGATTGATGAAGCGCCAGCCGATGGTGGTGTCTTCCAGTTTCATGTTGCGCGAGAACGCCGCGTCGGCCTTGCCCATCACGAACGGCGCGCGGGACATCGACTCGACGCCGCCAGCAATCGCCAGCTCCATTTCGCCACTGGCGATGGCGCGGAACGCGGTGCCGATGGCGTCCATGCCCGAAGCGCAGAGACGGTTGAGGGTCACGCCGGGCACGGTTTCCGGCAGGCCCGCCAGCAGCAGCGCCATCCGCGCCACGTTGCGGTTGTCTTCACCGGCCTGGTTGGCGCAGCCGAGGAACACCTCGTCGATGGCGTTCCAGTCCACGCTCGGGTTGCGCTCGATCAACGCCTTGATCGGCACAGCAGCCAGATCGTCGGCGCGCACCGCCGCCAGGCCACCGCCAAAACGGCCGATGGGGGTACGAATCGCATCACAGATATAAACGTCGCGCATCATGCTTCTCCCGGTGCCTGACCGTGGGCGGCTGCGGTGCGGGCTTCGAGATCGCGCAGCGCGGTCAGTTCGACCTCGGTCGGTTCAGCGGTGATTGCAACGCTGTCGGCAAACCGGATCGGCCACCCGGTGGCAGCGATCACCTGCTCGCGGGTCACCCCCGGATGCAGCGCGGTGACCACGAACTCATGGGTGCCGGCTTCCGGCTCCATGATGCACAGGTCAGTGATGATGCCGACCGGCCCGGCGCCCGGCAGGCCCAGGCGTTTGCGCGAATCGCCACCCTCGCCGTGACCGACCGAGGTGATGAAGTCGAGTTTGTCGACAAACGAACGTGCCGACTGTCTAAGGATGATCAGCACACTTTTCGCCGAACCGGCGATTTCCGGCGCACCACCGGCACCCGGCAGACGCACTTTCGGCTGGTGATAACTGCCGACGACGGTGGTGTTGATGTTGCCGAAGCGGTCGACCTGAGCCGCGCCGAGAAAACCGACGTCGATGCGTCCGCCCTGCAGCCAGTAGCGAAAAATCTCACCGGTAGGAACGACGGTGTCGGCGGTTTCCGCCAACTCACCGTCACCGATGGACAGCGGCAGCACGCTCGGTTTGGCACCGATCGGGCCGGATTCGTAGATCAGCACCACGTCCGGCGACGAGGTCAGACGCGCCAGGTTGGCCGCTTTCGACGGCAGGCCGATGCCGACGAAGCACACCGAACCGTTCTTCAGGCGACGGGCCGCCGCGACGGTCATCATTTCATTGGTGGTGTAAGTCATTACTTGGCCTCCGAAGCAGCGGCCAACTTGGCCTGGAACGCGCTGAAGTCAGCGCAGCCATGGATGTATTCGTTGATCCACGCGGTAAACGTCTCACGGTCGCGGGCGATCGGGTCCCACGCCTGATAGAAACGATTGTCCCGCTCGGTGTAACCGTGGGCGTAGGACGGATGCGCGCCACCGGGCACATGGCACACCGCGCTCAAGGCCCAGGTCGGCAGGACGCAGGCGTTCATTGGCGCCTTGAGGTCATCGACGATTTCTTCGACGGTGACGATGCAACGCTTGGCGGCCAGCGCGGCTTCTTTCTGCACGCCGAGGATGCCCCACAACAGCACGTTGCCCTTGCGGTCGGCCTTCTGCGCATGGATCACCGTCACGTCCGGACGCACCGACGGCACCGCCGCCAGCACTTCACCGGTAAACGGGCACGTGACCGACTTGATCAACGGATTGACCTTCGGCAGATCGGAACCGGCGTAGGCACGCAGCACCGCGAACGGCAGGCCGGAAGCGCCGGCGACGTAGGCATTCGCCAGGTCGGCGTGGCTGTGTTCTTCAATTTCCAGAGCATGTGGCCATTGTTTCTCGACCGCGTCGCGCAGACGGTGCAGCGAACCCACGCCCGGATTGCCGCCCCAGGAAAAAATCAGCTTGCGCGCACAGCCGGCGCCGATCAGTTGGTCGTAGATCAGGTCAGGCGTCATCCGCACCAGGGTCAGATCTTTCTTGCCCTGACGAATGATTTCGTGACCCGCCGCCGTAGGGATCAGATGAGTGAAGCCTTCGAGCGCGACGGTGTCACCGTCGTTGACGAATTGCTTCACCGCGTCGTGCAGCGAAAGGATCTCAGCCATGGAGCGGCTCCCGATTTTGTAGTGGATCGCCAGTGATAAAAAGGCGCGAGGTTCTGCGCCGGAGTCACTGCAGATTAAGCCGCTGAAAATCGCCAAACAATCCGATAATCGACTGAGTGTTCGTTTATCGAACAGATTGTTATCCAGCTAACAATCAGCCTCAAATGCTTCGCGGGCAAGCCCTCTGCCACAGAAACGACGGAGATTCCGTGGCAGAGAGCTTGCCCGCGAAAAGGCCAGAACCTTCAGCGAAGATTCAGAAGACTGAACTCAAGTCGCATCCGCATGGCTGACCAGCCCCTTGATCACCACGGCGGTGGTGGCCAGTGCCGCCGGAATCACCAATGCCGTCAGCACTTGCTCGAAGTTCCAGCCCAGCCCCAGCAAGGTCGCACCCATCCACGCCCCGAGAATCGCGCCGAAGCGGCCAATCCCCAGCATCCACGAAACACCGGTCGCCCGGCCCTGGGTCGGGTAGAACCGCGCCGCCAGCGAAGGCATTGCCGATTGCGCGCCGTTGACGCACATGCCGGCCAGCAGCACCAGCGTCGCCAGTAATGTCATGCTGCCCAGGCTCTGCCCCACCGCGTAGGCAAACACCCCGGCCAACAGGTAGAAAGTGCCGATGACCTTGTGCGGATTGAACCGGTCCATCGCCCAGCCTACGCCGACCGCACTCAACACCCCGCCGAACTGGAACAGCGCGCCGATAAACGCCGACTGTTCCATGCTCGCGCCACTGTCACGCATCAGTGTCGGCAGCCAACTGGTCAGCAGGTACACGATCACCAGGCCCATGAAGTAAGTCAGCCACAGCAACAGGGTGCCGGCGCTGTAGGTGCCGGAGAAAATCACCGCGAACACGTTGCGCGCCTTGACGGTTTTCTGTTCCGGCACGCTGAAGCTCGAGGCTTGGGCGACGATGGCCGGGTCGATCGGCGCGAGGGTCTGGCGAACCTTGTCGGTGCCACGGTTGCGCACCACCAGATAACGCGCCGACTCCGGCAGCCAGAGCAGCAACACCACGGCGAGGATCAACGGCAGGATTCCGCCGATCAGCAGCAGGCTGTGCCAGCCGAACGCCGGGATCAGTTTGGCCGAGATGAACCCGCCGCCGGCCATGCCCAGATTGAAACCACAGAACATGCTGGTCACCAGCAGCGATTTCTTGCGCTCCGGGGTGTATTCCGACAGCAGCGTGGTGGCGTTCGGCATGCCGGCGCCCAAGCCAAGGCCCGTGAGGAAACGCAGCACCAGCAATTGCTCGACATTGCTGCTGTAGGCCGACGCCAGGCTGAAGGCACCGAACAGCAGCACCGCACCGACCAATACGACTTTTCGCCCGAAGCGGTCAGCCAATGGCCCGGAACCCAGTGCGCCGAAGACCATGCCGATCAGCGCGGCGCTCATCACCGGGCCGAGGCTGGCGCGGTCGATGCCCCAGTCCTGGGACAGCGCCGGCGCAATAAACCCCATGGCCGCCGTATCGAGGCCATCGAGGAACACAATCAGGAAACACAGGATCACCACCCGCCACTGATAGCGCGAGATCGGTTGGGCGTTGATGAAGGACTGCACGTCCAGGCAGTTACCTACGGCGGACTGAGGCTGGTTCATTATTTTTATTCCACGCAAAAAAACGCAGTCGAACGGCGGCCGGCCGGGAAGCGGCACGGTCACAAGAATAGAAGGCTTGAGTCAGGCGTTGCCCGTTAGCGACAACACGGGCGGGAGTGGCGACAGTCGGGGGACATGCGCATGAGAAGTTGCCTCTTGTCATTATTATGGAAGTCGCCGAACCGGCCTGACCTTGCTTGGCCAGCGCCGGATGACGCTGCCGCGACATTAATGATCCGGGGGTTTTAGCGTCAATTCGATAAACGCAACTCTGTGCGTTTATCGAACAGCTTCCTTACGCAAACAACTGCGCGCTGAGGTCGCGACTGGCGCTCAGCATGCCCGGCAAAAAGCGTTGTTCCAGCTCGCTGCGGCTGACCCGACCGGCATGGGTGCTGACGTTGAGCGCCGCCACCACCTGACCGGAAGCGTCATACACCGGCACCGCAATCGAACGCAGGCCCTGCTCCAGTTCCTGGTCGACGATGCACCAGCCCTGCTGTCGCACTTGCTGCAGACATTCAAGCAAGGCCTCGGGGGTGTGGATCGTGCGGCTGGTCTTGGCGACCAGTTCCGCGTGGTCGAGGTATTCGCCCAGTGATGTGTCATCCAGCGCCGCCAAGAGAATTCGGCCCATGGACGTGCAATACGCCGGCAGGCGACCGCCGACCGAGAGGTCCACCGAGATCAGCCGTTGCGTGGTGGCCGAACGGGCGATGTAGAGAATGTCGTCGCCTTCGAGCGTGGCCATGTTGCAGGCTTCGTGCAATTGCTCGCTCATGCGATCGAGATACGGCTGGGCCGACACCGCCAACGGCGTCGAGGACAGATAGGCGTGACCGAGGGTCAGCACTTTCGGCAACAGCGAATAAGTACGGCCGTCGGTGGTGGCGTAGCCGAGTTTGATCAGCGTGTGCAGGCAACGGCGCACCGCCGCGCGAGGGATTTCGGTGCGGTGGCTGATCTGGGCGATGGTCAGGTGACGCTTGCGCTCCTGAAAGGCTTGCACCACCGCCAGGCCACGGGCCAGGGAGGTCATGAAGTCCGGATCGCCGGTCAGCGCCTGGATCCGCTTGGCGGGCGAGGCGACGATCGGCGGCGCCACAGAGGTGAAAGAGTTGCGCATTTGATCGTTCATGGCGGGTCCTTTTTTCCGGCGCGAATCAGCGAGCTATACAAGCGGCTCGCGAGCACTTGCACAAGCGCCGGACCGCCAACATTGGGCGATTATCGAACCGCCGACCGATAATCGCAATCGCCCGCAACGCGCCGCAAGCTTGTATCCGCCAACTTGGTGAACGCTCGAAAGCCTGTCTAAGTTGATCGACTAAATGACGTCAGAAACACAGCACTCTTCAACAAAAGGATCACTCGGACTGCAACTACGGGTAAAACATGCGAGTAACAAAACAATCACACATTCAGAACTGCTTTTGAATTTTCAAAGATAGTCATTCTCGATTCGATGGCTATAATGCACCTCAGTGGCGCCGCATTTTCTTACTTGCCGACGGTGCCACCCGCCGACGCGATATTCATCGCCGCCGGCCCCGGCAAGCGCCTGATGCTCATTACCCATGCACCGCCAGCGCGCTCGCTGAAACAGGAAACTGATGCTGCGTCAGTTTTAATCTGGTGCCGTAGCCGCCTGCAACATGGAAGTCTTGATCGCTCTGCCGATAACCCGGTGCCAATTCAGGCATCCGTGGTCGACAGATGCGCTCGTTGATTCGTTGCCGTGCGTTTCACCAGACATTTATCTCAACTCAAACAGGTATCACTGTGACGAAAGACGAACTGCGCGCGGAACTTGAGCGCCAGGAACAACGTTACAAGGAAGTTTACGGCGGAGAAGTCACCACCTACGCCGCCCAACCCGAACCGGAACGCAAGCCATGGCGTAAACGCGCCACCGTTCAGGATCAGGTCTTCCAGCAAGAACTGCAAAAAATGGAAAAGGAACTCAAAGCCGAAGAGCCATGAGCTTGAAGCCTTGAGTTTTTCGAGGGTTGACGTCCACACCGGTTAAAAGCACGGTGCGGTGACGATGCCTTGCGCGCCCGCTACCCGCGGGCAGCGGCCAGCTCTACCTTCCTACGTGGAATTGGTACTGGTCTGACACGTTTCAGAGATATTTCACACAGCCGTTTGAGCAACCCGCACGGCTGGAAAAACCCTGACCGCTTGTCTATTTTTTCAGACAAATCAACAGCTTGTAAAACCCAGCAAAACACTCGGGGGTTACGGCTTGCCACAAATTATTTCGTTGAAGAGTGTTACCGATGAGCAGGTAGGGCATCGATTTCCACTCTTTTCTGGCATAATCGCGCCCCCTTATGACCGGGCCAGAAAACCTTCATGATCGATTTATTCAGCGGACTGGATGCTTGGGTGCTTGTGAGCCTCTTGCTCGCCCTGACGTTTGTCCTCGCTTTCGAGTTCATCAATGGATTTCATGACACCGCTAACGCGGTAGCCACTGTTATCTACACCAAAGCCATGCCGCCTCACCTGGCGGTGTTCTTTTCCGGTGTGTTCAACTTCCTCGGCGTACTGCTGGGCGGCGTTGGCGTGGCGTATGCCATCGTTCACTTGCTGCCGGTGGAACTGCTGATCAATGTGAACACCGGCCATGGTCTGGCGATGGTGTTCTCGTTGCTCGCAGCGGCAATCGCCTGGAACCTGGGCACCTGGTACTTCGGTATCCCGGCCTCCAGTTCCCACACGCTGATCGGTTCGATCCTCGGTGTCGGCCTGGCCAACGCCCTGATCAACGACATTCCGTTGGCCGACGGGGTCAACTGGCAGAAAGCGATCGATATCGGTGCCTCGCTGGTGTTCTCGCCCATGGCCGGTTTCCTGATCGCCGCGCTGATCCTGATCGGCCTGAAATGGTGGCGCCCGCTGTCGAAGATGCACAAGACGCCGGAGCAGCGCCGCAAGATCGACGACAAGAAGCACCCACCTTTCTGGAACCGTCTGGTGCTGGTGATCTCGGCCATGGCCGTGAGCTTCGTACACGGCTCCAACGACGGCCAGAAAGGCATCGGCCTGATCATGCTGGTGCTGATCGGTATCGTCCCTGCACAGTTCGTACTCGACCTGAACAGCACGACTTACCAGATCGAACGCACCCGCGACGCGACCCTGCACCTGAGCCAGTTCTACAAGCGCAACGCCGATACCCTGGGCGAGTTCCTGGCACTGGGCAAAAGCGTGGAAGGTGATCTGCCGGAGAAATTCCGTTGCAACCCGCAACAGACCGAACCGACCATCACCGCCCTGCTCGACACCCTCAAAGGCGTTGCGGACTACCATTCGCTGTCGTCGGAAAGCCGTATCGAAGTGCGTCGCTACCTGCTCTGCCTGGACGACACCGCGAAGAAAGTCAGCAAGCTGCCAGGCCTCGCGACCCGTGAAAAGGCTGACCTGGACAAATTGCGCAAAGACCTGACCACCACCACCGAATACGCCCCGTTCTGGGTGATTCTGGCGGTCGCCCTGGCCCTGGGCCTGGGCACCATGGTCGGCTGGAAACGCGTGGTACTGACCATCGGCGAGAAAATCGGCAAGCAAGGCATGACCTACTCCCAGGGCATGTCGGCGCAGATCACCACGGCGAGCCTGATCGGCATGGCCAACATCTTCAGCCTGCCAGTCTCCACCACCCACGTCCTCTCCTCGGGCGTGGCCGGCACCATGGTCGCCAACAAAAGCGGCCTGCAAGGCGGCACCGTGCGCACCATCCTGCTGGCCTGGGTCCTGACCCTGCCGGCGACCGTGGCATTGTCTGCCGGGCTGTTCTGGCTGGCGTCCAAGGCATTGAGCAGCTGATAGACCCCCGCAATGAAAAAGGCGCGATCCGTGGGGATCGCGCCTTTTTTATTGCGGTTTGAAAAGCCTCAATACCTGAAAAACCAAAACCAAAAGCCCCTCATCGGAACGCCGCCCGCCTAGCCCTCCCGAAACGTCGTACCGCCCGGAGGCAGAGGGGGCTGACCACAGCGGCAGCAAAGAATATGTACACCCACCAAAACCCGGTCGGCCCGAAGGCCGCCTCCACGGGCAAGCCCACTCCCACAAAAGCAAAAGCAAAAGCCGTCCACCTCCGCCCTTCACCACTCAACACAATGAGCGTTAGCTCGAGTACCGCTTTT